>JAJZZI010000018.1 GCA_021797635.1 Bacillota bacterium | reverse complement strand
GGATAAGCGGTGGCGAGTCAGGAGGGTCACTCCGAGGGTCTCTCGACCCGCGACGCAGCCATGGTGGTTCCCCCAGAATCTCCGCCCTTTAGGGCGGGGAGGTTCAATGACGGGAACAAGACGTCTTGCCGAGGGAGACCAAGAACGCGCATCAGTTAGGCCAGGGTGTCTGGGCCGAAGATTGGGACTTAGCCGCCCCGGTCCCTATCGACCGACTAACTTAGGGAGAAGACCAACGGCCCCTGGCAATCATATCGAACGCTGGGTGTTCACGCCGAGCAACGATTCTGAGACCGGTAGGCCCCCAAATCATTACGAATTAAACCATTCGATGTGGATGTCCTGAGGGCGCACTGGAGTCGAGCAGTGGATCGTGGCTCGCTCATCCGGCAGCAACATCAAGCCATTGGGATCCATCGCTAAAAATTGGGAAGCATCCTTTCCATACAAAAACACCCCGACGGCCAACACCGACGAAGAATTATGCACCTCAACCCACTCCTTGCGACCCTGCTTGGAAGAAATGGTGACCTGAGCTGAGGGCAAGCGGCGCAGGGGTTCCAAGGGATGCTCCGCGTCTACCGAAAACAAATAGTCATTTCGTGACATGACCTCGAAGTGAGCGTTCAACCATTCGACTCTTAGCAAAAAAACATCGTAGGGACAGGTCCGGACGTCCCAGGCCACACTTCCCACCTCTTGCACGGGCCCGCCGCCGTCCACCTCGAAGCGCTCCTGCATGAGTATTTTTCCGTGCGCATCAACGATTTCTGCGTGAACCCATCCCTGCGCCGAAACTCCGTGCTCGTCATGGACAAAGATGCGACCGTCAAACCGCTCCCCCTGGCGATAGGCCAGCTTGGTGTAGCGCGCGGACACATGTCTCGCTGAGAATGCCCGTTTGACGACCTCGTAAGCGGGCTTTGGCGTGCCGTCGTACTCGATAAGAGAGGTGTTGATGGCGTTGGGAAAGGGCTCGTTGCCCATCCAGATGATGATGCCCGAAGCCTCCGGTTCCCTTCGTCGGGTAGCTTCGACCGCATAACGTAAAGACTCCATCTGTAAATAGCGGCTGGCCTGTAAAAATTTGCCGGTTTCATCGACATCTTCGCGCCAAGGGCCAAAGAGCTCGCTCATCTTCTCCCATGCAATCCACCATGCTCCGCGATGCACCCAATATGGGTTGGCTTTGGTCGGAGGCCACACGGGGAGCCCGTCTGCATACCCTCGAAGGGCCTGCTCTCGCGCGGCCCCCGGTGTCCCCGTCTCCGACCGGAACTGCGCATCATCCTGATTGAAGAGCCCGTAGTGCGTGCCGTCGCCAGAGTAGTCCCACGGACCATGAACGTCATGGTGCAACCCCCGTCCGATGTCCTCCATCGAAACATTGAACCGAGGCCCCGAGGGACTTGCAGGAAAAAATTGGCGATCCCCGTCCAGTTCACGCACCAGCGCCTGGAGTCGTTTAATGTTAAGATGCCCCTCGTCCACGGGCCGGTAGCCTTCCCACATTAACTCGTTCCCTCCGCACCATACGGCCAGACTGGGATGGGAGCGCAGCTGAATGACACCCGTTCGACTGACCGCTTCAAGTTGTTCGAGAAATTCAGGATTATCCGGAGGGCTGTTGGTCAACCCGCTCGACGACTGCAAGAACTCCTGCCATACCAAAATTCCTAATCGATCGCATGTGGCGTAGAATTGCTGGCTTTCATGGATGGCGCCTCCCCAAACACGGACAAGGTTCGCCTGCATGGCCGAAAATCGTCCCAGGTAGGCGTCGTACTGCTCAGCTCGGATGGATCCTAAAAACGGGCTTAAGGGCACCCAATTGACTCCCTTTATGAACACCCGCCGCCCGTTCACCTGCAGCGTGTAGGGAAGGCTTGCTTGCGGCGCTCCAGGGTTTTTCTCCCAGGAAAGACGTCTAAATCCCACGCTTCGCACGGCCCTGTCGCACACGCTTCCCTCTTTATCCAGCAAGACCACTTCCACGTCATAGGTTGGGTGTTCTCCCAAGCCATTCGGCCACCACAATTTGACGGGACCTACTGCACTCTCATGCCGGATCTCCTGAACTCCTCCGGCCAGGGACATTTCAAAAGTTTTCTCCCACTGATCGGAGCCTTGGCTATCGATGAGCCGGTAGCAAGCCTGATAGGATCCCGGTTGCAGTACCTCGACTCCCAGGTGAAGGTTCAGCCGTCCCCGGGCGAGGTCTTCATCCAAGCTGGCTTTGGGAAAGAAGTCGGCAAGTTTTACCCGAGAAAATGTTCTCAAGCTGACATCACGCCAGATTCCCACGGCAATCATTCTAGGACACCAGTCCCAGCCGTAGTTGAAGCGTGATTTGATTTTTCGGATGGTATGACTGTGGCCGATTTGTCCATCGACATAGGGGGCGGTAAAGAAAACTACCTGAAGCACGTTCTCGGTTCCCGGGCCCGTGTTCAGGCGTTGAGTCACGTCGAGCGTCAGCGGTTGAAACATGCCTTCAAACTTCGCGATACGCTCTCGATTTAAGAAAATCTCCCCGGAATAATCCAGCCCTTCAAACACCAGTTCTGAGCGATCTTGGATCCAATCCGATGACACCTCAAAGCGGCGTTCCATAACCCAATCACGATTATTAACCCACTCCATATCCATGCTGTGCAATCCAAAGTTGGGATCTTTAATCCAGCCAGCGCGTAGTAAATCGATGGGGATGGATCCTGGCACGATGGCAGGAATAGCGGGAATAGCGGGAGGAATCCCTATATTCATTTCCATCGAAGTGTGCATGCGCCACTGCTTGGTATACCAACCCGTGACCCGCCAACTGTCTCCTGATAATGGCATGATGAGATGCATGGGGCGCCTCTTTCTGGTGTGATATCGTAAAGATGTTTAAAATGGCCTGCTCTCCCTAACAACGTGTCAAACATCGGCGACAGGTCGACAACCTCTGAGACTTTCGCTTCTGGTAAGTGATACCCGGGTTCGCGTCATCGCGCTCCCGCCTCTAACCATTGGGCAATAAACGTAGAGCGTGTGGGATCTTCTGTCAATCCCACGCTTTGGGCCCACAGTCCGTATTCCACGCATCGGAACAAGGTCCATGGCCGCGTTCCAACTCGGCCACATCGAACCTAGATCTAAGCGGACGAGACGCCAGCATGTCATCAGGCCGGGTCCAGATTAGTTGCGCAATACCAAATTTCAGACAGCCCATGGCCACCTTGAGATCCTGACCCACCCTGATGTGACGGATATTTTTTTCTTCTAGCACGTCTACGTGTGCCCAAAGAAGTTCATCGGAAACGCGACCACGTGATGGTATGGAAATGACGCATTCGCGTTCCTTAGGGATCGTGCCCTTATCAACGCTAGTTTGATCGTCTTCGTGACCAGGGCCATGGAGTTCCCTCTCTTTCCTCTTGATGCGAAGCCGAAGGACCCCATGATTTTTTCGAACCCCCTTACTTCTTCTTTCATATCGCCTGCAGAAGAACACCCTCAGGATACCGTGAGGCACGCTTGCGTCCCCGCAAATTTCGGACCGACCGATGCCAAGGTGCCCTCCAGCACAGGATACCACGCTCCAGTCCATAGCCGTTCAATTGAAATACCCTTCCGCCGCCATGCAGAGGGGACGGCACCGGCTGCCCAGACTCTGTCTTCAGGCAGCACAAAAACTCACGCCATTTGAGTAAGACGTAACGTTGGGCTCGTTGAATCGCTTCACAACACCTTGCCCCGCGCGGACGTACTGCGGGGCAACGGCCGTGCGCCACCTTTTAGGTTGGTGAACGGTCCGAGCAACCGCGGATGGTCAGAATTAACCGCGGCTTCGTGCCAAACGTCTTCAAGCGGGTTGCAAACTTCCTTACAATCGACTCTAATAAACTCACGTTGGTTCGTCGCGTCACAGTCGGCAGCGCTCTCAAGGTTAGACGATTCGTAGTGAGTAAAGGCTACCGAGATCTCCCACGATCGAGAATCCATCGTAGAGGGCGACTGGCTATGAGCGTTCAAGAAATTTGGAATAAACCGTGGCGCCGACCAAAGCCAACGATAGGGGAATTTGGGCCATTGGTTGATCCTGCCGGGACTACCCGACCCCGGTTCGGACATTGTGTTAGATATCTTACAGATTGGGACCCAGGGTTCAAGAAGACTGACGGGGCCCATTCTTCCTCCGGCACCAAGAAGGCTCGTCCCTGGTTGATGCGCGAAACCCCAAATACGGGTCCCCGTCATGGGCATGTCCTAACCGCGAGTCGGCGCGTCCATATTGGGCATGCGATGCTCACACACCCGTGGAGCCTTGGAGCATGTCTATGATGCGGTCGCGACGTTCGTCCCTGGCCATCAGGCGATCCCCTCGGGCAGGCAGGTGGTCTCCTGATTCCTGGCCTAACGCCAAGGTGTTTTTAGTGACCGAGCCATCTTGGTCGATCACGGCCGCGTGGATGAGTTCCTACCTTACAGTGTACCTGGTCGCACGCCATGCATCAGTGACGGGGATCGGTCTTGCCATTGGCATATCCGGACTTCTTCAAGCGGCAATTTTTCCCGCGGTAGGCTGGTTTTCCTCACGCATTGGGCGAAAGGCCGTAATCCAGATCGGAGACGTCTTAGGATGGATTGTCGCCATAATCCTCTGGATCGTCCATGTTCCTCCCATTTGGATTCTCATTGCCCTAGTGCTGAATCAGGTTTCCCAAGTGGTCACCCCTCCATGGAATGGCCTCTTTAGCGAAGACATTGATGCAGAAAAGCGAAGTCATCTCTATCTCCTGCTCCAAGTGGTCACCATTTTAGGTGGAAGTGTGGTCCCGCTATTCGCCATCTGGGAACACCGCTTGGGCATAGCCGAATCAGGCCGCATGGCTTTCGCCATCGCGCTTCCCTTTTTGGCCCTTTCGATTGGAATGCGCCAGTGGCTCTTGCGAGAATCTTCGCTGGAACGAGCCGAGCGCACTGCCCGAAAGACCGGTGCTTGGCTGTCCACCCGGCAACGTCTGCTTCCCGCGCTCCGTGGCCAGGGTAGAGCCTTAGCCGGGCTGCGGGTGCTCGCGCAATTAAGCTTCTCGCTATTTGCCACGTTTGCTCCGCTTACTTTCGTCGAACACGGTGGCCTCGGTATTCATACCAACCAGCTGGCATTTTTGCCGCTTTCAGCCTCCATCTTTGGCCTGGCCTTATGGCTTCAGCACCGCCGAATCGGCCAGCTGCCCCCACACCGCTCCCTAGGCTTAGCTATCGCAGCCTTGATCGTGGGATTTGGGCTACTGGGACTCCGAGCCCCTGGTGGATTTTTCACCCTGCTAGGTGCGTGGGGATGCGTGATGACCGGTCAGAGCATGTTCTGGTCGAGTCACACCACCTATTGGATGACATGGGTACCTGACTCGGCCCGTGTCGATGTTCAAGGATATGTTGGGGCCCTAGCCGCCCTCTTAATTACCATCGCCGCGCCGTTGCTCGCCTCATGGAGTTTGGCGCATGCCGATCTCTTTTACTGGGGCAACTTCTCTTTGGCCATCGTCCTTGGCCTACTGTGGCGATCCGTCGGCCGACAAGCTCAGAAGATCTGACCCATCTCGATCATGGCGCTACACCGAGCTTAGCGGAATCTGACCGGACAACACCCGAATAACGTCCTCCACCACCATGAGCGCCGTTCGTCGACCGGCTTCCTGGGTCAACCCGGCAATATGTGGAGTACTAAGAATTCTGGATTGGGCTTTCAAGAGATCGTCGGCCATGGGCGGCTCTTGTTGACGAACGTCTAAAGCAGCGCCAGCCAAGTCTCCCCGCCGGATGGCGGCGAGCAACGCCTCCTCGTCCACGACACCGCCGCGCGACGTATTGATGAGGTGCGCGCTAGGGCGGACCTGAGCCAGCGCTTTGGCGTCGATGAGCTTGGCCGTCTGGGGATTTAGGGGGACATGAAGACTAATGAAGTCGGACGAGGTCAAAAGTTCCTCAAATGAGACCAACGCCACCCCTAGCTCCATGGTAGCCATGCGCGTGCTTAATTGCCAGGGGTCATAGGCGATCACCTGCATGCCAAAGCTTAGCGCCCGCAACATGACCCTTTGCGCAATATCGCCTAAGCCGATTAATCCGAGCGTCTTTCCGAACAGTTCCGTACCGCCTAGGCTACGATCCCATACGCCTTCGCGGACAGTATCCGCAACCGTAGACAAGTTTCGGCTAAAGTGGAGCAGGCAGGCAAACACATATTCTGCGACCGCGACAGCGTTAGCCCCCTTGGCGGTCACCACGGGGATCTGTCGTGCCTGGGCAAAGGCGACATCGATGTTATCCAGCCCCACCCCTAATCTTCCCACCACTTGGAGGGAACTGGCCGACTCTAACAGTTCTGCCGTTACCGCCGTCTGGTTTCGGACCACGAGAGCATCAGCATGGCTAACCCACCAACTCAATTTTTCGCTCGACTGCCACAAAGCAGGATCGTAGTGAATTGGGAGCGACGCCTGTTCCAGACGCTCCAAGCCGACCGGATCGATGATCTCAGAAATCACGACCATTTCGCTTAAGCACCCCGTTTACTATCCATTCTAGCCCAACCAGTTAAGCTGTAGCATCGTCTTCACACCTATCTCCATAAAAAAAGTGCTCCCCGCACTCCATCCGGATCCGGTTTGCAACCATCTCAACGGAGCGCGTGATGCGCTCCGTTGGTGTGCGAAATCCTCATTCACCCCTTGGAGATGTGGATCCGTGAACCACGGACCTCCTCAATGTCATCCCCGTTTCGGACTCGGCGGAAGAGAAAAGGCCAGCGGCTTAGGCCTCCCCA
>JAJZZI010000044.1 GCA_021797635.1 Bacillota bacterium | reverse complement strand
CATGCCCATCCCATGGCGTCGTCCTTCTGGATTGGTGATTTCTGCTCTTGGACATGTGCCTTGGCACCTCCGCTGTAGGATGCCAAAATCGTATCATCAATTTCAACACTGTGCAAATAAGGATTTATCCCTCAAAGTTCGCATTCTTGCGGATCTCAGCCGCCTTATCCGTCGGATCTGGCGAAATGCACCTCAACGGGTTTTGGGGGCCGCTTCGTCGCTTTTTTCTGTCCAGGTGCCATCCCTGGTTATTATCAGTCATGTGCGCAACGGAACCCCCAGCGGACCAAATGTGGCATTAAATACCATGCCGTTAACCTAGCAAATCGGCACAGCGCAAGAAGCTCCATGAGAGATTTTATTGACATTCACGCGATACGGACCTAAACTGTTGTTGCATGAACGCTCAAGCATTGGGAGTGAAGGATTTGACGAAAGCAGGAGATAGAACGGACGAGCGAAAGGGAAAGCCGCCAAAGAATCCCGCTGCGGTGGCCCTTGGACGCCTTGGCGGCAAGAAAGGAGGGCTGGCACGGGCGCAAGTCTTATCTGCCGATCAGCGGCGTGAAATTGCTCAAAAGGCGGCGAATGCCCGGTGGAGGAAGGACCGTGAGCGATAACGTGAAAGACGTTGAGACCCTGAGCTTGAGTGAGTTAACCGAGTCGTGCAATGCCTTGGTTCATATCCGGAATCGGCCCTTGGTCGTGCTCTACTACCCGGAAGAGATGGGGAGTATGGAGACCCTCGATGCGGACGATTGCTATCAGACCCTCCGTCAGTTCGGCCTACATCCAGAGACCAAGCAGTCACAGTTAGATGTTCTTGTTCATACGTTAGGAGGAGATCCCACAGCGGCGTACCGGCTAGCCAAATGCTTGCGGTATTTTGCAGACACGGTCACCTTTTTGGTTCCTGAATTCGCATATAGTGCAGGCACGCTCTTGTGCCTTTCGGGTAATGAAATTCGATTTGGGCACAACGCGGGAATTTCTCCGATTGACATCTCGTTGCAAAGCGGGTCAGCAAAGCATTAGCTACGGGCTCGTGGCAAAAGAGATGACTACGGATGAATCGGACGCGGCCAAACAGATAATCAATACGCTGCGGGCGATGGTTGACATGGGGATTATTTGCCCTGAGATTCGCGACTGGCATCGGATGCCGTTTTTTTTCTATTGCGATGGCACCACTCAAGACTCAGAACCCTCCGAGTCGTATACGATCGACCAAAACGGTTATGCTGTTGATGCTCTGAAGGGGGGCGATGACGATGGAAGACCAACGCCTGAAGTTAGCGCTTAAACTACATCGCGAGCAGGCGAATAATCGTCGAGAACGCTGTGCTCGCCAACACGGGATGTCCCCGCAAGACGTTTTTGAGCGGATCAACGCGGTGCCCTTGCAAGGGCCACTTACGGCCAACGGTGGAAAGCAACGGAGACAAGCACCGGAACGAGAAGGCCAGCGCAAACTTTGACCACAGGCCGGCATGGCCGCGACTCGGTGCTCGAGTTCGGCCATGTTTCGCATTTCAGTCCTAAGAGCGCACAACACGACTTGCGCCGTGATTTTTGGAGAAACTCTGAAACCATCAAGGGTTTTGTATGTAAGTTACGATTGTATTCCAAGACACCGGCAGTAAATATGGAGATTGGTAGAATGGTATGTTACGAGTAAAGGAGGGATATCTCGTGGCTCGGATTGTGGAAAAGCGGGTACCTGGTCATCGTACGCCGGTCTTATGATTACCAACATTCCTATCCGATTAAACTCCGACCCGAAGATCGCGGCAAAGAGCCCAACTCGTGCATTTGGTGTTCATGGTATACCCCTTTTGGAGCGACCATAATCTAGCGAACGCACTTTGTCCACTCCCATGGATCGCTCACCGCCGCCCCCACCCTGCTGCACCATCATGAATGCGATCGATGGTGCACAGACCGAGAATTGGGGGGCGAGGGGTGGCCTGGTGCCTTCGCGAGGTGACGGTGCTGCTGACTATCCAAGGAACCGTACAGGTCGCAAAATTTTTGGGGTCATTGGGATCTCCTCTGCTCGGAATTGACGATCACGCAACCGACCGATGACGATCCGGTACTCGAGTCGGACACCGTCTTTCAGATTGAAGAGGCGATTTGGGAGCCCACTACCACATTCGGCTGGCCTCCATGATCGATAAGGAAGGTCTACGGTAAACGGTGGACTGGATCCGGTAAATGTTCTGTTGAATCGCGAGCCGAGTTCCACAGAGAATAGCACCGGTAATTTACCGGTAATAAACTCTGGAGGTAGTCGGGAGGGATTACCGCAATCCAGGCCACTGTTCCTGGAACATCTTCAACCAGCGTTCCGTGTTTTTCTGGTAGGCGACCGGGTCGAACGTCGGATCCGGCGCAGGGCTCAGGTGGCGTTGATGGATGGCTTCCAAGAATGCTCCGCGGTTGATGCCGGTGCGTTCTGCAATCTCGCCGGTCGACAAGGGGGCCCCCTGATAGAGTCGCAAGGCGGTCTCCAACCGTAAACCGGCCAGCCCGCTTTGGATGATAATCGTGGAGGCCTCCGCTTCCGACCATTCGCCCAAGCGGCACAACTCTTCAAAGACTTCGTTTTCGATCGGGCCGAGCCAGATCGGCCGTTTTTCCAGCGCCATGGTTAAGGGATGCCTCCTCGAGTACGAAATGCGGCGTCTAACCAGGCAAGAAAATGCGGACTCGTCGCCCCGTGTGCGGCTAATGTGTTGGCCAGCGCCCGGGCTTCCTGCCAACTGATCCGTTGGGTGTCGAGCCATAGCACGATACACTCACTGACGCTTAACACCGGCCACTGCAAGGTGTGCCGTAGATACTGGTGTGGACGATAATCGTCAATCAGTGCCGTCGCATGGCGTTCTTGGGCTAAGGATATCACAGTGCGTTCTCCCGCGCCAAATAGCGCAAAGTCCTGGATAGGGCATTCGAGACTTAGCTCTCCGCTCTGTCGGGCGGTGGCCATGGCTGCTTGGGCCGGATGCGCCCCTGGACGATGAAAGATCTCCTGAAACACCATACTCGGAACCAAGATCGGGCGCACAAACGTCGACCAGAGAGGCTGGAGCACATCCAAGTGACAACACTGGCTCCAAAACGAGGTGTCGATGACGGCGATGGGCAGTCGAATGCCACTCTCCTCCATTTCGGGGCGTCATTAGCTTGAGCATAGCACGCCCTGAGTGTTCCGGGACGAGTTTCTTGTCGCCAAGGAGCCCCGGACGTACGGTACCCGGTACACGGTAGGTACACCGAATACGGTCGTAAAGGCTGTCAGCCGGGGAGCGTGCCCTGTTTGCGGGTTGCGCGGGAGGCACCAGGGGTAGCTCGTGGGGAGGAGGGGACCAAGCGCAAAAGTTGCCCCATATTCCCTGTGAGCACGCCCATGTTCGCCGGCTGCCACGATCGTGGCAGCCTTTCGGGCGCAAAACGCCTCTCTGACCACGGTGCCGCTAAGAACTTGGTATGAACTGGAGATCACTCGGGATTCAGACCCGTTGTCCACCTTGTTTCCAAGGGATGTTCCCAGCGAATCCGGGTTGGGCGCTGTGCGCAAGATGAGGCGGGATTGGACCAATTCGTTCAAACCTATCAGGACGACGCATCGGAACCGATTTCGGTGTTCGCCTTCGGAGTGCAACAGGCTCTCGACGCGGTGAAAAACTACCTCCGCCATCCGGCCATTAGCCATGGCCCTATGACGGGGGTATGGCCGCGCCGGGCTGGAATTACTCAACGGACGTTTCGCGCTGCCCTGGGATTACTATGATTTGGATCCCACGCAGACCGCTCACCCCGAGGCCGCCGAGGCAGACGTCCATCCCATCACGCATCACCTTGACCTCCCCGCCTGGGTGGACTGCGAACCCGGCGTGGTAAACCACGCCCTCCCTGCTTCGAAAGCTCACAGCCTCTCCCCGCTATGGGTCTATTTTCACGAAGCTGCCCCATTTTCGGGAGGCCATAACAGAACCTTCGTCACCGCGTCGGTCAAGAACTCCTTTTACGCAACGGTTGATTGTGCGACCGCGGAACTGGCAAACATGCGGTTCAACCCATGGTATTGTAATTGGGGAGGCGTCTTAATGATTCCAACGTACCAAGAGTTCATGCTGCCACTATTACAGGCGCTGGCGGATGGCCAGGACCACACGACGAGTGCGGTCCAGACTGCGCTAGCGGACCGATTTGACTTATCTGACGACGATCGAAAACAGCTGATGCCCGGCCGGCGCCAGCCTCTACTGAATAACCGGATTGGATGGGCCCAAACGTACTTAAAGAAGGCCGGTCTTCTTGATGCGCCAAGGCGCGGCACTTACCGGATTACCCAGCGCGGCCGCGAGCTCCTCAACGAGCATCCGTCCGCGATTACCTCCGACCTTTTGATGCGATATCCCGAGTTTGCTGCATTTCGGACAAGACGAATGAGCGGTGCCTCATTACCCATTAATCCGACGGAACGTGATGATGAGTCGACACCGGAAGAGCTCTTGGAATTGGGTTATCAACGAGTTCGCCAATCATTAGCTGATGAGTTATTAGCCAAGGTAAAGGCCTCGTCGCCCGAGTTTTTCGAAAGACTCGTCGTGGATTTGCTCGTTCGTATGGGATATGGCGGTTCCCAGGAGGACGCAGGCAAGGCCATTGGGAAGAGCGGCGACGGCGGTATCGACGGAATCATTAAAGAGGACCGATTGGGGCTCGATGTGATTTACCTGCAGGCCAAACGCTGGGAAGGGGGTGTAGGCCGCCCGGAGATTCAAAAGTTTGTCGGAGCCTTACAAGGCCAACGGGCTAAAAAAGGCGTCTTCCTGACGACGGCGACCTTTACCCCAGAAGCCGTCGAGTACGTACGGATGATCGATGTGAGGATCGTGTTGGTGGCCGGCAAGGAATTGGCGGAACTGATGATCGACCACGGCGTGGGCGTCGCTACCTTCGTGACCTACGACATCAAGAAGCTGGACCAAGAGTTCTTTGCTGAGGACTAAGAACACAACAGGCCGCTCGGGCCTTGCCAGCGAAAGGCTGGTTTCCTTGCGGATTGCTGCCGGACAGGGTCAAATGTCATGGTCGTCCGCATCGGCGGCGGGACCAATGGACCGTCAGGGAAAGGACCTACCGGACATCCAACACGGTCAATGGGTTTTGCACTTGCCATAATTGGACGACGCCCGCGTTGCTAAAGGGGAAGCTCACGGTGAGATATTTCACGGTCACGGGTGACGCGTCCTGCGTCTGCCAGTAGACATCGGCGGTGCCAAAGTCCACTTGGGCGACGCCCGGCTCCCAGACCTATTCCAACGTACCCGTTTCCGCTCGGGGCCGCTTCGGGCGGATCTGCTTGACATAGCGTTGCACGGCGGAATAGGAACCCGTATACGTGTCGGGGAACTCGGCTTTGAGGCGGTGGTGGACCCGTACCGCAGTATGCCGTTGCTTGTACCGGACCCGGGCATCCTCCGCCAACCAGGCTTGAATCGTGGGTTTAAACGGGTCGAGTTTGGTCGTCCGGGCGGATGGCTGCGGAAAGGGTTCCGAAAAGTCTTCTTGCTGCACGAACTTGCGGACCGTTTTCCGATCGACCCCCAAGGCCTGAGCAATGTCACTGATGTTCCGCCCTTGTGCATACATCAGGACCATCTGTTGAATGATTTTCATAGATGTCACATCCCATACTCCTCTCTTGATTGGAACAACCCTCCAATCATATCAAAGGAGGCTGATCACTCTCAACGGTGTTTGCTGAAAGTGGGGAAGTTCTCACCGAAAGTGGGGAATTCTGGCGCTGAAACGGTCCATTTCTATTTGACCACATACAGAGTGGAGGCAGCGACATCGAAGCCCTGCAACGGGAAACGCGGGAACGCCTGGAACGGGCCGTCACGCTGTACTCAGTGGTCGCCTGGAAACTCCTGTGGATGACCTATCAAGTTCGGCGGGATCCGGATCAGGATCCGAGCGTCGCCTTTTCGCCCACCCAAATCGAGGTGTTGGAACGCGTGGTCGCCACCCAGAACCCGCGGCGGCCAAAGGATCAACCCCTGACCCTGCGGGACGCGGTGCGCGCGATGGCCAAACTCGGCGGATTTCTGGGCCGGAAGCGTGACGGGGAGCCGGGCGTGAAAACTTTGTGGCGCGGATATGGGCAATTGCAAGTGCTTTGTTGGACCTGATGCCAGGGCGGCAAGTTCGGGTTTGCGGTGATTCCCGTCGCATTTTGCGACGGGCTCTTGGCGTGCGCTCAATAGCGCCTCCAAGAGACGGTTCCTTGCGGCTGGCATCGGTCGTGAGAGCGTCACCCTAAACCCTTCAGACATAGTCGCCTCATACGATGGTAATCTATGGCGGCTAATGGGTAAGGATTAGGATTTAGCCAGGGGTGGAGTTTGCGGTTTTTTAGGGAGTTACTCCGATAATTGGGGTGGAAGTTCGTGGTCCCACTCAAATAGGTATGGTTCGCTATTCGCGGAAGCGATGTAAGGCATGTAAGGCATGTAAGGCATGTAAGGCATGTAAGGCATTGGTATACACATTGAGAGAGGCGGTTCGAGTGACCTGGTCGTCGTCGACGATTTTGAAGGAGAAAGTACCAATATTTTGGTGGACAGAACGGTTTTTTCCTTTACCGTTATCTTCAGAGGTGATACCTGTGAAGGCCACTTTACGACAATGGGACCAACTATCGCTACCTTTCCGTCAATTGTTCACCAAACCTGGCGCGGACCGATTTATCGAATTGTTGATGGCCTGGGTCCTCTGTCCAGGCCGCCGGACAGGCACACGGCTCTGGCAAATGATCGCCGGGGCCGAC
>JAJZZI010000096.1 GCA_021797635.1 Bacillota bacterium | reverse complement strand
CAACTGGAATCTCATTGAGCGACTCGGGAAACTCGTCAAAGCCGAGTGCCTCCATGGTCGCTATGATCCCTCGTTTAAACCCTTCAAAGAAGCGATCGTGAAAACCTTGGAAAACCAGGATTCGGATTTTCAACACAAATTAACGTCCTTATTAACCCTGAAATTTCAACTCTTCGATAACGCGGCCTAATCGTTAATTGTCGTCTGCGAGGGGTATAGCGAACGTGAGAAGCCCCACTGCAAAACGGATGATGCTGTCCACCGATGTCTTGCGCGTGCTATGGTAAACTGTTGCGTTTGTCGTGTCAAGCGGCGATTCGTACGAATCGATACCGGGCTCCAACTCACTGCGGCCCGCTCTCCATACTCCCCCACGGTCGTCCCCACGGTGGGGGTTTGTCATGAAGGATTCGGAGGCGTCTGGTCGGCTATCGGGCGTTCGTGCGGCCCGTCGTGCGGCCCGAAGGGGATTTTGGGGAAAAACAAAACCCGCTCGGCCTACTGCCATGCGGGGTTCAAAGGTTTGGTGCGCCCGAAGGGACTCGAACCCCTGCTTCAGGCTCCGGAGGCCTGCGTGATATCCACTTCACCACGGGCGCAACTCTTTGCTTAGTGTAACACGGCAAGCTCAGCCCGACAAGGATGGCCTTTACTGCCTTCATGACGACCCTATGAGAAGCGGTTTAGTCGCACCGACATTCTGTTGAATTCCTACATAGTTTGATCGAACAAACCATTTCGTGATACCATACCTTTGAAAATCATTTATGACACGTACTATTTTTGGAGGACCTCCATATGAGTACCGCGCCGGAGATTAGCAGCCAAGTCAACATCATTCAACAACAAATTCGCGCCTTGATTCAGTTGGCAAACCGCCCTCAACAGCTGGACGGATGCGACCTCACCGTCGCCCAATGGCGCGGGCTCATCGCCATTGGAGAAAGTCCGTCGCTGACCATTAGTGCCGTCGGTGCAAGGCTCGGCATTGGTTTGCCGGCGTCAAGCCTCCTGGTCGACCGCTTGGTTCGGGCAAAGCTCGTTCATCGTCATCGAGCCACAGCCGACCGACGGGTCGTCCGCTGTGCCCTAACGGAATCGGGCCAAGCGCTCTATGAGGTATTCACCAGCCGTGAGCGTGACCTGCAAAGATGGCTGCTTCAGATGAACGTCGACGATCGCAATGCCCTGGCACAAGGTCTCGTTGCGCTCGGAAAAGTGGCCGAACAAACTGTTAATGTGATGGAGGGAAGGATGTAATGGCAGCAGTAGCCACGCCTGAATCGCCAAATCGGCGAGCCAAACGGATCGATCCGTCCATGGGCCTTCAAGGCCAAGTTCCCCAGCGTCAGATTGTCTTGATTCTCATCAGCGTGATGTTGGGCATGCTACTCTCAGCCATTGATCAAACCGTCGTGGGCACCGCCATGCCGCGCATCGTCGCGGATCTTCACGGTCTAAAGGAGTATGCATGGGTCACGACCAGCTACCTTTTGGCCTCGACGGTGATGGTCCCGCTCTACGGCAAATTAAGCGACCTCTACGGCCGAAAGCCATTCTATCTGTTGGGCATGGCCCTGTTTTTGCTCGGCTCGGCGCTTTCGGGAACCTCCCAAAACATGACGCAGTTGATTTTATATCGCGGCATTCAGGGGCTTGGAGCGGGCGCCATGATGCCCATCGTCTTAGCCATTATCGGCGACGTTTTCCCCCCTTCCGAACGGGGAAAATGGCAAGGCCTCTTGATGGCGGTCTTTGGCTTTGCGTCGATTTTAGGACCGTGGGCTGGGGGAGCGATTACCGATTCCTGGGGATGGCGATGGGTCTTTTACGTCAACATGCCCTTCGGTGCCCTGGCGCTCATTTTTTGCATGATTGCCCTACCCTCCATTTATCGTAAAACCGATCACCGAGTCGACTATGCTGGAGCCGCCATCCTGGTCGTGGCCGCCGTGCCCATGTTGCTTGGTTTCTCATGGGCTGGAAACCAGTACAGCTGGGGAAATTGGCATGTCCTAGGAAGCTTTGCCTTTAGCATCGTCGCCTGGCTCGGCTTCTTTTACTGGGAATCGAAGGCAACAGAGCCCATCATCGCGCCATCGCTATTCAAAAACCGCATCTTTTCGATTAGCGTGGCGACATCCTTTTTTGTGGCCATGGGCATGTTCGGGGCCATCATGTACATCCCCTTGTTCATGCAGGCGGTCGTAGGGGACTCAGCACAGCGCTCTGGAATCATGTTGACCCCCATGATGCTGGGCTTTATGGTTTCCAGCATCGTAGGCGGACAAATCATGTCGCGTACGGGCAAGTATAAAATCCTCACTCTGATATCACTGCTCATATCCATATTGGGCATCTATTTGCTGAGTCGCATGGGCCCCACGGCAACCAATGCGGTGGTCGTCCGGGACATGATCGTCACGGGACTTGGCATTGGCTCGCTGATGAGCCTTTTCACCATCGTGGTGCAGAACGCCTTTTCCTTTAGCTTGATGGGGGTGGTCACGGCCAACCTTCAATTCTTCCGGTCTATCGGCAGCACCGTGGGCATCGCCATCTTTGGTTCCTTGCTGACCAGCCGATTTAGCCATGAGCTAAGCAAAAAGATCCCCGCGTCCGTCGTCAAAGTCTTACCGCACCATGCTCTGCGCGCGATTAGCAATCCCTCGGTCCTGTTATCACCGCAGGCCAGTCGCCAACTCCAAACGTCATTTCAACATTTTGGGCCCCGTGGCATCGTTCTCGTGCACGAGCTGCTGTTCGGAGTGCGCTCCGCGCTCACTTCTGGGACTCACGTGGTCTTCCTGTTTGGTGCCATGCTCATGGTGGCAGCGTTCCTCCTATCTCTCAGCTTAAAGGAGATTCCCTTGCGCAAGGGAAACATGGAGGTTGAAGCAGCCGATTCGGTCGACTCACGAACGGCACGAGGTGTCTTGGGGATTGCCTTGGGCTTGGCGGTGCAGCAAAACCGCATCCACGATCCAAAAAGGCGGATCCTGGCCATAAAACTCGCTGAACGGCTCTTGGAACAATACCTGCACGCCGACCCGTCCAGGCTTTCCGCTGGAGCCCATGACCCCACCAAAGAATTGCTGCAACCGGAATAAAGGGAGACTCTTTCCCTGCTTACCCTAACCCATCTCACATCAGAAAGGACGACTTCCCATGTCCTATCGCCACAGCCTTCCCCTCATCGCTCTCGCGTTAGTCGGCCTGGCCTCCGGTACCTGGCTGGTGCTGAGTCCATGGGTGTTGGCGCTGCAGCCAGCCAAACTGGCTTGGAACGCCAACACCACCACCCATTTCTGGACCGGCATCGGCGTCGTGACCATGGCGCTCGTTACGGCCATGGCGGCAGGCATGCCGATGCGCTCCGCCGTAGCCCGAAAGGCGCGTCCCCAGTCGAAGGCGCACCCCCTCGCTACGTTTGATCAGGGGGAGCGGCCGACGAACCAAGATGACATGATCGTCCTGTTGGCGACCGCTTTGCTCAACGAGATTGACGATAGCTCAAAATTGGTAAGCGCTCACCACGCCCAAAGGAGCACCGCGCATGAATCGTCCTAATTGGCTTTGGATTGGCCCCCTCGTCCTCTTTCTAAGCGCCGTCTGGATCATGCTGGCCCCCACTTGGGTTGGATATCCCTTACGGGCGTCGGATTGGATCACGGCAGCCGTACTGGCAGGATCGTCCCTGGGCCTGGGATTTTGGAGCCTAACCCTGGCAATAAATCGACACCAAAGAGGGCGTGAAGGGTATTCAAGTAAGCGCCCTTAGTGTAGACTCGTGGATATCCACAAGTGAGGTGACTTCATGATCTCTCAAAAATCGTTGCCCCAGTCGCTTGCCAGCCAATGGTTCGGCCTTCGTGCCCAGAGTCCAGCCCGGCAGGTAGCCTTAGTGGTAGCAGGCAGTCTCGTGGTAGCGCTTTCCGCTCAGCTAAGCGTGAAACTTCCCTTTACGCCCGTGCCGGTCACCGGTCAAACCCTCGGCGTGTTGGTGGTGGGTGGAGCGCTCGGCGCATGGCTGGGAGCGTTTAGTCTCTTGCTCTATCTGGCCGAAGCTTCGGTGGGAATGCCGTTTTTGGCCGGGGGCGCACACGGCCTGCCCGTCGGGCCTTCAGGCGGGTACCTCATCGGGTTCATTCTGATGGCGACTGTCGTGGGATGGCTCCATGAGCATGGATGGGGCAAATCCTTCGCCTGGTCTTTAGCGTCCATGGTCGTTGCCGAAATCGTGCTTTATGCGATCGCTTTACCCTGGCTCGGATTTTATGTCGGGATGTCTCACGTGTGGGCGCTGGGATTCTTCCCCTTTGTCACCGGGGATGCCTTGAAGTTGTTTTTAGCCGGTTTGGCCTTGCCCACGGCATGGCGCCTAAGCAAGGGTTGACCCAAAGGCCAGCGTGTTCCTGTAAAATATCCAATCCCCGGGGTAAAGGCGCCCTCTGTTTGAAATTGCACCTGCCCCCGGGGCAGCTTTTTTTTTAGTTCCGCAGCCAGGAGCCTACCGGCTAGCCTATGCCCTCGAGTGTTGGGGTCCCAAGGACCTTTCATAAAGGGAGCATAGGTCAGATGGTGCTGAGCCAAGTACGTTTTCATGGCTCCGAGAACATTGAACGCGTAAACATTGGGATTGTTCAAGCTCCGCGCCATCTTCAACTCCTCTGCGACCACCGCCACTTCCGTACCGCGATCGACGTCATAGGTGGCCTCGGTGGCTGGAGGGGTAATAATCATGACCACGGCCCGAATCGCGATGGCTTCCATGATTTCCTTGCGAATGACTGCCATAATGAGGCTCCATGGCGTGCCTACGCGTAAGTCGTTGAGCATCCCCCATTGCAAAGCCACAATCGTAGGACGATAATCATGGAGCCAATCATGGTAGTTTCCCCGAATGGTGGGATTCCTCACCGTGGCTCCCGGCACCGCCTGATTTTTGAATGCCACGCCCCTTGGCCATCGATTCCAAGCCTTCAGTCCACGCTCGACAAAGCCGAGACCGCTCCTGTCATACCAACCGTAGGCCGCTGAGCCACCAATGATTAATACCGTGGGCTGGAGCGGCCGCGGCGGAAGAGGCGTCTTGGAAAACGCCAGGCCAGCCAACGCAACCGTAAGGCTTGCCCCTATCCACGTCTTCACCCCATCACCCCCTACCCAGCTTGCCCAAGGGGCGTTTCAGGCACTCCAATCGACCTACGGGAAGATCCGGCAGGACACTGGCTGGCGACCCGCATGAGAACCTCATCAGAGGAATGTTCTTGGAAGCGAAACTGTCGGAAGGAACTCGCACGCACGATGCGGCCGGAAAGTTTAAGTTGCTTCGCAGAAGGCCCTACACTCAGACCGCGATGCCCGGTCAGGCCATACCCTGAGTCTTCCAAAAAGCGGATCTGGCTCAGTCACGGCGTAATGTTCTCATCCGAGTGGCCACGTCGTGTGGTGTGGTGCAGCATCTGCGCAGAGGGATGAATCAACCTGTCGGGCGCGGTCAACCGCTGGGTCTACCCGCAATTCCCGGGGACTCCGTTCCCACGGGCGCAGTAACGCCTGACTCTGGGCTGCTAAAGCCCGCACCTGCACCGTACTCCGCTATTGCAACTCCGTTGAGGTCGCTCGCGTCTCGTCGCGTTTCTCCTGGCTCTCCTAACTGGCTAAGGTTTGGGCGCTTCGCGTACGGCGATCGTCGGTGATAGACGTCCGCGGGGCGCCCACCAGCCACGTTAGACGCGGGCTGGCTTGGATGCCGGCGACCACCGCCAGGCTGAAAGCCAGGCTAATCACGACGGTTACGGGCGTATTCAGCCAGGGATTGAGGGGCCAGTGAAGCTGCTGAACCAGGTCAAGCCAGCCATGCACAAAGATGGGATGCACGAGATAGATGCCAAATGAGGCGTTGCCTAAGCGACGAACCCCGTGATCCCATCCCTTTCGCTCAAGACGTACGCCGCTATACCACGTGCCTGCGGCAAACAAGACGGCCGTAATAGCCAAGCTATAGGGCACGGTCATGGGTTGGAATACGTTGGTGGCAAACGCCAAAGAGTGCCGCCAGGCTAAGTCTAGGCCGTAGACGCACGCCATCGCCAGACTGGTTAGCGCCGTCGCGGTGAGTATCTGTTTTCGGTGGGCCGCCAAGAATCGATTGACCTCGGGCCAGTGCGTTGCCCCAATCCCCCCCAAAACGAAGTATCCGCCGTAGGTCCAAACCAGCATTTGCGGAGCGAAAGCCGCCATGGCGAAGTATCCGGCCAGGCCAAAACTTACCAGTTGCCAGGTCACGGCAGCGCCCGCCACCAACCAAGGACGCTGCCGTGACCAGGAGACTACCGCCAAAAACAGGGGGGCAAGGGCGTATAATTCTAGCGTTAAGACCACATAGTAGAGATGACCGTTCCCGGTAGGAAGCGCACCGAGGTAATGCCCGAGCCACGGGGACAGCGGCAATAGGGGAAAGGACATGGCCACGAAAAGGGCCAGCCAGACGAGATAGGGTGGCAAGAGAGCGCCATAGCGCCGCTTCCAAAAACTCCCCCACCTGGGTGTACGGCCGAGATACTGATAGGTGAGGACAAATCCAGTAATCACCATGAAACTTTCTCGTCCATATTGAAATAGCAGCTGGATCAGACCGCCCCAAATAGGCACCGAGGGCACTAGCGCGAAGCGAACGGAATGCACGACCACCACGGCGATGATGGTCGCCATACGAACAAAATCGATGGCATGAACATACTCTCTTTGGCGACCCATGGCTTACCCTCCTCTCGGACCTATCTTTACTAGTCTTTACTAGTCTTTACTGCTTGCCGCCATGGCATGTTGCCGAAGGGACTGGCGAGCTACCTTGCCGGTAGAGCCCTTGGGCAAGGCGTTCACAACAAAATACTCGGCAGGACACT
>JAJZZI010000002.1 GCA_021797635.1 Bacillota bacterium | reverse complement strand
CGCGGTGCCGGCGAGTCACTATGACGATGCAACTACTTTAGCGGAGCGATGGAACTATTCTGAGACGCTTATTGAGGGGTTTGTGATCGACCCGGAGGATGCGAAACAACGCCAAGTTCGGCTAAATACTGGATACAAAACGGGCGTCGAATGCTCTGAAACGAGGTTTTGGCAATATTTCCGAGGCGCTGGCGTGTGCTCCGTCCGATATCACCGGATGAGCTAAGTCGATGCCTAGTCAAGTGGTATTTGGGCCGCGTATGAAATCAGATGAAAATGGGCGCTGCAGCTCCATGCAAACCTAAAGCGGGGAGCGAACTCCTTGGCCCAGCAGTTCTTGCCAGTGTCGTTCCAACATGAACTCAGGCGCGGTGAAGCAGGAGTTGCCTTCGAAGTCGCGAATGACTGAATTGGTGGCCAAAGGCAGGGTGATCAGGAGATAGGAGGTCGGTAAGATGAAGCGAGCAGTGGCTCTTGCAAGTACCGCAGCGCTATTAGTGGCTCCCATGCTGTTGGCGTCGGGTTCCGCGGCGGCCAGCCCATACGGGCAGCTTCACGGCAACGTCGCCCATGCGTTGTTGGCTCGTTCCGCTAAGCACGGAGCGGCCAACACTGCAGCAGCCATTACCCTATTTGTCGGATTTAATTTTAGAGTGCCGAACCATATGCCAACCTTGTCCAGCTATATCCAGGACACGCAAACCCCGGGCAACGGGTACTTTCATAAGTTTCTTACCGCCTCGGACTTTCAATCGACCTATGCGCCGCCGGCGAGCCAGGTGGATGCCTTGTTGAATTATCTAGCACAGTATCGCATCGTGCCGGTGACCGCAAACGGCCAGCGCGTGCAATATCCCTTGGGAGTGAATGTGACCGGCAGCGTGGGCAATGTCGAAAAGGCCTTCAACGTCTCGATCAACAATTACACCTCAGGTGGCAAGTCCTTCATCGCCAATGACCAGAATCCATCGCTACCCACCTCCTACCCATATGCCGGAGTCCACTATAACCTGCAGGCCCTCGTATCTGGGGTGGCGGGCATGACCACCTACAATGCACTAAGCGCACATATGCAGCAGCAGCAAAACGTGTCTGGTCTGGATAGTCAAGGCGGACCGGTTGGCTATTCCCCTCAGCAAATGGCCACGGCCTATCAGGTGTCACCGCTGTGGCAAAAGCACGTGACGGGGCAGGGCATTACCATCGCCGTGGCCACCTTGGCGCCATTTGTGCCCAGCGATGCGGCGTACTTTTGGAAGTATTATGGGATAAAGCGTACCGGATCCTTATCCGAGGTGGGAGTGGACGGCCAAAGTACGACGGCGTCCGGTAAAGGCCTCGGGGGTTCTGAGACGAGCCTCGACGTGGAGCGATCGGGGGCGATGGCCCCCGGAGCGAATATTGTGGTCTATGAGGCGCCAAACACGAATCCTGGTTTTATCGATTTGTATGATGCGGTGGCCTCTCAAGATAAGGTTCAGGTCATGACGACGAGTTGGGGCGAAGCAGAATTTTTCGTGCCCTTCTCCTACGCCTACCTTCTCAACCAAGCCTTCATGGAGGGGGCAGCGGAGGGCATGACGATGGTCGCTGCCTCAGGAGACAGCGGAGCCTACGACGGATATCCGACGGATAGAAATCTGGCCGTGGACACACCCGCGTCGAGCCCAGACATTTTGGCCGCGGGGGGCACGACTTTGCCCATGATTTCGTCGGCGCCCAACGCGAATCCGATCGCTCCGGGATCGAGTCAAACGGGCGTAATTCCCATTCCTGGCGGTCAAATTGCGATGACAGGTGAACAAGGCTGGGGGTGGCAATACCTTCTTCCCTATTACGCCAACTTTGGCGTGCGAAGCCAGGCTCAATGGTACCGGGATCTTTATCCGGTGGGGTCCACGGGAGGCTATAGCGCCTTATGGACCTCGACCTCCCCGGTTGGCAACGGGCTCTATCGTTGGTGGCAAACGGCAGCGGGCAGCGGCGCCGCCCGCGGAGTGCCCGATGTTGCCTTGAATGCGGATCCTTTTACCGGATATGCCATCTATGATACGAACTCGGTGTATACCACGCCCACGAATGGCTGGACCAATGGCTGGGGGGGTACGTCGTTTGCCGCTCCCCAGTGGGCTGGTATTGCGGCGTTACTCGACCAATTTTTGGGTGGACCGCAAGGGCTGATCAATCCTAGCCTCTACGCCGTAGCCAACCAGGGTGGATTTCACTCGATCACCCAAGGCAACAACTGGTACTATCAGGCACAAGCGGGATGGAACCCGGTGACGGGCCTGGGGACCCCTAATGTGTACCAGTTGGCCCAGAGCTTAGCGGCCTACCATCGCGGGTAGGCGTGGGCTAATAGAATAAGTGATTTCGAAACGCTGTGACGGCGATAGGGGACCCCTATCGCCGTGGCACGTTATACGCAGCGCCGACAGGACTGTGAAGATTAGACTGGGTTGGGGATGACCTACGCAAACGATTTCGGCGGGCTCGGAGTTTGCTCCTGGGGGTATGGTTAGCACGAATCATCGATAGTGCCAAGAATTGCTCCATAGGGACACTTGCAGCCGCTCCTGCTTATAATGCCAAAGGGAAGGGAGGTAGCGGCATGGCCAAAGCTTTGCCTCAGAGGGTGGCCGAGGCTATTCTTAAGAAATCTTTTACCCATATTCCGTTGACGCCGGGGGAAATGCCGGAGGATAATCCCTTTCTGCTTGAACGGTCCAGTGCTCCGCGCATGAAGCCCATGACGACCAAGACGGAGGATTCGGCTAATACCCCGTCTGGGCGTCCATGATTGGCTCGTTTACGGCCCTCGTGATTGTTCTGGGCTTTGTCTTGCCTGGGTATGTGATCCGGGTCATGATTGGCCGGCGAATTTACCTTCGTTCTACGAGAGATTTTGAGTTGCTTTTTCAGTCGGTATTACTGAGCACGTTCCTTCTAGTTTTGTGGACGCTGGTCACGACGATTCCTTGGATGCACCCGCTGTCGCCGCTGTACATTATTTCGCAAATGAATCGTACGCCGCCTTCCATTGGCTACAATGCCCTGGTCTCGCTAGCTATCCTCTTGGGGGTGAGCGCCCTCATCGGAAGATGGAGTTGGCTGGTGGAGCGGGTAGTTACCCATGGGCGTCGATTACGTCCCTATCCGATTTGGTACAACCTATTTGGGGCAACCCCTTTGACCACGGAGGCCACTCCGTGGGTTTGGATCGAGATGGATGAAGGCAAAGCCGTCACCGGGCGGGTGATTGACTTCGGACTCGACGATGTGGATGCAGGCAGTTTAGTGTTAGTTATGGTGACGGTGATTGGGGGCGTAGAAGACGATAAACGTCCCGGTGAAGAGCGTTGGTATATCCCCGAAAAAAGCATCCGCGGTTTGCGGGTCAAGTACGTGACGAGTAGGCATGAAGTGCCCGCCTCGCGCCTGTCCGAAAAGACGCAGGCAGGAACGTGAGGTCGGCTATGGCTCGCGCTTTTTATGCCGACCGTTCTAAAAATCACGAGTTGATGAAGTGCTCGGCTGCGAAAGCTTGGCAGCGTCGGTGCCAGACTGGGATAGGGTCCGACGGACACAAAAAATGAGCAGTACCCTAGCGCGGGCCTAGGCTGGGTGGCTTCACCATGGCGAGTTGCGGCTCGTCCGGGGACAGCTCCGGAAACTGCCATGAACCGACGAAGACGCGATCTACGGAACCACCTATCCTTTAGTATCAAGGATTCACTCGATGAACGACGTTCGCCTATCCGGGCCACTATGCTGGTTGATCCAGTCTTTTGCCAAGAAGTAGGTGGCGGTCGTAAATAAATGGGGCAGCTCGCCCTGGCGAATCATCGAGGCTACCTGCTCAAAAGGGAATTCCGCCACCGAAATGTCTTCGGTCGCGTCCAATTGCTGCTCACCCACGTGTTTAGCTTCTTGTATGAGAAAGCAATGCACCATGTTGGTGGAGGTAGCGGGATTGGGATAAAATTTCCCCAGCAAGATGGGGGGAGCATCTGAGGCGTAGCCCGTTTCTTCCCGCACTTCGCGACGAACGGCGTCGACTGGATCTTCACCGGGATCCACCATGCCACCAGGAATTTCTCGCAAGATCTGTTCCGCCCCGTGCCGATACTGTTGTAGCAACACCACCTGGTGATTTTGCGTCAGCACTAGGGCATTTACCCAATCCCCATAGACGTTGACGTAATAATCAATTTCCTGGCCTGCGGGCAGTCGGCAGCGATCAAGCCGTAGCAAGGTGTATGGCCGATTATCTACGACGACTTCGCGCGAGAGCACGGTCCACTTATCCATCGTCATGGGCACCATCCATTCCACGAAGTCTCGTTCCATATCTATGGTACTTCATTCGCTCGCTGTTGGCGCGCCCCTTCTTCGCAGAGCTTCGAGGTAAAATCACGAGCGTCTTAGGTTTTCATGTGTTAGCCGCTGTCTTCGTCCTATTCTGCAGGTCATGCCAAAACCGGTGGCACCCTTGTCTCGTGCCAGATGAGGACGGGAGGGACCAACGTGCGCTGCTTGAGCAGAGTGGAGACTTTATGTCACAATCAGACCAGCGGAAGGTTCGACGCCCCATGGGGACCGCTGGCTGTTTAGCTATCGAGGAGGAGCTCACTCATGAGAAGCATAAGACTAGGAACCAGCACCTTGGAGGTGCCCGTCGTCGCTGTAGGTTGTATGCGCATTAACTCGCTTGACAAACCTGCCGCAGAGCGCTTTCTTCAAACCGCGCTGGAGGAGGGCGCAAACTTCTTTGACCACGCTGACATCTACGGTGGAGGGAAGTGCGAGGAAATTTTCAGCGACGCTCTAAACATGAATGCCGATGTTCGCGAGCGGGTGATTTTGCAGTCCAAATGCGGGATTCGTCACGGTTCCTTTGATTTTTCCAAGGAACACATCTTGGACGCCGTTGAAGGCAGCCTAAAGCGATTGAAGACGGACTATTTGGACGTGTTGCTGCTTCACCGGCCTGACGCACTGGTCGAGCCCGAAGAGGTGGCCGATGCATTTTCGCAACTGCGAAGGTCGGGCAAAGTACGGCACTTTGGCGTGTCCAACCAAAAACCGATGCAAATCGAGTTGCTCAAGAAGTATGTGCAAGAGCCTCTAGTGGCCAACCAACTGCAGTTGAGCATCACCAACGCCACCATGATTTCCAACGGGGTCAACGTGAATATGGAGAATGATGCGGCGGTGGATCGCGACGGCAGCGTGTTGGATTACTGCCGATTGCACGACATCACCATTCAGCCGTGGTCGCCCTTCCAATACGGGTTTTTCGAAGGGGCTTTCTTAGACAACCCGAAGTTTGCCACGCTGAACCAGAAGATCAACGAAATCGCGCACCACTATGGCGTCTCCAATACCACCATAGCCATTGCCTGGCTGCTGCGTCACCCAGCCCGCATGCAGCCCATCATCGGAACGATGAACCTCGGTCGCTTGAAGGATTCCTGCAAGGCGAGTGAGATTCATTTGAAGCGTGAGGAATGGTATGAAATCTATCGCGCCGCAGGGAACGTGCTGCCGTAAATGGGCGCGGCGCTACATAAGGGGAGGAAAGACGTGCGAAAAATGGGCTCGCGCGTCTTTGCCTTTTAGGATAGGCGCAGCTCAATCCAGGGTACGGTCATCTCTATAGGCTGGCTGCCGCCATGGGTCCAGCATAAAGATTGCGTGGCGTCTTTGGTTGACCAGGAGTATCCGGGCGAAGGGACGAGCAGGTGGCTACCCAGTCGCGCGACAAATGGGGCCAGGTCGCCTTGGCCAAAATAGCCCGATTCGATATATCGACTAAGCGGCACCACCTCCACAGGAACCTTGATTTGATCTAAGGCATGCTCGAGTTCCTTCATGTCCTCTACGTTAACTGAGATCGCTCCGCCCACCTCGGCAGGGCGAAGGGGCAACCAGGATATTTGCTGCAACAACGCTTGGTAAGCCAGTTGATCGATCACGGGAACGTGGCCATGGTCTGCCGTGATCCAGAGCCAGCTTGCTTGACCGGGCGGTCCGGACAAGTCTCCAAGGTGGCGGTCGATGGCCTGAATCTCTGCCTGCCACTCGGCATGGTAGGCACCCCGGCGATGGTTGACGGCGTCGATGCCAGAGGAATAGAGGTAGATGATGCCGGGCGGACTGTGGGCGAGCTCTGTGTTTAAGACGGTAGCGAGCCCGGAATCTCGAATGTAGGTCGAGATGTTTGAGGTGTGGCGGTGCAGGAGGCGAGTTAAGGGGCCATTTAGGATACGGTGCTCCAGCACCGCCTGATAATGGATACCCAAGCCCTCGGCCATCTCGGCGATGGTTGGCGTGGCGAGTTCAAAAGCGTCGGGAATTTCATCGTGAAAGACGTTTACCGCCATGCCCTCATAATATAAAACTTGGCCTAGTACACCGTGCGCGGCAGGATCCGATCCCGTAAGTAGGCTGGCCAAGGCTACCGGAGTCATGGAGGGATTTACCGTTTGGAGCGGTTCGATGTGGGCAGGCGCCCGCTGTAACCGTTCTCGTAGATGGGGCATCAAGCCCATCGCTAAAGCCTGGGTGACCTGATCGTAGCCCAGGCCATCGACGAGCCAGACCACCAGATGATCGATGCCTCCAGGGGGAGCCTGACTGGGGAGAAGACGGAACTCTGAGGATGGGTCGGCGAATCGGGATAAGGCGGTGGGCATGACGTCGATAATACTGGCCATGTTTGATCTCCTTTCCATGATTTCCAAATATAGCCCAGGCCAAACCAACTCTCAACCCAAGCGAACAGAGAGGCCGCCAGAGTTGTGCCCGATAACGGAGATTTGCTCAACCGCGAATTCCCACACAAAGCGGTCCTAGAAACGCTATCTCGGTCGCGTGCTTGCAGCATGCTTGTGCCGCATCGATAGCGACGGCGACAGGCAGGTCCCGCAGCAAAATATGGAGGGCTCCGGGCCCCATGCGAGCAAGAACGCGTCCGGGATCACCGCGGAAGTGGCCCAGCCCGGCGGGGGAACTAAGCTATATCTCGATCCAAGTCGGCTATCACTGCCGGGTGCCGCACCCAAGCATAGTCTACAAAAACCCAAGGCCTCGCTTCGTGAATCGCAGAGGCCTTGGGCTTTCCAGGGAAGATTCCGCGGCTGTGGCTATTTTTCCTTAAACGTCAAATCTCCCACCGTGCTGACGATCACCCGGTCGGTGACGTTGGCGCTATTGGCGTGGTTGTTATAGATTTCGTTGTTCAAGAGTTCATACAGTGACAACGTACTTTGGGTGGAAGAGACATCCGCGACCGCATCTTCGGGAACGACGACGGTGAGACCCTGCTGCAGCGACTCGTAGGTCGTAAAGTACACTCCCCCACTGGTGGTAGCCCCCGCCACGATTAAGGTCTTAATCCCGTGTTGCCTCAAGATGGGCAATAGCGTGGTCGGTTGATCAATATTGTTGAGCGCGTGATATTTGTCGGCATAGCTCGAGACGATGGGTTCTCCGGGCTTGGGCGCGAAGCCAGGGATCCACCCGCTGATGCCAGGCACGGTGGTGTGAATGATGAGCATGTGCGCGTTACGAGCTTCCTGTAGCAACTGCTGTGACGGCTTCAGATACGCATTGTTGACTTGATTAGCGACAAATGGCAGATAATCGATTAAAAGGAGCGCGGTGGTGGAGGGATTGACCGTCACCCCGGTGGCAGCAGGCAGTGTGACCGAAACCGTAATAGGCTGGGCCGCACCAGCCGTCGCCGCCAAGGCGGTGGCCCCCAGACCTCCTAAAGCGACACAAGAAGCGATGACCATGGTACTTTTTTTGAACCAAAATCGCACTTTATAATCCTCCTCACGGAATATCACTGCTAGAGAGCAAACACGCTAGTATTTCAACCTTGAGCCGCCAATTCCTGCTGTGATGTGGGCAAATATTCGTGGAGCGGCGATGTCCATTTTCGGACCGAGTCGGGGTTGGCTGATCGCTATTCGCCAAAGTTCAACCTGAGTGAACACCGTTCGCGACGCGCGTCGGAGCCTGCTCTAGATAAGCCTTATCAGGATGGACTGAGATTTTTGGTTTAGGTCGTTCGGCATATGGTACACTGGGCACGATTTGGTGCGTGGAGGTGCCCGATGCGGCGGTTCGCGTTTGTCATTCATCCGATTCGATATGACGACTTTGCTAGAAAATACAAGTTTACCCGCTATCTTCCGAAGTTGTGGGTAGAAAATGCCTTTAAGCACGTGAATCCTCTGATTGCCGCACATGTAAGCGGAGTGCGTTCGACGGCTACGGATGAGGAATTGGAGGGCTGGCTGATAGCCTTGCCCATGACCCCGCGGGTCTTGTTGGACTCCCCCTACCCCTTTGTCTTAAACAAGTTAGAAAAGGCGGGCAAGCTCGCCGAATCGCTAGGGGCCGAGATATTGGGCCTGGGGGCATTTACCAAGATTGTCGGCGATCGCGGTCTCAGCCTCGCCAATCGTCTTCATATCCCCGTGACTACAGGCAACTCCTATACCACTGCAACGGCGGTCGAAGGCGCACTCCGTGCGGCGGACCGTCTCGGCATCGACCTCGCCCAAGCCACGGTGACGGTGATCGGGGCCACCGGTTCCATTGGTCGGGCGGCGACGATGCGACTAGCTGGCCAGGTCGGCCGTTTGATTCTTTGTGCCCGCCGCCAAGAGGCGCTCAGCGATCTGGCAGAAAAGGTTCGCAGCCTGGGACAAGCGGAGGTGATGGTTACAGGTTCGGTGGCCGAGGCCGTGGCTGAGGCCGAGATCGTGATAGCCGTGGCGGCAGCTCAAGAAGCCATTGTGGAACCCAAGCATTTGCGGCCGGGCTCCGTGTTTTGTGATGTAGCTCGGCCGCGAACGCTCTCTGGAGTCGTGCAACGAGAACGTCCCGACGTGCTTGTTATCGATGGTGGAGTGATTCAGGTGCCGGGGGAGTCGGCGGACATGGGAATGGACTTTGGCTTTCCGCCCAAAATGGTTGAGGCATGCATGGCGGAGACCATGATTCTCGCCTTGGAGGGACGATTGGAGCCCTTTACCTTAGGACCCGAGATTGCCCCTGAGAAGGTGGGGGAGATACACCAATTGGGGACGCGCCACGGCTTTCAGCTGGCCGGGTTTCGGCGATTTGAGCGGGCTATCGACGACCGCGAGGTGGAGACCATACGCCAGCTGGCGGCGAAGTCCTCCCCTTAGGAGAGCTTTTTGGGAGACTTCGGCGAGCGTTTGGCGGAAAATTTGGCGTGAGTGGGCTTTGATGCGCTCGCCTGCCCTTGGCCAGAATCGGGGCTTGAGGACCCGGAACTTGACGAGGCCTTTTTGACGGAAATTTCCCCTGTGGGTTCCAAGAAAGCCTCTTCGACTTGGTTGAGGCTATCCACGCTTTTCTGGCGAAGTTCCATCATGAGGTCGGCGTGACTGATACGTTCACGCAAAAGTTGCTTGCCAACCGTGCGGCCGCGGTAAATGATGCGGGTTGGAGTTCCTTGGGTGAGCTTTTCCAAGGGCCGCCAGCGCACATTGAACCAAGTCAACACGTATTGCAGAAGCCCCAAGGCCACCGTGATGCCGATGGCATTAATCAGCGGGGTCTTGGTGTCTTCCATGCCGATGGCTACGGCTTCTCCAATCATGATGACCACGGCAAAATCAAACGGGCCCATTTTGGCTAAGGTGCGTTTGCCCATGAGCCGGAAGACCACCAATGCGACTAAATACAAGATGGCGGTCCGGTAGATTAATGTGAGTAGTTCGGACAACTGGACTCCCCCCCAAAAGCGCTAATCCTACCGTTCCCTATGGCCCAAAAGCTATACAGCCTTGACCCAGCCTCATGGTATGATAGGGCCAATGACGGCATGATGAAGGGGACGCCATGGAACGGAGCAGGGACGCCGTGCTGGAGCGGGCACAGGCAGAAAATGTCAAATTTGTTCGTCTGCAGTTCACCGATATTTTAGGTGTGGTGAAAAACGTGGCCATACCCGTGGAGGCTTTGGAACGCGCACTCACGGGTCAGATTATGTTCGACGGGTCGTCCATTGAAGGGTTTGTTCGGGTAGAGGAATCCGATGTCTATTTGGTGCCTGATCCAGACACCTTTCAGGTGTTCCCCTGGCAGTCGCGTAGCGATGGCGCTACGGCGCGTTTGATGTGCGACATTGCCAACCCCGACGGCAGCCCATATCCTGGATGTCCTAGGAGCGCCTTGAAACGTATTTTGGCCGAGGCCGAGCGGCTCGGCTATCAAGTGATGGTCGGACCTGAGCCGGAATTCTTTTTGTTTGACCAAGATGACAAGGGCATGGCCACGACGCGGACCACCGACCAGGCAGGATATTTTGATTTATCTGCGGTCGACCTTAGCGAAGAGGCACGGCAAGAGATGGTGGTTCAACTGGAACGCATGGGACTTCAGATTGATTCGACGCATCACGAAGTTGCCCCCGGTCAGCACGAAATCGATCTGCATTATGACGATGCGCTAAAGACCGCAGACAACATTGCCACCTTTCGCTTCGTGGTGCGCACCGTAGCGCGCATGTATAAATTTCACGCAACGTTTATGCCCAAGCCGCTGTATGGGGTCAACGGCTCGGGACTGCATTTGCATCAAAGCCTTTATCGCCAAGGGGTCAACGTGTTTGACGACGCCAAGGGGGTCAAAGGGCTGAGTAAAACCGCCTTGCGCTACATCGCTGGACTCATGCACCATGCCGAGGCGTATACGGCCGTCACCAACCCCTTAGTCAATAGTTATAAACGGTTGGTGCCCGGCTATGAGGCTCCCGTTTATGTGGCGTGGTCGGCAGGAATTCGCAGTCCCATGGTTCGAGTGCCTTCTGCACGAGGTCCTGCGACGCGCATTGAGCTACGCTCACCCGATCCGTCGTGCAACCCCTATCTCGCTCTGGCGCTGACGATTAAAGCCGGATTAGACGGGATTCAGAAGAAGATGGAGGCGCCGCCGGCGGTGACACGAAACATCTATCGCATGAGTGCCGATGAGCGCCTGGCGCTTGGAGTGAAAAATCTTCCCGAAAGTCTGGGCACGGCCTTGGATCGCCTGGAAGAAGATTCCGTGATGATGGATGCCTTAGGTCCCCATATCGCTGAACGCTATATCGAAGCCAAGCGCATCGAATGGGATGTGTATCGCCAGCAAGTTCACGAATGGGAAATTGACCAGTATCTCACCGTGTACTAAGGTTGAATTAACATACCGATGTCGGTATAATAATGCAAAGGGGGCGATGGCGTGCGTGTTGCCGTACTAGGGGCCACGGGCTATGCCGGCTTGATGTTGTTACGTCTTCTAGCGCGACATCCGGAGTTTCAGGTGTGCCATGCCGTTTCCGAGCACGCCGCTGGGGCGTCCCTGGCAGACTTCCTTGGACCGCATCCCCGGCTGCCGAAAATTCTGATCGCCCCCGACGCCTTCGATCAAGAGGAGCCGCCAGACATCGTCTTTTCCGCCTTGGCGGTTGGCCAAGGTCTAGAGCGGATGGAGCGTCTGCTCGAGGCTAATGTGCGCATCATCGATTTGGCCGCGAGTTTTCGATTTAAGGATCTATCTGGGTATGAGCAATTTTATGGGGTGCACCCGCATCCCCGGCTCCACGCGCAGAGCTTCACAGGCTACGCTGACGACGCCCGGATGATGTACCCGGAACCTGGCCGGGGCGCTATTTTGGGCAATCCCGGATGCTATCCCACGGCCTTTGCCGTGGCCATCCAGCCCTTGGTCAATCGACTGGGGCCGCTTGCCTATCTCCTTGTCGATGGCAAGTCGGGTGTCTCGGGGGCTGGTCGATCGCCGAGGGCCCATCTTATGATGGGTGAGATGGCTGAAAATGTTGAGGCCTATAATCACCCTGGAGAACACCGGCACACGCCGGAAATGGAGCAGGTGAGCGGAGGGGTGGTGGTTTTCCAGCCCCATTTGATGCCCATGCGCCAAGGAATTTTTCTGACCATCTATCTCACCCAAGCCCAGATCGATGCGGCTAAGATTCGGTCCATCTGGCAGGAAGCGTACGCGGAAAATCCCTTCATTGTCGTACATGAGGGTTCAAGGAAACCGCGAACGCAGTCCGTGCGCGACAGCAATCTGGTTGAGCTGGCGGTTTCCGAAGATAGGCGGAGCCAGACCATCGTCATCTACAGTGCGATTGATAATCTAGTCAAAGGTGCTGGCGGTCAAGCCATCCAACATGCTAACCGATGGGTTGGACTCGACCCGGCCAGCGGATTACTCTAAGTGGAGGACCACCATGGTGCCCGTGTCGTTACCCCCTTCCTCGCCCCGTATTGAATTTCATCCAGGCGACGTGATTGCCCCTAAAGGTTTTTGGGCGGATGGCTTGAATGCAGGACTTCGTGATCAGAGTTTAGACATGGCCCTGTTGGTTTCCCAAGAATCCGCCACCTTTTCTGGAATGTTTACCACCAATGCCGTGCGGGCAGCCCCCGTGGAACTTAGTCGGGCCGTGCATCAACAAGGTCTCTGCCGAGCTGTCATCATCAATTCCAAAAATGCCAACGCCCTGACCGGGGCTTTGGGAACTCAAGATGCCCAGGCCATGCAGGCGCAAGTAGCCCGTGAACTGGGGTTGGATGTGGGCGACGTGGCCGTGGCCTCGACCGGAGTCATCGGCTGGCCGCTCCCTATGGATCGCGTGCGAGCGGGAATTTTTCAGTTGGCGGCACGCTTTCGGGAAGGTGACGCCGGAGATGGCGGGGCGGCGGCCCAGGCTATTTTGACGACGGACACCGCTACCAAAACGGCCGCATGCACGGTGGCTTTGAGCGGGGGGGCCGTAACCATTGGAATGATGGCCAAAGGATCGGGCATGATTCATCCCCAAATGGCGACGATGCTGGCCTTTTTCACCACAGATGCCGTCATCGCGAAAGGCGCTTTGGACGCTTGCCTGCATACTGCAGTAGAGCGGTCGTTTCATCGGGTCTCTGTAGACGGCGACCAGTCCACCAATGACATGGCGCTGATGTGGGCCAACGGGGCCTCTTGTGTAGCCGTTGAGACTGCCGACGACATGGCCTTATTTGCCCGGGGCCTAACCGAGTTGGCCGTTCACGGCGCGCGCTTGATCGCGGCCGATGGTGAAGGAGCGAACCACCTCTTAAGTGTGTGCGTAAGCGGGGCTTCCAGCGAAGCCGATGCGGCCCAAAAGGCGCGCGCCATCGTTCGTTCCGCCCTAGTGAAAACGGCCGTCTATGGAGGCGACCCTAATTGGGGGCGGGTCCTAGCCGCGGCGGGCACGGTGGGAGTGGCCTTTGTCCCCGAGCGGGTGTCGTTGTTTATGAATGAGTTTCCCCTGTACCTCCATGGCGAACCCGTGGTGGGACAAGACGCCCTTTGGAGTGCTTCGATGGATCGTCCGGAAATTGAATTTCGCTTAGATTTGGCCCAGGGGCGTGAGGTGGCCTATGCCTATGGGTGTGACTTGACCGACGGCTATGTGGAGATTAATGCCCATTACCGCACTTAGGGAGACGATGGCAGTGCGCGGAGTGTTAAAAATCGGCGGCAGTGTGGTGGGGCAGAGCCCTTTACCCGTCTGGGTGCAGGAATTACAACAGCGGCTAGAGGCAAACGACCAAGTCTTGGTGGTCCACGGCGGCGGTAGTCTAATTAGCGACGAGTTGGATCGCCGGGGAGAGCCGGTGGAGTTTGTCGAGGGTCAGCGAGTCACCTCGGATCAAGCACTGGCAGTCGTACTGGCCGTGTTAAAGGGACAAGTCAATGGCCGGTTGGTAGCCTTCCTGGCGACCCATGACATTCCGGCCGTAGGGGTATCCGGAATCGATTTAGGCCTCTTGACCTCCGAAACGGTGTCGCCCCGGCTGGGACGGGTAGGCCAGGTTACTGCCGTCGATCCGCGCCTAATTGAAGGGATTTGGCAAATGAAGGCTTTGCCCGTGGTCGCGCCTTTAGCCGGCGATGGCGCGGGCGGTATCTTAAACCTCAATGGGGACGTGGCAGCAGGGGCGTTGGCTGGAGCTATTGGGGCTGATTATTTGGTGTTTTACACCGATAGCGGGGGCGTGCGTGAGGTGGCCTCGGATCCCGCCAGCCTTCGCTCGGGAGTGAGCCGCCAACAGGCGCTATCATGGATTTCCGACGGGACGGTATCGAAAGGGATGATCCCTAAGCTTAAGGCGGGATTTTCCGCCCTGGATGCGGGGGTTAAACGCGTGGTGATAGGCGGGTATGCTCCTGGTCAGGGTACGGATCTCCTCGCCTAAAAAGATTTAGAGAATGGGGCCAGCGCTCTGTTCAAGAAAGGACGAACGGCAATGTGGTCAGACGCCATGATGAAATTTTATCGTCGATATCCGGTCGTGTTGGCGCGCGGCGAAGGGGTGACCGTCTACGATGAGGAGGGACGTTCCTACTTCGACTTTCTTGCTGGCATTGGGGTCAGCTCGTTGGGACATAACCACCCCCGAGTGCGCACCGCCATTGAGGAGAGCATGTCCCTGCTGCATACTTCCAATTGGTATTGGAATCGACCGGCCATGTCTCTTGCCGAGAAACTATCGCGGATAGCCGAGGGCATGGAGGTCTTTTTCTGCAATTCCGGGACCGAAGCCAACGAAGCGGGTCTAAAGCTCTTGCGTCGGTTTGGATCTGAACGGGGGCGATTTCATGTGATTTCGATGTTGGGAGGATTTCACGGGCGAACCATGGGGGCCATGGCCTTGACTCCCACCCCCCAATACCGCGACCCGTTTCGACCGCTGCCCGACGGATTTTCTGCTGTCGCCTATAATGATCTGGCGGCTCTTGAAAGCGAATTACAAAAGACTCAGGCGGCCGGGGTGGTACTGGAGCCGATCCAGGGGGAATCTGGGGTGGTGATGGCTAAGCCAGGATACCTCCGTCAGGTGTCTGAACTGTGTCATGCCTATGATGCCCTGTTCATGGTGGACGCCGTGCAAACGGGAATGGGCAGGACGGGCACCTGGTTTGGCTTTGAGCATGAATCCGGGGTTAGCCCCGACGTCATTACCCTGGCTAAAGGCCTGGCCGCCGGCGTCCCGGTGGGCGCCGTGTTGGCGCGCCCCACGGTGGCCGATGCGCTTCGTCCCGGTGAACACGGCACGACGTTTGGCGGCAATCCTTTGGCGACGTCCGTGGCGATGGTGGTGGTAGCGTGGCTCGAACAAGGGGGACTTGATCATGTCAAACGGGTCGGCAAGGTGCTGGAGGATCAGCTGGAAGCCATAAAATCGCGTCATCCTGAAAGTGTCGGGGAAGTACGCGGACGAGGACTCATGTGGGGCATGGTTTTGAACCTCGCCAATACCCGCGTGGTGCAACGATGCTTGGATCGCGGTCTTTTGGTTAATGCGGCCGGCGGCAATGTGCTGCGCCTGCTGCCGCCTTTGGTGGTTGAGCAAGAGGACATTATCGCCGCGATGGCCGTCTTGGAGCAGTCCCTGGCCGAGGTCGAAGGCGAAGGCTGAGCGCTGTACGTAAAATCAAGGACCAAGGGAAGAAAGGGGAGGGTAACGTGACCAACGGGGTACATGCGGGTGATCAGGTGGTCCTAGCCTATTCAGGGGGACTGGATACGTCGATCATCATTCCGTGGCTAAAGGAAACCTATGGGGTGCAGGTGGTGGCCTTTTGCGCCGACTTGGGCCAAGGTGAAGATCTAAGCCAGGTTCACCACAAGGCGCTCCAATCGGGCGCTTCGGATGTGGTGATTCGCGATTTGCGTGAAGAGTTTTTGAGCGATTTTGCCTTTCCTATGCTGGCCGCTGGTGCCGTGTATGAGGGAGTCTATCTCTTAGGCACGTCGATTGCCCGGCCACTCATTGCCAAACACTTGGTGGAGGTGGCCCGTGAGCGCGGCGCTAGTGCGGTGAGCCATGGCGCCACGGGCAAAGGCAATGACCAGGTGCGTTTTGAACTCGGGGTGATGGCCCTGGCACCGGACTTAAAGGTCATTGCCCCCTGGCGGGAATGGGACATTACCGGGAGAGTGGAGGCCATGGAATATGCCGCCCATCATGGCATCGCCGTGACGGCCACCAAGGCTTCACCTTATTCGCGCGACCAAAATCTTTGGCACGTCAGCCATGAAGGCGGCGTGCTCGAGGACCCCGCGCTGGCGACGCCTAAGGACGTTTATACGTGGACGGTTGATCCCCAAGTGGCACCCGATGAGCCCGAGACCCTTCGGATCGACTTTGTTCAGGGACGACCGGTGGGCTTAAATGGGGAGGCGATGCCCGCCGTGGCCTTGATGGAGGCCGTCAATCGGCGTGGCGCCGCCCATGGCATAGGACGCGTAACGATGGTGGAAAATCGTCTGGTGGGCATGAAATCGCGAGGGGTGTACGAGACTCCTGGGGGGACTATTCTGTACGCGGCGCGCGCGGCTCTCGACAGCATCGTTCTGGATCGTGAGACCAAGGCATTTAAAGAGGTGGCCGGTTTAAGACTCGCCCGCCTGATCTACGATGGCCTCTGGTTTTCCGCCCTTAGAGAGGCGCTGATGGGATTTTTTGAGGAAACCAACCGGACGGCCAGTGGCGCCGTCGAGCTAACACTCTACAAGGGAAATGTTCAGGTCCACGCCCTAAGTTCACCCTATTCTTTGTATTCTCAGGATCTCGCCAGTTTTGATGGGGGCGATTATGACCATAAGGATGCCGCTGGATTCATTCGCTTGTTCGGCTTGCCTTTGGCTGTTCGCCATCGTTTGCAGGCAGAGGGGTTGAGCTCTCGTGGCTAGCCAAGCTCGCAATCCGCGCTTTCAGAAGGGACAGACCGAGGCCTCCAAGCGCTTTACGGCGTCGATCGGATTTGACTGGCGGCTTTTGCCCTATGATATACAAGGCTCCAAAGCTCATTTGGCGATGCTGGTCCGCCAGGGAATTTTGTCTGGCGAAGAGGGACTACTCATCGAAAGCGGTCTTGACCAAGTGCTCGAGGCATGGAAGCAAGGCACGCTTGAGCCACGCCTGGATTGGGAAGATGTACACATGAATGTGGAAGGCCATCTCTACCAAATCATTGGAGCGGTGGCGGGCAAGTTGCATACTGCGCGCAGCCGAAATGATCAGGTGGCGCTCGATATCCACCTGTATATGCGCGATGTCGGCGCCAGCCTACAGCACGATCTTCTCGCCCTGGGAGGGGCTCTCATTGGTCGGGCCGAGTCGGATGGGGATGTCATCATTCCGGGATATACCCATTTGCAGGCGGCTCAACCCGTGCTATTGGCCCATCACTGGATGGCCTATGAAGCGATGTTAGAACGAGATTTGGGAAGGCTTGACGACTGGCTTGGCCGTTTGGATGCATCGCCGCTCGGTGCCGGAGCGTTGGCGGGGACGCCCTATCCCACCGATCCTGAGTATACGGCGGAGTTGCTCGGCTTTCACACGGTCTATCGCAATTCGCTCGATGCCGTGTCGGATCGCGACTTCTTGCTCGAGTTCTTGGCGCTCACGGCCATCCTGGCTACCCATCTCAGTCGCTTAGGCGAAGAATTGATTCTTTGGTCTAGCCAGGAGTTTGGGTATATTCATATGGACGACGCCTATGCGACCGGTTCCTCGATGATGCCCCAGAAAAAGAATCCTGATGTCGCGGAACTCATGCGCGGCAAGAGCGGTCGGCTCACGGGAAATCTCATGGCGCTCTTGACGGTCATGAAGGGCTTGCCCTTGGCCTACCATTCGGATATGCAAGAGGACAAAGAGGCGGTGTTCGATACCGTAGACACTCTATCCGCCCTGTTGCCGGTGGCAAGAGGCATGCTGGAGACGCTGGTAATCGACCGGGAGCGCATTTCGCACCGCTTAGGGCGTGACTACACGGGAGCGACGGACATTGCCGACTTGCTGGTCAAACGGGGAATGCCGTTTCGCGAGGCGTATCATCATGTGGGCCTGGTGGTGGGCAAGCTGGAAGGCAGTGGACGCAGTTTTGCTGAGATTAGCGACGAGGAGCTAAAAAGCCATTTGCCCGGGGTCAGCCGAGGCGAGATTGAGACCCTGTCGCCGCCCTATTTAGTGGAAGCTCGAAGGCAGTCGTTAGGCACGGCCCCCGATTCGGTCAAACGTCAAATAGCCCTGGCCAAACAGAGACTGGCGGCTATAGCGCACCGCTGAGCCTGGGGAAGGGGGACCGGGTCACCGGTCCCCTTTTTATGCCGGTTGAAAGGTCTGACAGCACGTGACGCGACTGGCAGCCACCGGGGTTTCGACCATGGCGCTTATCCCGGAACTTTGCATATTTTGAGTCGCCTGGGACACCTCATGGTCGGAGGTGATCAAGATTTGATCCGCACCACAAAAGTTTTCCAGCTGCCAAAAATAGCAATTGCTCACGGTGCAACGGACCTCTAGTTCGGATGGCATGACGCATTTCTCCCTTCGCCAAGCTGCGGGTGCGAGGCTAGTTTGACCCAGAGCAGCGACCTCTATCCTTGATGGAAGATGCGAAGATGCGAAGATGGGATAGAGCATGGGGATCGAGTAGGGCACCCCTCAGAAAGGAAATGCTTGACGGAGGCACCAAGACCGAAAGCGCTCACCCTGTTTTCATCTTTAGCTCCTTGGCCGAGAGACGTGGCGATTTGGTAGCTTGAGGCTTCCACAAAACTGGTAAGATAATCTCAGGAGGCGAGATTGCTGATCGAACAGGTAGGGTTCGTGGGTCTTGGCATCATGGGCCAGGCCATGGCTAAGAACGTAATGCGTGGTGATGAGCGCTTCGTGGTGTACAACCGCAGCCTCGGTCGTACCGAGCCCTTGGCGGCAATGGGAGCTAAAGTGGCCAAGGTGCCCCGCGAGGCGGCTCAAGGAAGCCAGATTTGTTTTCTCATGGTTAGCAATGATCAGGCCCTAGAGGCGGTGGCGTTAGGGGAAGACGGCGTCCTGGCCGGGATGGCCGAGGGCGGGGTGGTGGTGGATCATTCGACCGTGTCTCCCGAGTTAACCCGTAGGCTTTGGTCCTCGGCGCGAGAGCGGGGGGTCCAGTGGTGTGATGCACCGGTTACCGGCGGTGATGTGGGGGCAAGGAACGCGACGCTGACGATTATGGTAGGTGCTGAGGCGTTGACGCTTGAGCAGATTACGCCCCTTTTGCAAAGAATGGCCCAACGCGTGGTTCACGTAGGCGAGGTGGGCCAAGGCCAGACCATGAAGCTGGTTTCCAATTTGGTCGGTTGTCTGAACCTGATGGCGGGAGCCGAAGGACTTCGCCTGGGGCTTCGGGCAGGATTGACGCTGGCGGCCATCGAAGACGTTCTGCCCAACGGTACGGCCCAGTCGTTTGAGTTGCAAAAGATCTTGGATCGCAACCGCAGACAAGACTTTTCCCCAGGATTTTCCGTGGAAAACCGCCTTAAAGACTTGAATTTAGCCGTGGCCTTGGCCCGCCAAGTGCAACAAAAGATACCTCTAGGGGAGCGAGCCGCGGTGGTCCTTAAAGATCATTACGATGGCGGAACGGGCGATTTGGACGAGTCGAGCTATCTTATGTGGTGGGACCGATGAACTTTCCGTTTGATGCCGTGTTATGTGACCTTGACGGGACTATCTTAGACACGACTCCGCTGATCTTGGCAAGCCTGCGCCATGCCACTCAAAGGGTGCTCGGATCCGTTCCCGAGGACCAAGTTCTGCTAAGAAACTTTGGCAGGCCCTTGGAAGACAGCCTTAGAGCACTAGCCCCAGATTTGGATGAAGCGCGATTTGCAGAGCTTTGTCAGCAATATCTCGACCACAATCAGCGCGAGCACGATCGCTTGGTGCGACTCGTCCCGGGTGTGGTCCTGGTGCTGGACTGGCTGTTGGCCCACCGGGTGAAACTGGCGATTGTGACTTCGAAGCGGCGCAACATGTCTCTGCACGGCTTGGAACTGTTCGGACTCAGCCGATATTTCGAGACGGTCGTTGCCCGGGAAGACACTGAGAGCCATAAGCCGGGACCGGAGCCGGTAGAATTGGGTCTAGCCCGCCTTGCCACGGAGCCCGCTCGCGCTCTCTACATTGGGGATAGCCCCTATGACATGCGCTCAGGGCGGGCAGCAGGGACGAGTGCATGGGGTATGCTGCACAATACCTTTAGCGCGGAGGTGCTGCGCGCGGCTGGCGCCCAGCGAGTGGCCCGGGGCTGGGGAGAAGTGGGCCAATGGTTAACGGAGCAGGTCTGAAGTGAGGGGATTTTTCGATATCAGGGAGGAACGAGAAATGAGTCAGAATATGACGTTTACGTGGTTGGGTCATGCGACCTTTTTAATCAAGACGCCGACGGGACAGCAAATCGTTATGGATCCTTGGTTGGAAGGCAATCCTAAAATTCCGCCTGCGTATCAAAATTTGTCCGCTGCCGATCTCATCTTAATTAGCCATGGCCATTTCGACCACATGGGCAGCGCGGCCAAGTTGGCCAAGCAAAGTGGTGCTATGGTGGTGGCCAATTTTGAGATCGCCACCTATCTCAACGAACAAGGGGTGGAGAACACCGTGGGCATGAACAAGGGAGGAACGCTCGAGTTCAAGGGGATACATGTTACGATGGTGCATGCCGACCACTCCTCGGGAATTACCACCGAAAAGGGTCTTGTGTACGGGGGCGAGGCGGCTGGGTTCGTGGTTACCTTGGAAAACGGGTTTACCTTTTATCATGCGGGCGACACCAATGTGTTCGCGGATATGAGCGTGATTCACGATCTCTATCAGCCCGAGTTGGCGCTTCTGCCTATCGGGGGGCACTTTACCATGGCTCCCAAAGAGGCTGCCTATGCCGCCCGCTTGCTCAAGGCAGATACGGTGATCGGCATGCATTATGGCACCTTTCCTAGCTTAAGTGGGACCCCTAGCGAGCTTGGCGATCTGTTATCGGGGACGGATATCCAACTGGTGGTCTTGGAGCCGGGTGAAAGTTGGCCAAAATGAGCTCTAAGACGGGCCACAAGCAGCCTAGCCGATGGTTTTCACCATCGCTTGCGGGGATGTGTCTTCGCTACGCCGTGATGGACATGCTGCGTTTTGGCCGTTCTTTAGATCCCGTTAGTCTTCAAGCCATGCACGAAGGCTCGCGTCGTCACCGCCAGTTTCAACAAGAATTGATGCAACAGCAGCCATACGTGGCCATTGAACAAAGCATTCGCCATGAAGAACTCCGGGTTTCCGGTCGCATTGATGCGGTAGTGCGGGTTGAGGGGGAATTGCAGGCGATCGAATTCAAAACGGTAAACGGCGAGCGCTTTGCACAGATAGGCCAGATGGGGCCACTCTTCGCTCACGTGGCCCAATTGGCGCTCTATTTAGAGCTCACCGGCTACCGCCTAGGATGCTTGATCGTTGAAAACCGAGAAACCGATGAGCGCCGGGAATACTATTTTCGCCCCGACGCCGATTTTGGCCATTGGCTGCGCCAACGCATCGCGGCGGCCACGGCATCCGCTCTGGCGAGACGACTGCCGGAACGGGAAATTAGCCTGGGGTGTCGTTGGTGCGATCGCTGGCAACGCTGCTTTACCACTGAAGAACAACGCGACCAAATGATTGCAGACCACCCGCTGTTTGAGCCCAATCCGGCGTTTATGAGCATGCCAGCGGCGGTTTCGCGGTAAGCACCATCACATCAACAAGGCACTAGCCATCGAAGGAAGAGGGGACGAACCATGCAGGCCGTGTTGAAATACCAAGATGGAATTTGCTTTGAGGCCTCCACCGAGAGCGGGCATACGGTGGTCATCGACGGCCCACTGCAATCGGGAGGAAAAAATCAGGGACCTCGACCGATGGAGCTGGTTTTGCTGGCCCTAGGAAGCTGCAGCGGTGTGGACATCGCCTTGATGCTGCAGAAGATGCGGGTGCAGTTGGATGACTTTTCCATCCATTTAGACGGCACCCGCCGTGAGCGCGAGCCTAAGGTGTACGAGCACATTATGCTACAGTATCGCCTTCATTCGCCCGACTTGAGCGAAGCCCAAGCCAAACGCGCGGTCCATCTTAGTGTGGAGAAATACTGTAGTGTCTCCGAGATGCTGCGTGCGACCGTCAACCTAAGCGTCCAAGTCTTCTTAAACGATCAGTTGTTGGAAGAATTTTAGCGCTTAGGCGCTGGCTAGGCGTCCTTCCTTGGCTGCTAAGAACTGCGGGGTATCCGGCTTAGGCCAGCGGGGATGCTACTTTCGTGCAAAGATGCGAAAGGGGGCGGAACCATGGCGAAAAATTTACGACAACTTAGCCGCGAACGATTCGAGGAAGAAGTGGCTCGGGAATTGGGGATCGATCTCAGCCAAGCCGACCGCGTGCCCGGGGTGGGGCCGGGCCAATCTAAGCACGATTCTAAGGATCCGGTGGAAAACGCGGACCAAGACTAGGTGATTAAAGCGGGCGGCGCTTTCGCCCGCTTAATGCTACTATGGACGGGAAACCAAACGTTACGAAGGATGAGGATTGCAGGCCATGGATGTTGGGTTAATCGGATTGCCACGGTCGGGGAAAACGACCGTCTTCAATTTATTGACCTCCGCTGGCATATCGACGAATCCCTACGGCGGAGAGAAGCTTTCGCATAGCGCATTGATGCCAATCCCCGATGCGCGCTTAACGGCCCTGGCCAACCTGTATCAACCGAAGAAGCTCACGGCGGCGTGGCTCAATGTGGTCGACGTACCCGGATTGAGCCAACGCGAAAGCGGCGGCGCCAACCGGTTTTTGCACGACGTGCGAGCGGTGGATGCGCTAGTTCACGTGGTTAGAGGGTTTTCTTCCGAGGTGGATGGTTTGGCCCACCCCAGTCAAGACATCGACGACATGGAGCTCGAGCTGACGTTGTCGGATATGGATCTGCTGGAGAAGCGCGCCGAACGTATCGCTCAGGCCAAAAAGCCCACCAAAGAGGGTCAGGCGGAACTCGCGTTGGTCAAGCGCCTGTTGGCGGCCATGGAAGACGGCAAGCGGCTCGCCCAAGTGGATTTGAGTCCGGAAGAAGAACGCTGGCTGAGTGGTTACCAGTTCTTAACCTTAAAGCCGATGATCTGCGTGCTCAATCTGGATGACACCACGTTTCAAAGTCAAAGCTATCCCGACCAGGAAGCGATCATGGCCTGGGCGGAGCAAAAGGCCACACTGGTTGTGCCCATGGCCGGTCAGATGGAAGAGGAGATTAAGGGTCTGTCCGAAGAGGACCGTCAAGTCTTCATGCAAGACCTGGGCATTAAGGAAGTGGGGTCGGCCCGAGTGGCCGAGGCCGTGTATGAAAAGCTCGGCTGCATTTCGTTTCTTACGGCGGGCGAAGACGAAGTGCGGGCGTGGACGATTACCCGCGGCACTCGGGCCAAAGAGGCGGCGGGCAAGATTCATTCGGATATCGAACGGGGCTTTATCCGGGCTGAAATCGTGACCTTTAACGATTTGATGGCCTCGGGGAGCATGGCCAAGGCGAGGGAGGCTGGGCTGGTGCGCCTGGAGGGTAAGGAGTACGTGATGCAAGACGGCGACGTCGTCAACTTTCGCTTTAACGTCTGAATTCACGAAATTGGGGGAGTCTATGGATCAGGATCAGTGGTGGGCTCGCTCGCAATCGGCTATGCCGGGAGGGGTGTCGAGCCCCGTTCGATCTTTTCGCGGGGTGGGAGGCACACCGTTTATGGCCGCCAAGGGCCTTGGCCCTCGGCTGTTTGACGACGAAGGACGTGCCTACCTGGACTATGTGATGAGCTATGGTCCCTTGATACTGGGTCATGCGCATCCGGCCGTGGTTTCGGCGATTCAAACCCAAGCGGTGCATGGTACCAGTTTTGGCGCGCCTACCCGCCTCGAGGTTGAAATGGCCGAATGCTTGATTGCCGCCTATCCCGGACTTCAGATGGTGCGCCTGGTCAACTCGGGCACGGAGGCCACGATGTCTGCGCTACGCGTGGCTCGAGCCGCCACGGGCCGTTCTCTGGTGCTGAAATTTAGCGGATGCTACCACGGCCATCACGATTCGTTGCTGGTCCGAGCTGGGTCGGGAGCTGCCACCTTGGGTGTGCCGGATTCGGCGGGAGTGCCGGGTCAAATGACGGGTCTCACGCTCACCATGGATTTTAACGACCGCCAGGCAGTCGCTGAGACGTTTCAGCGTCAGGGGGGTGAGATTGCCGCCGTCATTGTCGAACCCGTCGCAGGCAACATGGGCACCGTGGGGCCGGAGCCGGGGTTTTTAGAGTCCTTGCGCGAGCTGACCACGAAGTGGGGCAGCCTCCTCATCTTTGATGAGGTCATGAGCGGGTTTCGGGTGGGATGGCAGGGGGCAGCCGGGCGTTTTGGGGTAGAGCCCGACCTAGTCACGTTAGCCAAGGTGATCGGTGCAGGCATGCCCGTTGGCGCCTACGGGGGCTCGAAGGCCTTGATGAACTGGGTAGCCCCCCTAGGTTCCGTTTATCAAGCTGGCACCTTAAGCGGCAATCCCCTGGCGATGGCCGCGGGTTTGGCGCAGTTGCGAACCATATCTGCTTTAGGCGACGGTTTTTACCGGGATCTGGAGCAGCGCGTGCAGATGTTAGCTCAGGGTCTTCGAGAGCGGGCTCGAAGACGAGGCATTGCAGTCAGCACGAGCACCGTCGGAGGAATGATGAGCCTCTTCTTTAGGGACCGCCCGCCGAAGAATTTCGCCGAGGTGCAATCGGGCAATGACAAACGGTATCGCACGTATTTTCATGGCATGTTGAGGCGTGGTATTTTTATGCCGCCCTCCATGTATGAAACGATGTTTGTCTCCGAGGCGCATACGGTACAGAACATCGAAGAGACGCTGAACGCCGCAGACGAGGTGTTTTCCGAACTTTAGGAGGTTCTGAGGGGGAAAATCATGCTGATTCCACGGCTTAATCCGTTCGCGTTTCACATCGGACCGATTGGGGTCCATTGGTATGGAATTTTCATGGTGCTAGCTATTTTGGGGGGCGCCTGGTATCTGGTCGAGCGAGGTCGCGAACTGGGAGAAGACCCCGACCAATTGGCCAACATTACCTTTTGGACGGTGATTGCCGGCGTGGTGGGGGCGCGCCTGGTGTTTGTTTTGGCCAACGATCCGGCGTGGATCTGGACGGATCCCGTTCAAGCCTTGAAGATTTGGGATGGCGGCCTCGCCTACGATGGTGCCGTCGGAGCTGGTGTGCTGGCCCTTTGGTATCAACTTCGCCAATCGCCGTTGACCTTTAACCACCTCATCGACTGGATGGTTCCGGGCATCGGGCTTGGCATCTTTATGGTTCGCATTGGAAACATCTTCAACCATGAGGTGCTGGGCAGAATGACGGCGTTCGGTTTTGGACGATGGCCCGAGCAGCTTTGGGGATCGGCGATTGGGGTAATCTTGATCATTCGCTATTTTTGGATCGAACGATACCGGACGCCGCCTCCCGGCTATCAGTTTTGGTCGGCCATGTTCTACTACGCGCTGCTGCGGGGTGTGATCGGGGAAACGACGCGCGATAATCCGCTGTATTTGGTGCATTATATCAATCCCCATTGGGGGATCGGATTCTTGACTCTGATGCAAATTTTTACTCCCCCCATTTTGGTATTCACGGGTTGGATGATGCGCCGAACGTGGCGCCAATCAGCAGAACGGTTGACGCCTTCGGATAGGGCAAAGGTTGGCTCAAGCAACGCTCCGGGGTGGTCCCCACAATCCTAACCATGGTGCCGACGGTGGTGAAGCGGTACAGCCAGGCGGCATCGTCGGGCGTATTGCCTGGATGGGGATTGAACGTCCGGGTGGGCACTTGAATGCAGCCATGGCTTTTGGGGATGCCAAAGCGGTGATTCCACCAGGCCCCATGGATGGCGATGCCGTCCTTGAAGTATTGAGCCCAGGGCACGTGGGCCACGTCCCAGCGTTCGCCACTGCGCTGATCGTAACCTCGCATGCGATCGTCCGCAATCTTGCGGTAGATCCAAAAGGTGCCGTTGGGCGTGGTCCACTGGGGGCGCACTCCTGAGGATATGGGCATTTCGCGGACCGCTGTGCTGCCTTGGTATGCGGTGAGGGTCTGGTTGGAGAGATCGATCTTAAGCCAGCGTTCGTCGCCGTCGAGATGGGGGCCGAGACCATAAGGCCAGGGCGGCGAGGGCAAGGCCACGCGCTCAACCTGGGCGACGCCTACGCCCGCGCTTAAGGGGACAGGCAAGATGGGCAGCAGAACCATACACCTCCTAGGATAGGGTCATATCGAGAAAGGGATGACGCCTTTGACGTCGGTGACGTTATTATTCTTCTCGTTTGCACGCGACCGTATGAACCGTGACCGATGGGAATTGGAAGTGGCCCCGGGCACCACGATTGAAACCCTCTATCGCGAAGTTCTGGCGCCTCATTTGCAGGCTCCGCTGGAACAGTGGATGTTTAGCGTGAATCATGTCTGGGCGCCGCTCGATCAAGTCCTTCAGCCCCATGATGAGATTGCGGTGATTCCGCCGGTGAGCGGAGGCTAATGCCTAGCTCAGAGAGAGGCTATCCCTCGACTTCCGCCTGAGTCCTGTCGGCGCCTTGTGCAAACAAGAGCTGGCACGCGGAAAGCCGCGACCTCAAACAGCTGGGCAGTGATTTCGAGGCAGAAATTTACGGGAGTTTGATGGCCTTAGTTGGGCGTTCTAGTCGATAGTCGACTTCCCACCAGGCTTCTGCTCCTTAAAACGTGGACATTTGCCACGTCCTAGATTTTTCCTGGTTCGACGTGTCCCGCCTCCCATGAAGCTCGGTACTACGGGGGTTGACACTCCCCAGGCGTCACTTTCCGAGAAGCCCTCGGTAGTCAAACTAACTGATGGTTTGGTAACGATCCGCTTGGGCCAAGTTTTTCGCCGCATTCACATCCCGGTCGATGTTGAGTCCGCAATGGGGACAATCGTAGGTGCGATCCTTTAAAGTTAAATCAAGTTTCTTGTACCCACAATGGGAACATAACTTACTGGAAGGATAAAACATGCTGACCTCTCGCACCTCAATTCCGTACTTTTTTGCGGAGTGCACTAACCGTTGCTTAAATGTATAAAAGCCCTGGTCCCGAATCGCTTTACTGAGATGGCGATTCTTGAGCATCCCTCGAACATTGAGATGTTCCACGGTGATAAACATGGGCTTGGTTTTCACCAATGTTTGAATCACCGTCTCTCGATAGGCTGCTCGTTGATTAGCTAATCGCCAATACAACTTTTGAATACGCAACAGATTCTTGGCAAGATTCCGACCCCCTTTGGCCAGAAGCCCCTGGCGTTTTCGTTCCTCGTATTTGCGTGACCAAGCGCGTTGGGCTCGTCGTAAACGGCGTTCGAGCTGTTGAATTTTCGCGGCCTTGTTAAGGTTGGGGAACATTTCCCCTGGACTCGTGGTCGCCAATTTCTTGATCCCCACATCCACACCGATTCCCTCCCCGCTAGGAGGTTCGGAAATCGTGGGCCGTTCGGTGTCCACCGTCACACTCACAAAGAAACGATCGGCTTTCTGTGTCAGAGTTCCTCCGGTCACGCGAGATCCCACCGGAAGATACCCAAATTCTTTCAAACGTACCCAGCCTAACGTCGGGATCTTCATCCGGTGGCGTTCAACCGTCCAATCCCCAGCATTATTCTTCGGGGCGTAAAAACTGGCAGATTGTCGATGCTTCTTCTTGAATTTCGGCAGTTCTCCAAGCCCTTTGAAGAATCGACGATAGGCCACCTCTGCATTGACGATGGCATTTTTCCGAGCTTTGGAAGACACCGCTTTAATCCACGGATACGCTCGGGCATACTCCCGATTGATCCACTTATCAAAAGCATAGGCTGATAGAAAAGGTAATCCTTGATGGTATCGATCTTGGTTGGTCGCCACATACAAGTTATACAAGTACCGACACACGCCAAAGGTTCGAACGATCTGTTGTCGTTGTTCCGGGGTGGGTTTAATCTCCGTCCGATACGCTTTTAACATCAAGATCCCCCTTAATTGTGGCCTTGTACTTGCGTAGCCCATCAATCCGGGACGAAAAAACATGGATAATGGAGACTAAATCCTGGACTAATTCTTCTTGCGGGGATAGGTGCTCATTATGCACGACCACCAAATCGACCCCATGATTCTTTAGTAACTCCGCAAACCACTCGAACCCAAAGCGAATAAAGCGATCGTTATGCGCGACGACCACGCGAGACACCTTGCCGTTCAATGCATCGGTGAGCAAAGTATTCCAATGCTTTCGACGATAGTTTAACCCACTCCCGATATCCTCAATGACCTGATCGATAATCCAACCTCGCGCATTCGCGAACTCCCGTAGAAATTGCACTTGATTGGCCAAATCATCTTTTTGTGCACGATTCGAGACCCGAGCATAAATGACCGCATACCGATCAGCAGACGGCGCATTCCCACCAAGATACGTGAGGTGTTGTTGATGCGTATAGTAGCGCCGATTACTTGGGCTACGGTGTGCCTTTAATCGTCCCAAGGTATCCCATCGTTGTAGGGTCTTCACACTAACGGCCACCAGTTGGGCAAATTCGTGAGGTTTGTAGTGTTTATCCATGGCACTATTTTCCACGCATGTCTATACTCGTCCACGTAATCATGTTCTGTTACCGCCTCCCGTTTCCTCTGCACGCGGGCCCTGATATCCTTTTTCGTAAGGCGCGACGCGCGCGTCGAACTGAATGCGGTCGCCGGGATGCAGATGAAGACGGTCGAACGTCGTGCCACAGGTGAACCAGAGATGATCGGTGAGAAGAAGGCCATCTTGAGCGCGCCGAACATCCAGAAGAAGGATCGTGCGGAGGGTGGCTTCGCGCCACCCACCGTCGCCTGGATGGTGAATCGTTGGTGATCTAATGCCTTGAGAGCCTTTCGCGTGAGGGAACACCTCCCAACTCGTCTTTCGCGTAGGAGAGAGCCGCCTTGCTGGCCAAGGCCATGGCATGTGGCTGTCCTCCTTGCTTATAAGGTAAGGCCTGCTTTCTATGGTCAGGTTAGCATGGGAGGGATACGGGATTCCTGGCAGGTTTTGCGTTCGCTCCAGATAGCATGCGGCCGAAAATGGTCAGAAGGAAACGCGTCTGCTTAAACTTTTGATAGACTTGCTAGGAAGGGCTTTGATACCGTGAGGAGTTTTTCGCCGATCGACGGCGGCGATGAAGAGGATGGGGAGCAGACGCAATGGATCGGTATGAAGTCACCACTGACGGGTTGGACATCGAACGGGCACTGGCGGATGTGTCTGACCCTGCTTGCGGAGGCATCGTGGCCTTCTTAGGCGTAGTGCGCAATGAATTTGAGGGCCGTGCTTCGCAGGGGATTGAATATCAAGCCTATCAGGCCATGGCTGAAAAGGAGATGAGACGCATCGGCGAGGCGCTCAAAGAGGAATTTGATGTGCGCCACGTCGTGATGCGACATCGGGTGGGGCGCCTCGCTGTGAGTGAGGCGAGTGTCCTGGTGGCCGTCTCCGGTCCCCACCGCGGCCCCGTGTTCTTAGCCTGCCAGCGAGGAATTGACCGGCTCAAAGAGACGGTACCGATTTGGAAGAAAGAGTTATGGGCCGATGGCAGCGAAGCCTGGCACGACGATCCGGCATCCGGCTAAGCCTAGGGACGGCGGATGCGCCGCCGTGCGCGGGCGGCCAAGGTTGGTTTGTCCGGCTCAGGCCAGGAGGGCCATGATTGACGCAGGTGTTGGGCGTCTTCGCGTGTGTCGGGAAAGTTTCCATAGCGGACTTGGTCGTATAGTCTAAGGGAATCTTCAAGGTTTTGGTGGGGGTGGGTAGCCTGAGCCCACTGACGCAAGGTATCGCTGTCGACACGGCCTTTGCCCCGGCCTTTGGCCTCATGGAGGATGCGTCGAACCGTGGAACGCACGGGAGGAAGGGCAGCAAAGGGATTTCTTAACCAGTCGGCGGGCCGTTCAATGTGTTCATGAATAATAGCGGGATCGTCCCGACGAACCACTACGGGAGCGGTGCTTCGGCGTAGATGCCGCCACAACAGGTAGGCCAGGCCCAGGGCCACCACGGCGGCCACCGTGAGAGCCAGCGGTGCCAGCCAATGAGGGGGCCCTTGATAGTGCGGATGGGGAATTTTGGGGACGCTCGGACGCCCTTTGACCGAGACGCCCTTTTGCGGTCTGGCCTTAAGCTTGGCAAAGGGGATGAAGTGAAGCAGCCAGACGAGCGGGGTCGCGACGACGGTAAACAGGCCATGTAGGACCTTTCCCCAGGGCATAAGCCAAATGAGAGCAGATGCCGCCAAGCCGCTTAGGACTCCGGCAACGAGCAACTGGCCAGCAAATCCGGAGCGGTCTCGCAGCGATCTTTTGCCATAGGGCACCATGGCCATGAGGCTAAAGGCTGCGACCAAAAGCAAGGGAATCCATCCCCAGCTCGGACGTGCGATGAACTCACTGACGGAGGCCAAGACGCCAAAGGCAAAGGGAAAACGCATGTCCAAAAAATCATTGCGACTTAAACTGAAGCCGCGCCACAGCGCCACTGCCGCCACCAGCACTAGGGGGAGATGAAAGAAGGCGATGCTCGCCGTGAGTCCAGCCACGAGGAACGCCACCATGAAGGCTGGTGGCCAACGGCGATAGCCAAGTCCTATATAGAGCGCTAGCGGCCATAGACCATGCGTCCACGGGATGCCCAGGACCAAAGCCAAGGCCAACAGCCAACTGCTTTCGCTTAACATCAACCATTTTTTGGGATCATTCACGGCTCCATCCGCCTTCCTGCCAGCGCCATCGGATATGGGCCCCGGCCAGGGGCATGTCCGTTAGGCTGCCTAGCGTGATCCATACGATTTGGACACCGCGTTCTCTGAGGCTATCCCACTCTGGGGCTACTTCATTTGGCCAGATGGGCGCAACTACCACCAACACGCCGCCTCGCGCGATGCGCCGTTTCAAAAGGTGAAGGTGGCGCGCCAGATTATCCGTCATGTTGCCCGAGGGTTCGACCCAGGCCAAGGCGGTCAGCAAACGGGCGCGGGTAGCTTGGCCATGGCTTGGCGGTTCGCTTAGACCATGAGGATGGCCAGCCAGAATCGCGCTGATACTGAGGCCGACCTCCAATCCGTCTGCTAATGAATGTTCGATCACGGTGGCGGTGATGCTAACGGCGTCCTCCAGGACGCCGCGATCCACGCCGCTCCAGGGATGCAACCCAGTTTGGGGGTGCAGCAGCACCTCTACGTTGCGCGCATTAAAATGCTCTTCCTCCTTGACCATGAGCTGACCGCTTTGGGCAGAGGCGTAGGCGTGAATGCGGCGAATCGGATCGCCCATGCGATATGGACGTATGCCGGCAACCAACAGGGGATCGGGCGGATCCCAAGGACGTCCGTGGCGATTGCCGAGTTCAGGGTGTGAATTCCAAAACCCTTGGGGAAGACTATAGCGGCGGGGCCATATCGTCAGCCGATCATTCATATGGGTCCGACGGACCCATTGAGACCAATCCAGCGGATCTTGAAAGACTAAGACGCCGGGGCCGACTTGAAAGCGTCCGCGGCGCATGCCGACTAATTGATACGGCACGCGCAGGCGTTCTTGACGTAAGACGCTTAACGAGCCCCGCACGATACGCCGATATCCTGACGCGCTGTCCGACGATTCCACGGGACTCACAAATCGAAGCGATTCAGGCACATCGAGTTCCCAATGGATCTCGCCCACGGGCCATGGCAGGGGATTTTCGACGATGAGTTCAGCTTCGATGGGCTGGTCGATTTCCGCCGTGATCGCGTGGAATTGGTGCCGGAGGCTTAAGTGGCGAAAGGTTAGGCTTGCCATCTGTTCGGCAAACACCATTAACGCTAAGACGAAAAATCCCACCCAGACCACAATAAAGTGGTGACTGACGGCGCCAATCAACAGCACGAGGATGCCTAAAAAGGCGGCGAGACGGGTGTTCCCGATGCGCTGTACTTCGATGGAAACTTGTTCGTCGGGATGACGACCATGGGACATGTCGGAAGTGGCCACAGGGACTCCTTCTTGCTAAAATGGGTATTGGGAAAGAACTTGGGCGCCGTTTGCCACCATCTTAACGAGGGCTTCCTCTGAATCGCCAGGGTGGACATTAACGCCACGAATGGCTACTTGCAGCACCGTCACCGCGAAGCCGGCGCCGAGGCCGTCGAGGACGGTCGCTTGAACGCAGTAGTCGGTGGCCAAGCCACCCACGACAAGATGATCTACCTCGTGCTGTCTTAGCCACTGCTCGAGCAAAAGACCTCGCGCGTCCCTGGCTTGGAATCCGCTATACGCATCGTACCGGGGGTCAGTGCCCTTGCGAAAGATTTCGGCGGATGCAGGCACCAACAAGTCAGGGTGAAAGTCGACTCCTACCGTCCCTTGAACGCAGTGGGGCGGCCAAGGTCCTCCCTGTGCCGAAAAGGAGGCGTGGTTCGCAGGATGAAAATCCTGGGTGAGGGCGATAGGCAGGCCTTGATGCTCAAAGTGGGCTAGGCACCGATTCAACACGGGCACCACTTCGTCGCCGTCCTGGACTTGGAGCGCTCCCCCGGGGCAAAAGTCAACCTGAACATCCACCACGATTAGGGCTGAGCGCACCATTTATCCTCCTACATCGAAGACATTACCTTTATTGTAGCCCTTTATGGCTCTCTGGCAAGGGATTGGTGCATGAACGGGCTATGGCGCTTGGTGCTACGATGGTCAGCTTAGATTCAGATATAGGTAGTACACTGAGCGCATGATTTTGCCGGAGGTGCGCGGATGTCTCTTTCCCGGTCGACGTTGCTGGGCATATGTACGGTGGCTGTGGCGGCCATTTACTCCGCTGGCTATGTATACACGGAGCCAGCGGCTCAGGCCAACAGCTTGAATCCGCCATCGGCCCGTTCGTCGACGAGTTCTGTCAAAGGGCAGACTGCCAGCCGACCGCTCAGGTATCGCGATGGCATTTACACGGCTTCGGGGGCTAATCCTTACGGAACGCTTTCTGTCGAAGTGCGCATTGCCAGCGGCAAAATTGCCGGCGTGAGAATTACCAGCTATCAGATGCATTATCCACAGGCGTTTATTGATCCCGTGATGCCCAAGCAAGTGTTGCAGAGGCAAACATGGCGTGTGTATATCGTCACGGGGGCCACGGCCAGTAGTTATAATTTTGCCGAAGCCGTCTACCGTGCTTTGGCGAAAGCCAAGGTGTAGCCATGGTGACGATAGATGCGGTGCAAGAGGTTAAGAAACCGATATACCATGAGCAGTTTGTGCTCATGGGCACCATCGTTCAGATTTGGATCGTCGGTCGCGGGTCGCCAGCGCGAAAGCGCGAGAGTATCGCTCGTGCGGTTCAGGTGATGTACCAAGTGGAACATGTCTGCAGTCGCTTTGACGAAGGCAGCGAACTCAGCCAGTTGTGCCGCCATCCAGGCGAGAAAACTTCGGTTTCACCCACGTTATTTTATGCGCTAAGGATTGCCCTGGCAACCAGCGAGCTCACGAAAGGGGTCTTTGATCCCACGGTGGGCCGAGCGCTGGAGCGGCAAGGATTTGACCGTCACTACGCGACTGGCGAAAGGGTGTCAACGCCTGCAGCCGATGTCCAAGGCATCAGCTATCGCGACATTCAGCTGTTTGAAGAAACGGCGTCAGTGCGCTTGGCGCGGCCTATGGCCTTGGATCTTGGTGCTGTGGCCAAAGGACTGGCCGTGGATCTGGCGTGCCGGGAACTTCAGTCATGGGAGGGTTATGCCATCGATGCGGGAGGCGATTGCTACGTTTACGGCATCGACCCTAGGGGGTTGCCCTGGACGGTGGTGATAGAAGACCCGACCCACGGAGATTATTTGGCCATGCCTAAGGTCGCGCTTAGCGGTCAGGCGGTTTGCAGCTCTGGGAACTACCGGCACCGTCGCCGTGGCGCGAACCATTTGTACGATGCCGTAAAAGGCCAATCGGCCGAAGGGTTTCTCACGATGACGGTCGTGGCCCCCTTGACCGTGCTGGCGGACGTGAGCGCTACCGCAGCCTTTCTTCTAGGTCCAGGCCGAGCCCACGAGTTTCTGCAAGGCCAGCACCTGGCTGCCTATGGACGAACCCAAGACGGGCGAACGGTTATGACCGACGCCATGAAGGAGTTCTTACGATGACGCAAACATCGACGGGCCCTCGGCACCTGCCCGCCTGGAAGCGTTTTTTGAAAACGCCCAAAGGCTATATACTGAGTGCACTGGTTCCTTTAAGCCTCTTCGCGGGAGGATTTCGCCAGGGTCCGGTAGGCCTTCTGCATGTTCTGGTGGCGGTGGCGACGGCGTTGGGGGTAGACGCCGGGGTCGCGATGTGGCTTCGGCGCCGGCTAGGCTTTTCGACGGGCGGCGCGATTACCGGTCTCATTGTAGGGGACGTCTTAAGCGGGCTCACGCCGCTCTATCTAGTTAGTGTGACCGTGACCGTGGCTCTGGCTTCGAAGCACCTCCTGAAACGTGGGCGAAAGCCGATTTTTAATCCCGCGGCCGCAGGGCTGTTGATGGCCATCTTAGGCTTCGGCAGTGCCCAAAGCTGGTGGGCGGGGCTTTCTTTGCTGCCTCTGTGGGGCGTGCCTGTTTTGATTTTGGCGGGCCTCTTCGTGGCGATTCGTGTGAAAAAGTATCCGCAAGTGCTGGCGTTTTTGGGAACCTATTTTCTTTTGGTGCTAATTATGGCACTCTTTCATCTTGGACTCGCGTCGAATACGCCTGCCGCTGCCCTGCGTGTGCCTTTTGTCAATTCGGCGCTGTTCTTGGCGTTTTTTATGCTCACCGATCCGCCTACCAGCCCGGCTTCGATGCGTGGACAAATTCAGTTCGGAGTCCTGGTGGCGTTTTCCTCCGTGGTGTTGTTTGCCGCCCTGGGCGGTCTGTCGTATATGTTAATTGGGCTCTTGACGGGGAACGCGTGGAGCGCTGGAGCGGCGTGGTGGAGTCGGGCCCGTCGCGGGCCAGTAGCCAATAAAGGCATGCGGACAGGGTTTTGGGGGGTCGGGGCTTCTCCCAGCCAGGAACAGCCGCAAGTGGGCTCATCGTGAAGGCGACCCAATCAGACATCGGAGGTGAAGCATAATGTGCGGAATAGCTGGAGTGTGGCGCCGGCAGGGAGTGGTGCATGAGCATGAGGTGGCGGCCATGCTGGCTGGCATGCAACACCGTGGTCCTGACGATGAGGGTCGTTTTTTTGATGGCGATCTGGGCTTAGGCATGCGTCGTCTCGCGGTGCGTGATGTTGCTGGGGGACGCCAGCCATACCGCTCCGAAGACGGCCAGGTCATTGCCGTATTCAACGGCGAGATATACAACTATGCAGAGCTCAAGCAACGGGTTGAGGCTCATGGCCATCGCTTGCGCAGTGACACGGACGGGGAGGTGTTGGTCCACCTCTATGAGATGGACGGGGTGGATTTTGTGTCTCAGTTGCGTGGCATGTTTGCCATCGCGCTTTGGGACAAGAGCCATCAACGGTTGCTGCTAGCCCGAGATCACCTGGGCCAGAAGCCGCTTTATATTTTTGAATCGGGCGCCACTCTGGCCTTTGCTTCCGAGCTCAAAGTGTTTTATTCCTTGCCCGGATTTATGGGGGAGTGGGATCCCGAGTTTTTGCCTGCCTACTTAGGCCACCGCTTCGTGCCTGCACCGGATACGCTGGTGCGGGGGGTAAAAAAGCTGTCTCCGGGCGAAGCCATGGTCGTCGAACGCCATCGGGCACCAAAAAAGTGGTTCTTCTGGCAACCGAAGATTGTTGCCCCCTCCCGGACGGCCTCGCTAGAGGAGTTGAGTCGGGAGCTTGATAGTCTTTTGCAAGAAACGGTGACCACGCACCTCGATGCGGATGTGCCGCTCGGCATCTTTTTGTCTGGGGGACTAGACTCAAGCCTCCTGGCCGCACTAGCCAGCCGACCGATGTCCCGTCCGATTACGGCCTGGGTTGCCCACTTTCCGGCGCGCTCATCGGACTATGATGAGTCGTCTTGGGCCAAGCAGGTGGCTCAACAGTTTGGTCTAGCCGTGCGTACGATTGACGTGGAGTCAAGTTTTGCGCCAGAGCGGCTTCGACAGTTGGCCTACGTGTTGGACGAGCCCATGGCGGATCCCACGGTACTGCCCTTAGACGCTTTGGCCCGTGCGGCCAGTCTTGAAGAAACGGTGATGCTGTCGGGCGAGGGCGCAGACGAGATCTTTGCTGGCTATGCGGGCTATGGCGAGCCGGACAGTCTGCGTCTGCTCAAAAGGGTGCCGGCGCCCCTTCGCCGATGGTGGATGAAGCGGGGATGGCCCGGGGCAGGCGCTTTCGACCGCTCTTTCATTCCCATGGCGGAACGCTATCGAGGCGTGGGCTATACCTTTGCTGAAGGCGAGCAAGAGAGCCTGCTCCGTCCGGAATATCGGCGTTCGGATCGACCCCGCGCCGTCGATGCCTACTGGGGCGAGGCGGAAGATTTGCCGGAGCTACAGGCCATGCAGGGCTTTGACGTGCGTTGGTTTTTGGCGGATGACGTTTTGCACAAGGCGGACCGCGTCGGTATGCATCATCATCTAGAAATCCGTGTTCCATACTGCGACTATCGCGTGGTGGAGTTTGCTTTGACACTGCCTTTGGGCTTTCGTCGGACGGCCAAAGAGGACAAGCGGATCCTCCGTCAGGTAGCCCAAGCTCATCTCGCTCAGCCGGTGGTATCGCGACCTAAACAGGGATTTCCGACGCCCTTGACCGACTTCATGAACGGGGAGGCCTCCGAATGGATCCGCGACCTGCTTACCGACGCTCGGGCCGAAACCCGGGCTTGGCTTGTGCCCAATCAGGTGTCGGCGCTCTTAGGTCAACTGGGTCCCGGCAAGGGAACGATAGCAAGGCAGATATACGCCGTGGTTATGCTGGAATTATGGGCCCAAGAGATGAAATCCCGGCACGCGGGAGCGTTGTCGGCTCAATCCATTCATACTCTGCGCGCAGGCGGGCGGCATCCCAAGCAATCCGACTTGGTGCCTATTGGCCCAACGTAGGGTATTTCCGTTCAGGTGTGAGCGGGTAAGGTAACAGGATAAGGAAGAAAGGATGGGCC
>JAJZZI010000174.1 GCA_021797635.1 Bacillota bacterium | reverse complement strand
GCGCTATGGATTTGCCCCGATCCTCCTGGAGACCTTCGTCGAAGAGCCCTGGACGGGCACCTGTTATGCGGCCGCCAATTGGCACCCCTTGGGTCTCACTACAGGACGGGGCCGTAGTGCCGTCTCGAACCGCGCTACGCTACCGCGGAAGTCGATTTGGGTCTACCCGTTAGTCCGCCATTGGCGGACTGCGCTGGTCGCACCCTGGCCGCCCATGGTTCCGCGAGAGGAGACGGAGGAGTGATGGGGTGGACCGGGGCTCGGCCGCCCATGGCGGGAAGCGCTCTCGAATACGAAAGCGCCCTACGCGACCCCAGAAGCGGAGCAGCGCACCCACGAAGCCGCGGTGGCCGCTCAGATTGCGACGTGGCGCCAACACCTCCCCGACCTCTTTGCCAAGTTGGCCCGCATCCCCGACGTGCGGCGCCCGGGCAGTGTGCGGCATCGGATTCCGGTGCTGTGCTTTTATCGGCTACTACTCTTCGTGTTCCCGTATGCTTCGCGACGAGAAGCCAATCACCAGGCCACCGGTCCCACCCTGGCGAAGACGCTGCACGAGGTGTTCCCGGACCTCGATTCCATCCCCCATTTCGATACGGGGGAGGACCTCCTCCACGATCGGATTCAGCGTCTTTTGCGGCGCCATGCTGTGCGCGAATACTTGGTACAGCGCGCCTGGGTGGTCGCGGTGGACGGCACCCAGAAATTTGCCCGCCATCAGCCGTTTGCCTCGGTGGCCCTTCAACAACGCGTATCCGATACCGGGACACGCTATCGCATCGATGGGTTAGAGGCGGTACTCGCACTGTACGCAGCAAAACTGCTGAGACCCCTTTTGGCTTTCCAGCATTCGCTTTCGAGAAGGAGGACTTCGCCGATCCCTTCCCTTAGGCTATCATCAGGCGCAGAAGCTCTCCCGTTTACCGGATACGGTCGACCGTACACCGTTTGGGAGTGCGCCGAAGACCGCTTAGCTCCGCATTGCCGTCAATAGTAGTCGCTTTGACTACTATTGACGGCAAGCCATGGGATACTCGCTAATCTAAGAGGCCGTGGGTAGCACTTATTCTGATTGGCGCTACTGCCGCTGTTTCAGATCTTTTAGGAGTGTGGCCCGGTCCATAGCCGGGTCCTTCTTCTTAGGGGGCGATTCCCCGGGTGTGGATTTCCCGTAGTAAATCCCCTCGATTGATGCCGAGGCGTTCCCTGATAGCCCCGGTATTTTGAGGGTGGTGTGACCGTCAGTTCCATGTGATAGGTGCATAACCCCGCTCGCATGACCTCATGGAACGCCTGGGCTTCGGGGATCCCCACGCTCTGGCAGAGGCGCTGAGGGCCTCCGCTTCCTCTTGCGTTAATGGGATCGGCTGCTCATCTAATGCCATGGTTCAAGGTCCACCTTTCGTCTGTAGCCGTTGCCGGGCGCCCTGGAGAAACACTTCTCCAACACGGTCACTCGATCATCGCATGTGACCCTCTTCAGAGAGCGCAGGAGATCTGAGGCACTCTGGCAAAGGGAAACGCAGACCTAGTCGACGATGAGTGAATGCAATGCTTCATCCGGACTGAGCAGGAGGTCATCGGTGGGCATCCTTCGATTCAGGATGTTCGATTCGGCCAGGCAAAAGGCTGGCTGAAGAATCCTGATCCGCCTTTCAAGGGGGTTCACCATGTAAGGACCCCGACCCACTTCCCGTATAATGCCGGGGCTTTCCCACCCGACAAAGGGCCAACCGCCACCGTGACGGATTGCGGAGCTGCTTCGACGTCGGGATGGGCCTCACAGCGGCGACGTGTTGTTCCGCTAAACAAATCATTTTTATCAATCCCGGTACGCCGTTCGATGTCGCGATAAGAGCCCGGCTGCGTCGACGGACCTCTTGCTGGTTTAGAAACCTGTCCGAAGTTCGGACGAGTTTCACCTTCGTCATTCTTGACTTCTATCTAGGCTACCGCCTTCGCCATCTCGGCCAAGCCGACGTTCTGCCCCATGCGGTTGTCGTGCTTACTAGCTCATCGCCCGATGCTCCCGAACGTTCTTGGGGAGGAGCTTTTTGGGGGAAAAAGCACTTCGGCAACATCCCCCTTCAGCCGTGGTCCTGTAAGCGTTTGGAGAATTGCACTGAGCCTGTACATTACTCTATATCTCCTCAATCTCGCTTCGGACTGGCTAGATCGTCTTATTTTCCCCTCGGAGTTCATTGCGTCGACTGCCAATGGGCATGGGGCGGCAGGGTGGGTTCCTGCGTTTGGGAACGGATTAGCTACGCCAATAGCATTTTTGATAGATTCGGGTATACTAATATTATCAGTGGTAGCCTCTCTCGTTTTGTGCTCCTGGCGCTATCGTCAGGTAAGGCGCTCCTTCCGGTGATTTGGAGTACGCGCAGCCGTTACGATGAACGCTACCCGCTTTTTATCCCGTCGAGCGGGGCACACAGCCGCAAAATTTTTCCCAACTCTTCAAATCGACCTTCGTTGCGATCCCCTTGGAGATGACGGCGGACGGTCCCCGCGATGAGATCGGCCAGTTGGAGAGGTTTCTTGCGTAGAGATTCGCCCCAGTGGAGGGTCCCTGGTCCCCATCGCTGCAGATCGTCGGCTAACCGAGGGTGCAAGCGTTGTGCATACTGAAAGGTGTCATAGACGATGTCGAGTGGGCCTACAGCTGAGGGCATGGCGTGGAGCAGCTGCTGAAAGGCCGCTTGATAGACAACCATCAAACGGTGGCCTGGTAGTCCGGACCCTTGTTGTTCACTGGCGGTTTTAATGTAATACACGGCATAGGCCTCGACATCGGGTCGTACATGGAGGGCCCGTCCCTTGCGTGATCGCGTAGAGGTTAACAGCCGAATCGCGTGAGTTAAGAGACGCGGTTGATCGCGGTATAAGACGGCTTCATGAAATTCTTGCACGGTTAAGTTTAACCGTCGCGTCGCTGTACGAATCTCCCCGACAATATTTTGGAGGGTCAAGAGCTCCTCGGACAGTATGGCGCCCACCACAAAATATTGAGCATCTTGGGATTCATCGAGAAAGAGATACACTTACGGGACCGCCTTCCATGAGTAATCGTTGCGGGGTGTCCTGAAGCAATACCTCGTCGATCACGCAGGCTGTCGAACGCGGTCGCTTGATCATAGCACGTGACCTGGTAGGAGATCTTCATCTGGACTGATCAGAAAGTCATCATTAAATTCATTGATTCGGAGTTTCCATAGTGAGGCAGCAATGACCAGGGCCCACCCTAGACCGTATACGGCGTACGGTATACGTGGTCTCGCTTTTTCACGACGTTCTTTTCTTGTCAGGTTTGCTGGCAGGAACTTCTCGCGTCTTCCGCTAATGCTCTGCACCAGCATCACGTGGACCGTGTACGGTGTACGGTAAACGGTGTGCCGAATCACAGAAACGTCAGATTGATTACTCGCGTGGCGTAGGTTTGACGACCTCCAGCCTTCGCTCCAAAGCCGCGGCATAAGCTTCCGGATCCCACTCGGATTCTTCGTAAGGCGCGACATTGCGCGCCTGAATGGCGTGGAGCAGGGTCAACCGCGGCATGCCCACTTGCCCGGAGATTTCTCCGGTCGACAGCGGATGGGTCCGATAAAGATGGGGAGCGGCTTCAAGCGCGAGGCCTTCTAACCCATGCTGAACGAATAGCACTCGAGTCTCGGCCTCTGTCCACTCGCCCCACTGCATGAGCTGCTGATAGCGTGCGGCTTCGGTTGCGTTCAAAGGAATTGCGTGATGTTCCATGGCCATCAGCGGTTCTCTCCTTTCGCTGCCCGGCGGTTCAACTGTTCCGTGACCACTACGAGATGACGTGGGCTCGTGGCACCATGGGCCGCTAGCGTGGCCACGTAGGCATGGCCTTCAGCGACCGATAAGAGTTGCCGATCCACCAGTGCTACGACCCACTCTCCCACGCCGAAGATCGGCAAGCCGAGGGTATCGCGCCCGTATCGATAGGGTCGGTAATCATCTACCAAGGCCACGGCCTTAAGCTCTTGGGCTAACGATAACACAGCCTGCTCACCCGGGCGAAAAATCGGGATCAATATGCCAGGATCTCGGATAAAAAGACGTTCTGCTTCGAGCGCGGCTTCACATAGCTTTTGCTCCGTAAAAGGTTCCGGCACATCAAAAATTTCTTGGTGGACAGCGGACGGCATGAGCAGAGGAGGTTGGAATGCCTTCCATAGGTACGCCACTAAGCCAACTTGGCAACATTGGCAAAACGACGTGTCGATGACCGCGAGGGGGAGTTGGATCGTGTGAATGCAGTTCTCCTCCGTTTCCATGCGCCAGTAGGCTGAGCATATCACGAATGAGGTTTGCCGAGAACATCCGACAGGGAACGGTGACCGTCTACCGTATACGGTATCCTTGTTTGATTAAGTGGATGGGATGCCGTTTACCACAGACGATATTCGAAAAGTTGTGGAGACCCTTCCCCGGTTATTGGGGCCGGGCATATAGATTTAAGTCCTCACCAGCGGTCACCGTCAGATGTTCATAACCGTCACTGAGACCCGCCACCACGATATTGGAAAGGCCTTCCAACGCACTGTGGAAATTCCTCGTGCCCATGGCCTTCAAATGTACGGCATTCACCAATTCAATCGCCGTCTGGCTATATTGCTTAGCATCGAACAGGTAGTTGCCATAGGCGACGTAGGTGGATGCCGTGGGAAGAATTGTTAGAACCAACCGATATGCCTGATTCGCCTGAGAGAAGTCTATTCCGCTATGGGCTTGAGTCGACAGGGTTGCTAGGAACTCCGCCAGATGCATCGCGGCCTGCTCATCCTGTTGTTCGGCACCGGTCTCTGCCACTGCTATCTCACGCGAGATCAGCTGTGTCTTTGCGGCTACAGACGCCGACATAACAAATAAGTAGCCCCCATACCGCCCACTAAAGGATGCTACTGCGCTAACGCTCCTGAATCATCTCATTAACTGCACGCACTATCTGCCGTTCTGTGGCACGTCTACGCTATAATAAGCCAAACGTACAATATTGTACAACTGGAGGATATGCCAGTGGATGATTACAAAGTATTGAAGGCGTCCGACGTCCGGCAACACTGGAGCAAAGTGGTGAACGAGGTCGCCCGCGACAAGACCCGTGTGATTGTGGAAAAGAGCGGAATTCCGGTTGCCGGAGTGGTCAGTCCGCAGGACCTCGAGTGGTTGCAAGAACGGGACCGACGCATGGCGGAGCTGCGGGAGACGATGGATGACATGCGGCAGGCGTTCCGCGATGTGCCATCGGACGAATTTAACCGTGCCGTGGATCGCGTCGTGCAGGAGAGTCGGTCCCGCACTGACAGTCCCCCTCACACATGATCCGGGTCGTCCTGGATACCAACGTGCTCGTCTCGGCGGTGCGCGCAGATCGAGGTCCGTTGTCGGTGATCTGCGAAAGCTGGCTGACCGGCAGATTTCAGGTTTACGTGTCCGGTCCGCTATTGGATGAAGTCGAGCGCACCCTCACGAAACCCTATTTTGCCGCGCGGCTCGGAGCGGACAAACCGCTTTCTCACGCTCCTCAAGCGCACGGCTGTGCTACAACCGATCATTAAGTTGGTCACCGGGGTGGCGACCCCCCCGGAAGACGATTGGATTTTGGCCACGGCCCAAAATGCCAAGGCGCAATTCTTAGTGACGGGTGACAAGGCGTTATACGCATTAGGATCCTCCGGGTCGACTCGCCTGATGACTCCGGCGGCTTTTGCCGACATACATCCCGGATAACTCAGGTAAGGATCCCCTAGTGGAGGAAACATGGTACAAATAAGGTAAATTAAGGTTCCGGGTGGGGGCGGCACGGATGACATTGTTAGAATGGCAAGACCAATTTGGTTCGGACGGTGCGTGCGAGAAATACTTATTTCATCAGCGATGGCCGGACGGATTCGTCTGCCCGCAGTGCCAGAACACCGCATGTTGGACGGTCCAGCGGTCCGCCCGGACCGCTCCCCTTTACGAATGTACCGCCTGCCATCATCAGGTGTCCGTCACTGCCGGGACACTTTTCCACCGCACGAAGGTCTCCTTGCGCGTATGGTTTATGGCCATTTTCCTCGTTGCCGTGGATAAAGAGGGAAAATCCGTCTTGGCGCTGAGCCGAGAACTGGGATTGCGCTACGATACCGCATGGCTTTTACACCATAAAATTCAACAGGCGATGAAAGATCGCAACGCACGGTATCAATTGGGTGGGCTGCTCGAACTCGATGATGCCTATTTTGGCGGTGTGAGCCACGGACCGGGCAAACGGGGTCGGGGTACCGATCAAGATCCCGTTATCGTGGGGGTTAGCCTCGATCATCAAGGCCATCCGCGCCATATCTTCATGGATGCGGTCGCTGATTTAACGAGGGAGACGGTTTTGGAGGTGCTCGACCGTCGGGTGGAGCACCAAGGCGTCTGGCGCAGCGATGGGGCGTCCGTCTATGCTGCCAGCGCTCGGGCCCACAAGGCCGATCATGAGGTCACCTTGAGCAAAGATCCGAACGCCCCCGTCGTCTTTCACTAGGTCAATATGGTCATTAGTCTCGCGAAAACGTTCATTGATGGGACGTATCACGGGCGCGGACGCGCCCGACGGCAACTCTACCTCGAAGAATTCGTCTATCGATTTAACCGTCGCTACATGAAGACGGGCATTGCGTCCCGATTGTTGATCGCCTGTGTGCAATCGGCTGCCCACCCCTATGGCACGTAGCCGAACTTAACGGAATAGCTCACGACGACATCCGACCAGCGAGGGCGGGTGTGACTTAACGACTCGTTTTTTGTCATACATGGTATACATGTATGACAAAACCAGATCGTTTTCTGATCTTAGATAAAGAATGTATACCAGTTACAGAAAATCATCGTGATTTCACGCCCGTTTTCTTGGGAGCTTCAATCAGGCTGTCCCTACCCCCTGAGTT
>JAJZZI010000147.1 GCA_021797635.1 Bacillota bacterium | reverse complement strand
CGTACACGATGGCGCGGGGTGGGAGAGATTCCATCGACCGACAGGGATGGCCACCACCATCCCTACTCGGCGTTGCGCTGCTAAGAGAGAATCGCGGCCGACAAAACCGTCACTTGCTTATCCTTGAGTTTGGTGGGTGGTATACCTAAATAGTTACATTTTGACACCTATGACACGGCGGCTGAGTGGCTGGAAACAGCGCCCTACACGAAAGAACAATTCCTCAAGCGCGCAATGATCGTACGCCGTTTCTGGGGCTTATCCTAATGGCGTATACACAGATTAGTGCGATATCATGGGTGTGAGGGGGAGAACGACCATGATACAGGTGGAACAAGTCGCACAGCGCAACCCAAATCGTCATCGATCCGAGATTTGGGCCTCCTTCCGGCGTGTCTTGGGTCGAGTCCTCATCTCGAAAATCTGAGTTATTCAACTGATTATTGATAGCTGGAATCGTCATTTTGGAACTAATCCTTTCCTTGGCAATACCACATCACAAAACCGATTAAATTAAATTTAATTTGGGTGGTGTAGGGTATGTCTGCCTTGATGACACATTGATTGATAAGACTCTTGAGGATCCTGTTTCGTACCGCAGAAGAAAATCACCTAAATCTTAAATTTTCAGGCGTCGGCAGGAAACAAAGCCTTTGCTATTGGATGGTCCCCGGATTTGTTTCGCGACTTACTGCACCCGACTAGCGGCCGTTCGCACCCTTGCGCGTGCTGGTCGTAGAGGTGGTTCCCCACAAATCTCCATTTTCACCACCAGACCAGCCGCCGCAGAACCTCCACAATCTTGTCCAACAGAGGATCGCAAATGACCACCAAATTGCTGATGTCGATGTGCGTTCAACACGCGCTGCCATTCCGCGACGATTGATAAACAATCTTTTAAGGATCCGACAAAACGAAAGAGTCCTGCTGGAATCAACCTAATGGCACCAACGCGTTGCGACCCTGTAGAAACTACCGCCAAGTAATGCGGCGAACCTACGTCCTTCTCCCCCACCCATCATCGCCAAAAATGGCCCTTCCGATCCCTTTTGAAGAGCATGGTAGAGTCCACCGTGAGCAAAGTGGGACCGCTTGATATGCGGGACGTCGCGAGCGAACGGTTTAAAATCGACCCCGTAACAAAGGTCGCGGGCTCGGTGCATGCCGTGCCACATCATGGCGGTCGCCAGACCCTGCTGGGGTACATGTGGGTTACACAAAGAGATTAACGCCACATCGCCGATCCTAAACAGACGTCGTGTACGCGGATGCTAAACTTCACGTATCCGGGATTCCCACAAGCCGGGAACATACGGGCCGCTCCGCCGACAAACGGCCGTCCGCGAATTCGTCTGGCCCGCGTTCTGCGGGGCGTTAGCGATGTCGCGCCGAGACCTGAACGCCAACCAGTAATCCGATCAGCACCGCCGTGCCGGTCCCCCAGGCCCCTGTCATGAAGCCTTGCCAGAAGACGGGTTCCAGTTGAGTGGCCGATACCGCCGTCATCGTAGCGCCTAGCGCAATGAGCCCGGTCAACCACCCCGATTGCTGTGACACGGACATCTGACGCCAACGCACGCGCTGCGACGGCTTCCATGACCGAAACCGCATCATCTCCACACCCTTTCTTAGCCCACGCCGTCGGGAGCTCATGGGCTAAGAATACCACTGGATCTAACATCCTTCGGCGCGTCTACCCTCGAAGGTGCAATCCCGGCGCGCATCCCGGGATCTACACGCCGGCTCGGGAATCAACGAAGCTTAGGCGCTCGCACCCCCGAGTCGTCATCCTGAGGAACCAGAGAAAGACCGCATGACCGTCATAGCGAATCGCCAAGCAAGCCACCCGCAGCAAGGCAACTGACACCAGCCCCGCCACGAGCAGGTGCGCCGTGGTGTTTCTATCCCAAAGGTCGTTGCCGAAGAAGACACATGGGGGCCGGGGTCGCCACGGAGAAAGCCCCCAGGAGAAATCCTTCGAAGCCGTGCCCGTTAACCCATGTCCACAGAGCGTCGTGAACGTGACGGAACAGGGACGATCCCCACGGCAATGTCGGGGCCGTTCTTTTTCTTCTGGATTCCGGTGATCACGGTCTGTCACGAGACTTATCAGCAGCGCTCGCGCTGTCGAAGACCGTTCGCGACGGTCCATCGGTCCGACAGCCAGTCGTCGTCCGTCTCAACGTCGTGGCGATTCGCTGACGGTTTTCAAGTAGCTCACAAAGCCGTAAACCGCCCAGATGCCGCCGATCAAAAGGCCCTTCAGTAAATTGATCATCGACAGATGTGGCCAGAAGAGCGCGATCAGAAAGATGAGCGCAGCCACCACTTCGAACAATGCCGCTTGGCTGAACGGCGGCTTGACGCCCACCAGGCGTTCCACGAAGTTTTTCATTGTCCCTCCATCTCTTGGTTGATCGCCGACAGCGCGTATGCGTTCCGGCAGAGTCGTCGCAATCCCCCGGAGTCACTAGCGATTTCAACACGGTGCTCCGGCATTTTCCTGATTCACGGCCAAATTCGCGATTCAGACCACGAACTCCTTGTGAGACATCTGTCTCCGAGTTCCTTATGCACTAAAGACATGTTTGACGTAGCACGGTCACTTTCGTTGGATGTCGAGCGGTACAATTCGGCAAGAATTGTCTGACCGAAGCACTCGGTGTCCTCTCAGTCCCAGATAAGGGTGCGGGGTTCATCGCCGGCAGGAATCGGTCGGGCGTTGACCCGCAGCCTACTTTGCGGCGAAGTTGCCCTCCAACCGTAAACTCCAGAAACGTCGGTTGAGAGACTCGAACGGCATCCACCAACCGACTCCAGTCATGCGTCTTGGGTAACGCGGCGGTTTCGCGCATCAACAGGGTCTTCAAGCCTTTCTCAGCGGCTTGCTGCGCGTGGCAACAAGCATTTTGGCATAAGCCCGCACCGACGAGTCGACGGGCGGTTACCAAGTCCGCTGTCAAGACCCGAAGGTCTGCGGCTCGCCATAGATCCAGCGTCCCTTTTGCAGAGTTTCTTGAATGACAGGGTGCCCTTCGGAGACCGCGTGTCGGAGTTCTTCGGACGTGCGCACCAAAATGTCCGCCACAATGACACGCGGCCTCAGGGCCATTTGATACTTGATGGCCCGTTGCCGACTTCCGATCCGAACAGGACAATGGCTTCAGGATGACCAGCAGCCACTATCTCATGAACATAATCCTCAGGAATCGATACACGGTCCATGACGGCACCTTGCGTATGGGTTTAGTATAGCATGCGCCCGTGCGGGCGCCCTTCGCTCAATTCTTAGTGACCGATGACGAGGCGTTACATGCCGGAGGATCCTTCTTGCCGACCCGCCTGATCGATCCGGCGAATTTCGCCGATTACCTGGAGAGCACCGGGCCCGAGGACCGGGGCGCTGATGCACACTCGCCCCCGAGAGTTGATGATTGATGACCGAAAGCAAATTCCCGATCGCGATGCAGCCGACAAGGGGTATGTCCTGCTCGGGCGCTTGGCCCGTCGCCCACAACGGGATCGATGGCGGGGGACACGCGGTTTCGCACCTGCTCGATGAGGGCCGTCATATCGCTTTGCCACGTCACATCGTTTTCTAATCGATTGCGCAAGAACTGGTCCACCGCTTGCCGGACAAATTGGCCACCGGTTTATCAGGGACGCCGTAAAACTTCGCCCTTCAGGGCGGAGATATAAGGCGTTGCCGTCAGGCAAATCTTTTGCTAAAATACACATGTTCGCTCTTTGACAACTGGATACGTTAGTGCGGTTGTCTCTCGCAATTCGTGGGGGACGTAAAATGTATCGCGTCGTCATGATAAGACGTTAAAACATGCGAACCCTCATGGCCACTCAAAAAAAGGTGGCATTAGAATTCCGACGTGTGGAAACCACACGTATCGCCGTCCCGTGCCTCTCAAAGGTGCGTTAAGGCGTAGTCCGGCTGAACCCCGGGAAATTGCTGGCGGGATAAGCGGTGGCGAGTCCGGAGGACAACTCCGAGGGTCTCACGACCCGCGACGCAGCCACGGTGGTTCCCCCAGAATCTCCGCCCTTTAGGGCGGGGAGGTTCAATCTCTTCCGCAGCCAGGAGTTTGAGGAGTCGTAACCGTTCCTCGTCCAGATGGGCCCCGCGAAGGATTCCCCGGGGTGTATGAAAACCGACGGTTGGCACAGGACAGAAATTTGCAGACCTCCTGGTAGTGGTAGAGCAACGGTTTCGGGCATGGTGTAAGCCGCGCACGGTGGCGAAGTGGATAAATTCGGCCAGCACGCCTTGCGAAATGACCGGCCAAGAGAACGGCGCGTTGACTGGTAGCACGCACGCAGATTGCCGTCATCGAGTTTGACCAACGCGCCACAAGAGACGGTCGGATCAAGGATCTGGTTGCCCATACCCGCACTCCCCATTACAGCCGCGTGACGTAATCGCGGAACATGGGTTCAAAAAATTCATATTGTCCGCGTCCCACCTTTACTAAAATACCTTGGCTCATGACATACGTTAAGATCCGACCAACGCGCGCCGGCGAGGCGCTTTGACCATAAGGGCGCTCCCCGTACGCTACTTTTTTAACAAGCTGTTGAGCTCCTTGATGTTCACTGAGGCTCCCCCACAGCTCCTCAAATGCTCGCATGAGACTCTCGAGAGCCCGCTCGTACGCGATTTCTAGCACCGTCAGACTCACCACCTGACTCTCCATCTCCATGAGCACATAATAAACTTCGGAGGCCACTAACATGGTATCTTGGGGGTGCCCCCCCGTGAGTTTCAAAAGGACTCCCACCTCCGCCGGTGTAATGGAGATCCCCCGCTCCGAGAATTTTCGGACCAAGTAGTCGGACCATGCATCGGAAGGGATTTCCGGCACGGGAAGAGACACCGCATAGCGAAAAAACGCCTCATTTCCCTGAGAAAACAATTGAGCTAACAAGGTCGGTTTCGATCCGAGAAAAAGACAACTGATATGCGGTTTTTGCTGAAGATGGCTCCGGAGAATCTTGTGAAGATTGCCGTCAATACGGGACAGTTCTTGGAATTCATCGAAGACAAGAATGACTCGGCTGTTCGAAGCGCGGGTTAGTTTATCCGTAATCCCTAACGATTCTTCGAGCAATTCCATGTCGGAACCTTGGCGTCGAGCAAACGACATGCCCAACTCGATGCCCTGTACCGAAAGGCGCACCTCGCTTTGTGCGGCGCTACGAACCATCTCCCGGAGTTTTTCCACGGTGCGCTGGACTCCGGTCCGATTTTCTAAGAGGGCGTTGGCCAGGTGTTCAGCCAATTCCCGCACCGAGGTAATCCCGAACATGTCCACCAGCGCCACATCATGCCCCTCGCGATGTAAGCGTCGCAACACCTCTAAGGCCAATGACGTCTTTCCGATGCGCCTCGGTCCTGCGAGCAAAATGTTCTGACCATCACTTAATCGCCGCGTGAGTCCTTCCAGAAATAATTCGCGATCAATGATGTCATCTTCCGACACGGGACCACCCACCGGAAAGTAACGGTTCACCTTCATCACCCCGTTTGATTATAACACCTTATGATTGTATTTATACCTTATGATGATATAATCGACACCGTCGAACGCGAAAGACGTGCCGCCGTGAGGAACTACCAGTGAGACTACGGACAGATTCAGAACATGGGGGACATTTCTCACATAATCGTCTTTCGGTCGGAGTATTTTCGCCTATTCGTTCACCGGCGGGTTGACCATTTGTATCCAGCGCGACGCGCCGTGAGCGATGCTTGCGGACGGCTTTAGCACCAGCCGATTGCCACATGTGTGGGCCGAGGACAGCTTCCACACGGGGCTGAGCACATGGGTCAAGGCAAAATTCCGGGAGGTGAGAGGCACCCAATCCTGAGGTGCCAGACCCAGACAGCGGAGTCATCGGGAAGCTGACCACGCTCGCTAGATTGGAACAGCCATGAACGCGCCCTGGCTGGTTCTGTCTCTGGCTCTGTCCGCGCTGGCGGAACTCTCCATAGCGTTCTTTGGTCACGCGCTAATCGAAGCGTTCCAGCAATGGATCTCGTATGTCTTCGGTCTTCTCACGCAGCTCGTCCTTCTCGCATCCGTGACCCATATGGCATGACATGTCGTGCTCAGCAAATCGGCAGGCCTGTGGTTAAGCGGTGTTGTGCCGGCAACAACCGTCGTTATTGTCACCAGGGCGCTATCACGGATGACCACCGCCTCTGATTACACACGCTACATACCTTCGACGATCGCAAACACTCGCCTGGTCCGCACCGCTGCATGGAGTGCCGTCATCCCCACAGAGACCATGATGTTGGCTGGCGTGCTGTTTGGCAACAGTGCCCCGACCCTGGATCAGCCATCAACGCCATCCAGCGCCTTTTGCACCGGGTCTGGATGCCCGCGGGAGCGGCCATTCCATACTTGCTGGTCACTGCGGTGGGGATCATTTCGGGAGGCATCACCATGCCGCGGTCCCGAACCATCGGCGTGGACGCTGTCTGTCTTTATGTGCTGCCGGTGTCTCAGCACTTTCCAGCCTCCTTCGAGGCGTTTTTAAGCCGGATAGCCTGCCTGCTGACTCCATGGGCCGCGGCGGCCCTCATGAACCAGATGAACGTTCGCCATAAATCCACTGGCGAGGCCATGGCAGCCTGGACGGTCGGTGCGGGCATCACCGCGACGCCAATCTTCACTGGCCCATTGGCGGTGGGCGGTTTCCTAGTGCCGTCGCTGGGACATATTGCAGGATTCTTCATGACCCTGAACATTTGCTCATGGGCTGGCCGGAGGACAGCGGGAGCAGCCTCGGCCCCAAGGTTATCATTCCTTGACTAGTACACGACGACGTAAGTCCGTTGTCAGACGAAACAATTACGAATACCATAGCGTAGTCAGACTATTAGGTCTAATCCCGGGGATAAATTGATGGGGAAATATCGATGGATGCCATACTGAAG
>JAJZZI010000042.1 GCA_021797635.1 Bacillota bacterium | reverse complement strand
GGGTTGAACGCGGAAGATCCCCGGCATCCTGCCGATCCGAACGTACATGTCCGATTCACGCTCAGAGCCTTACGACCGTTGAAATTTTCAGTTAAACGCTAACCGGGGAAGTCTGAGTCTGCGGGATATCCCGCAAGCACCGGCGGGAACGGATGGGTCTTCCTCGGTCAACCGTGTGGTCTCGATCCACCATACTAATCATCACGGATAAGGGGCCAAACACCATGCGTTTAGAGTGGGTGGGACGAAACTAAACAGCAGTCCAATTTGGTCGAACATCGTCTGGATTTCGACGATGTGGCGGAATTGTTTCAACGACCTGCGTGAGACTCGTGAGACGTCAAGACATCGCCGTTATCGGGTGGCAGACTTACCGATACTTATGCACGAGAATATGCAGAATCCTGCGCTGGGCACGCGTTGTATCCTCTATGCTGGCGTTTCCACAAAGAAATCACTAGAGGCGGAGAATTGGGATCGCCAACTCGGCCGACGGACGGGCTTCGCTGCCCAGCAACCCCGGGCGGTGGCCGCTGCACTCCCCGATGTCGCCAGCGGTTTGAACGCGAAGCGCCGGGGCTTGCATCCGCGGCTAGACCTGGCACGGAACCACCCGGCAAGGGCTGGTAGGGCTCGAATAGCGTGACCGACTAGCACGGTTTGGCTTGGGCTATCTCGCAACCTTTCTGCACGCCTTGGCTGCGCGCGTGGTCGTCATGGAGCACCCGGTGAAGGACGATCCGCAAGATCTCGTAGAGGACTTGATTGCCATGATCACGTCGTTCTCGGCCCCATTTGCGGCAAACGCGGGGAAAAAGGTAGCCTCGCCCGTGCGTCAAGCGATGGCAACCTTCGTCCAGGAAGGGGTCGGCGAATGCAACGACGGTTCTTGGCATCTTGCTCGATGTCACGCCCGATAAGGACACGATCCTCCGCCGCCTCATGCGTAAATACGGATTTGTGCTGCACAGTTTGCGTTTCAACGGTTGGTCGGAGGACTTCAGGTTATCGGCGCCATCCGCTCAACGTGATCGGGATCACGGTTGGCAGGCGGGGAACAACAGATATTGGCGGTATGGGAAACAGCGGTGAGCCGAGAGGTACGATGGTGAGTGCCGCTTGGTTCTCGTTAACGATTCCCCGGAGGCGTCTATGGGCACTTGGGAACCCGCACCATAGGATGAGATCGTTGACGGAAGGGCGGTGTTCGGTGGGCAAGTATTGGGCGTTTTGAACTGTGGAGGGCAAAGACGACCAATCAATTGCGTGATTTAACCTATCAATATGCTGTGGCCCGAGCCGGGTTTCCTACGGTCAACAGGAATTCGGGGAGTAGACTCCAAAATGTGGTGCCGCATAGATCCGCAGCGTCAATCGAATCGCCTGCGCACCGTTTGGCTCAGGCCGACGCGGTATGGGCTAGGCACGACTAAGCGATGCGGCGGAAAAATAAGCCTGGTTGATGGGCGTGACGAACCAGGAACCGCAGGCTGAGATGTGGTGAAGGCAACAACGTTCTGGAAGTGGGGCCTTGATGAATCCGGGACCCTTTCGACACACCGTTCTGAATACCCGCTTCGCAGATCGCAGGTTAGGCGAGAAATTGAACGGTCGTTGGACGTCACTCGAGGGCTGAATCCATCGTAGATAGGTTTGGTGGATCAGCAAGCACCGCCCAAGCCGACTGGAAAGGTTCTTGCGGAGCCCTGACCGGGAACAATACTAGCTTTAGCAAGAAAATTGTAGTATCAAGGAGAATACCATGGCAGTAGGACGGAATTGGCGTAGCTATCAAATAACCGAGGGGATTGAACGGTCACCCAATCGGGCAATGTTGCGCGCGCTCGGGTTTGGGGATGGCGATTTTGCTAAACCGATGATAGGCATCGCCAACGGTCAGAGCACTATCACGCCCTGCAATATGCATCTAGGGTCGTTGGCATCGGTGGCAGCACAGGCGATCCGCCACAGTGGCGGTATGCCCATGGAATTCGGCACCATTACCGTAAGTGATGGAATTTCAATGGGAACCGACGGTATGCGCTATTCTCTCGTATCTCGCGAAGTCATCGCCGATTCGATTGAGACCGTCTGTCAAGCACAAAACCTGGACGGCGTGTTGGCGATTGGGGGCTGCGACAAAAACATGCCGGGGGCAATGATGGCTATAGCCCGAATGAACCTTCCAGCCATATTTGTCTATGGAGGGACGATCAAACCCGGCCATTATCGCGGCCAGGACCTGACGATAGTGTCGAGCTTTGAAGCGGTCGGAGCTTACGCCGCCGGGACAGTGTCCGAAGCAGAGCTTTTTGCCATCGAGCGTCATGCGTGTCCCGGACCCGGAGCGTGTGGGGGAATGTATACCGCCAACACCATGGCTGCCGTGATTGAGGCGATGGGTATGGCGCTTCCCTACTCGTCCACTCTGGCGGCCGAAGATCAGGAGATACGCGATCGTACGGCCGAGGCGGGATCGGTGTTAATGCGGGCTGTCGCCCAAAATCTTAAACCGCGCGATATTATGACCCGCGAAGCCTTTGAAAATGCGATCGCGGTGGTCATGGCCCTAGGCGGGTCGACCAATGCGGTCTTGCATCTGTTAGCCATCGCTCATGCAGCCGAGGTTCGATTGACCCTGGATGATTTCGAACGGATTCGCCGTCAAGTACCCGTATTATGCGATTTAAAACCATCGGGACGTTATGCGACCGTCGATTTCCATCGGACGGGCGGAGTACCTAGGGTGATGAAACAGTTATCGTCCCACGGGTTGTTACACGGGAAGTGTCGAACGATCAGCGGCGACACGCTGGAAGAACGCTTGACCGCGGTGCAAGATGATTCGACTGAGGAGCAGACGGTGATTCGCGGTTGGGATTGGCCCGTGCGGCCAGAAGGTCACCTGGTGGTCTTGCGCGGTAATTTGGCCCCCGAAGGTGCCGTGGCCAAAATTTCCGGAGTGCGTCGCCTGAACATAACCGGGCCGGCGCGCGTCTTTGACACCGAAGCGGACGCGCTGGCCGCCATTCTTGAACGACGGATAGAATCTGGCGATGTGGTGATTATTCGCTATCAAGGTCCGCGCGGCGGTCCCGGAATGCCAGAAATGTTGGCTCCCACCTCGGCGCTCATCGGGGTCGGGCTGGGAGGTCAAGTCGGCCTGATCACGGATGGCCGTTTTTCGGGTGGCACTCAGGGATTAGTCGTGGGGCACGTGGCCCCGGAAGCCTTCGTAGGCGGTCCGCTGGCCCTCGTGCAGGACGACGATCCGGTGACTATTGATATTGAACACCAGCGACTCGCGGTCGATCTCTCAGAAACTGAGCTCGGCGACCGGAAAAGGCGTTGGCAAGCACCTGAACCCCGGGCGACTCGAGGCGTGTTGGCCAAATATGCCCGACTGGTATCGAGTAGCAGTTTGGGGGCGGTTACTAGCGAAGAGAACTGCAGGACGGCGGACAACGTGAGCTAGGGAATCGCATTGTACGGAGCGCGCTAACCGCGCGATCCGCCGTGCACCGCTCTTGAGCGGGGTCTCCGGCCTGATCCGTCCCTCCGCAGGCCACCCCTTACCCTGAGCTGGGTTCAGCGCAGCGCAAAAAGAGACCGCCGACCAACGGCAACCTGTGCCCCCCGCAAGGGCAGCAAGGCGCTGCGGGCCGGGCTAGCTCAGAGCGGCAGATCGCGGGAAACGAAGATTTGGTGACAACTATTTCGACGAACGCGACGCCTGCTGGGTCCCAGGCGAGTTAATCGCTCAGCGGGAACTCGGCATTGAGCGCATGACAAGTCGATTTTGACCCATCGAAGGTGAGGAGCGCTTGCTTGCCAATCAATCCCGTGTTCGTAAAGTCGCATCCTCTGACAGCACCACGAACGGGATACCGTGGTGTCGGGATCCCCCCGGCCGCACAGCTTAAGATGACACGCTTCTGATTATTGATTTTGGTATGCCCGAATGAATTCATCGCGATCCGTGCCGACGGGGACAATATGGTTCTCAAAGTTGAGGCCTTCAACGAGCGATGATTTGAAATTGGAATCGTCAGGGGGGCGTTGTCCCATCCGCGTTCGTCCGCATGAGCGCGATGTGGTAGGCGCGCCGAACCAGATGAAATCCCACAGTCCTTCCATATAAGGCTCCCAGATAAGGCTCCCAGGACTTTTGATAGCGGGTCGTCGCGAGGGAACCGGCTATCAGACATGGGCTTCGTGGACGGTAACCTTAATCACCGGATCATTGACATTGAATACGTCGGAACCGAAGGTCTCCACGTGGAATCGGATTGCGCTTTGGACGTCGGCGAGGGCACCTTCAACTGATTCCCCGACTCCAACCACCACGCCACGGAGACCGACAGGGTACGCCACAAATCCATCGGGGTGTTCTTCGCCAATGACCTGAATCGTGCGCCATCCAGGGGTGCAGCTCAAATTTGTGGAATCGAGCCTATGTTGCTTACCTCCTGAATCGAGCAGATGCCGCCGGATGTGGGGAAAATCCTACACAAGGAGAGAAGGTCAGAAGGACATGCTTACGCCAACCTGGAAAAGTGATTCATGTGTTTGCCATTATCCAGGTAACGTGCGAAGACTCCCTCGCGACTGCACCATCCCTCCGCACGGCTAGCACTACCCCGAGCTTGCGTTTAACGGAGGACCAGAGAGCCGGGGACTGGAGAAGCATTCCCGGGTCTGCATCGAAGGAACGGAGCTGCTCGCCCCCAAGGTTCCGGCGACTAAGGCTGGTCATAGGATGGGCTTACAAGCCCCCGGCTTTGGCCGTGGGGTCTATGACAGATCGTCGGGAGATAAGAACACATCCCCATCCTCTGCGCGCACTGGAAACACGTGGATGGGGACAATCGCCGGCATCTTGATCGCCTGACCCGTACGAATATCAAATTGGCCGCCATGTCGTGGACAGGTCACAATATATCCGTGGTACTCACCTTCGCAGAGTGACGCTTGTGCATGAGAACAGGTGTCATCCGTTGCATGAACCACATCCTGTGCGCGATATAAAGCCACCGCGCGGTCATTCAGCTCAACCAAAAAGGGAATGGTGGCGTCGATATCCTCAACCCGTGCTACCCTAATCCATGTCTTTGAAGCGGCCATACTGTTGTCTCCCTCTTGTTCAATGAGAAGTGATCGAGATCCTGATAGCACACTTTTCCCAATCCGTCAGTTTATCGGCTAACAACCGATCCTTGGTGTTCAACGGCATACGATTGTTCACTGCTCACCCAAAGGAACCCCGCCCAGCTACACCTGGTCTACCAAGCGTCGGACGAGCTTATCTCAATGGCAGGCAATTGCGGATCCTTGAAGCCCAAGGAGGATAACATCCGATCGCTCCCGATCGTCCTTGCGCGATTGAGAGCGGTCCGCCAAACCCTGGTCGGGGAATAATGGCTTCCCATCTACGCTTCCTCCCTGTTCAACGCGATGCCAAATGGGCTTTACACAGAGTCTCACAGCTTTGAAACCATGCGCGTAATCTGATGGTGCCTCTTCGGTTTGATAAAGAACGTGATTTGCGTCACATAGTGGCTCGACTATCGCCTGAGGCTCCCGATCGTGGCACGCTACTCCAACTTCTCGCGCCCGGCTGCTATCCAACGCAGCCTGGGGCTCCACTGCCACCAGCTAGATGGCAGCGACCGTGGACGGTATGCGAGATGGTCGTTTCGGTTAGAGAATCGTCCTGTCCGCTTGGCATCGTCCATTCCATTTCAGTTGGTCATCGAACGCATGCCTTAATAGGCCAAGATGCGAATTTGAGAAAACCTACCAGGCTAATCTCAAGGCTGAGACCCTCCTTTTTTCCTTTAGATTAGCGACGCCGATGGAGAGCAGGTGGCATCGCGACCGTGCGCTGGCATCCTCAACCCATAGGTAAAGTAGCCAATAGGTATGAAATGAAAGGCAGTAAGTAAGACGGTCGTTTTTCAAGAATATTTGGTACGAGGTCTAGATTTTGTTCGTGCGGGCACATTACCACCATCTATGTGATCTTCATCACGATACGCCGTGGCCATAGTCGCTACAGTACGGATTAGAACAAATCAATCGGGAGGTATCACGATGGCCAATCCTGTTATTATTATTAACGCTCCGCTCTTGCCGCCGCCGGTCAAACACCAGACGATTCTTGCCACCTTTGACGCGCTTCCACAGGGATTTTCGGCACTGCTGATTAACGACCACGATCCCAAGCCGTTGTTATATCAGCTGGAAGCGGAACAGCCGGGGGTCTTCTCCGTAGAGTACCAAGAATCAGGTCCCTCACGTTTTTCAATTCTTTTGACTCGGAATTAGCGCATCAGGTCCTCTGGAGAAGATGCTGGCTGCGCATGGACCGCGTGGACACGGGCAGGGAGGCCGCGACCGAGGATTAGGTCGGAGTCTCTGTTTGAGGGACCAATGCATAAAGGAATCGGTGGTCGGTTCAAATGAGCCCGCCACCGATTCCTTTATCCACCATAAACGGTTAAGTCAGGGAAAAGCTCCTGAGTGGAGGAAAGTATGCTAAAATCCGTCCGGACCGGTGCACCTTCCAGCACTTCGTTCCCTGACACTTGGGGCAGACAAATCCGTTAGGCCATCGCTGCTGATATAGGTTCTCTTGACATGCCTCTTCGGTCCCGAATCGCTCTAGCCATTGGATCAACGTCACCGTACTCATTCCCGCTACGGCTTATCGGTGCTCACGGGAGGGGCAATGGTTAGTAAGCGACTTTGATCGGTCGAATCTTGTCGGCTCTGCCGGAATCGAGGCTATTTGGCCAAGTCAGGACGATAGGTTCCGGGTTCGGTACGCATGCTAATCGCCCAGCGATTCCATGCGTTGATAGCGACGATGGCTGAAGTCAGGCCCACGATTTCCCGGTCGTTAAAGTGTACCCAGACCATCCGGCATCTCGTGGAACGAGAAGGCTGGTCCGTACGACGCATCGCCCGGGAATTCCATATAGCTCGGAGAACGGTCGACCATTATCTCGACCCG
>JAJZZI010000030.1 GCA_021797635.1 Bacillota bacterium | reverse complement strand
CCCCGGGTCGATGGAGGAGGCGTCCAAACGCCTTAAAGCGGCGCGGCCCACGGCTGTCAACCTAGGCTGGGCCGTGGATCGGGCGATGGCTAAGTTGCCTTGGAACGCACCCGGCCAGGTGCCGGCCGCTCTTTACGAGTTGGCCCGCACGATGGAGGAAGAAGACCGGGGGAAAAATGCACGAATTGGGATGTACGGAGCGAATTGGTTCGACCGTCCGGTGAGCATCCTGACGCATTGCAATACCGGATCCCTGGCGACGGCGGGATATGGTACCGCCCTTGGCGTGATTCGAAGCCTGATGAACCAAGGCAAACTCAAGGCGGTTTATGCGGACGAAACGCGGCCCCTGCTACAAGGAGCTCGGCTCACCGCATGGGAATTGCAACAGGACGGAATCGAGGCCACGGTGATTCCTGACGCTGCAAGCGCTTTTTTAATGCAACAGGGGAAAATCGACGCCATCGTCGTAGGCGCCGATCGGATCGCAGCCAATGGTGATACTGCCAACAAGATTGGCACCCTTATGCTGGCTGTGCTAGCCAAGCAGTATCAGTTGCCTTTTCTGGTGGCCGCACCGACTAGTACGCTTGACCTTACGCTTGCGGCGGGAGATCAGATCCCCATTGAACAACGCCCGCCCAAAGAGGTTGCCGAGATTGCCGGACAGCGCATCGTACCCCAGGGCACGGCGGTTTGGAATCCGGCTTTTGACGTGACTCCGGCTGAGCTGATTACCGCTATTGTGACGGAATATGGCGTAGTCTATCCGCCTCTTTTAGAAAACTTGTCCGCCTTGAAATCGAGCTAAGCTGGAGGAATACACGATGCTAGACGTTCGGCGAATTCGCGAAACTCCTCAAGAGGTCAAAGACCTTTTGGCGATGAAAGGCGGTCAATATGCCATTGACCGTATCGTCGAGGTCGACAAAGATCGGCGTCGGATCCTCGTCGACATGGAGAATCTGAAGGCCCTTCGAAACCGAGTGTCACAAGAAATAGCCGACTTGAGACGCCAGCGCCAGGAAGCCGAACCGAAGATCCTGGAGATGCGTCAGGTGGGGGAAGAGATTTCTCGCTTGGAGCAAATTTTGGCGGAACAAAGTAGTGAACTGATGGAGTTGTTGTGGGCTACGCCAAATACGCCGCTAGCCAAGGTGCCACCGGGACAAGATGCCGAGTTTAACCAGGAAGTCTATCAATTTGGCCAGGTGCCCGCCTTTGACTTCGATCCCTTGCCCCATTGGGAGATAGGCGAGCGCCTGGGTATTTTAGATTTTGAACGTGCACATAAAATTACTGGATCGCGCTTTAGTGTTCTGAAGTCTTCGGGTGCTAAACTTTCTCGAGCCTTGACCAACTTTATGTTGGACCATGCTGGCAGTCGGGGATATGAGGAAGTGTTGCCTCCGAGTTTGGCCAACCGGGATTCGTTAATAGGTACGGGCCAGTTTCCTAAGTTTGAGGAAGATGTATTTCGCGTAGAACCCCATGAACTGTTTCTCATCCCGACCGCAGAAGTGCCTTTGACCAATCTCCATCGGCAAGAAATCCTGGACGAGGCACAGCTTCCGAAAAAATATGTGGCCGCGACCTCATGCTTTCGGTCAGAGGCGGGAGCTGCCGGTCGTGACACCCGTGGTCTTATCCGCCAACACCAATTTGAAAAAGTGGAGTTAGTTCAGGTTGTGCGGCCACAAGATTCTGAGCAAGCCTTGGAAACGATGCGACGCGATGCCGAAACGGTGTTGGAGGATCTGGAATTGCCTTTTCGCACGGTGCTGCTATGTGGAGGAGATATGGGCTTTAGTCAAGCGATGACCTATGATATCGAGGTGTGGCTGCCAAGCTATGGCCGTTACGTGGAGATTTCCTCCGTCAGCTCGATGACGGATTATCAAGCCCGGCGCTCGGAAATTCGCTACCGCCCTCAAGGTACTCGCAAGACCGAGTTGGTACACACGCTCAACGGCAGTGCTCTAGCCCTTGGGCGAACGATTGCCGCGATTTTGGAAAACTATCAGACCAAGGAAGGTTCTGTCCGAATTCCTGAGTTGCTACATCCTTATCTTGGCATGCAAGTGATTTCATCGTAAGTCATCCACAGGATTTTCCAAAACATATCCACAACTTATGCACCAATTGTGGGTACTTTCACAAAGCTTTCCCGATTCCACCGCGCCTACCAAAAGGCGGTGACCGGCAAACCTGGCACTTTGCATGAAAGTGCGGTAAAATAGCGACGTCATCTGGAGGGGTAGCGTAATTGGTAACGCAGTGGTCTTGAAAACCACCGCCCTTTGGGCTTGCAGGTTCGAGTCCTGTCCCCTCCGCCAGACGATATTCGGTCAGGGTGGTGGCGATCGGCTAGCCACAAAACCTCTCGTGGGGTAATCCAGAGTGTAAAATGCGGTGCCGTTAAAGAGCCAGTTTGATAAAGTGTGCTGGCGTGCATCTGGCTTGATTTCGCAAGAAAGAACAGACTTAAAATCCACGTCCGACGGCAATGCTTTGCCAAAACTACCATTAGCCCAGGCTTGCGTGGCTCTTGGATTCTATGTTAGGATAACGTGTGCCGTTGGAGGGATACTCAAGTTGGCCGAAGAGGACGGTTTGCTAAACCGTTAGTAGGTGAAAACCTAGCGTGGGTTCGAATCCCACTCCCTCCGCCATCGTGTTTGTATGCGCCCGTAGCTCAGTGGATAGAGCGCCTGACTACGAATCAGGAGGTCGCAGGTTCAAGTCCTACCGGGCGCACCATATAAACCCCGCATCCTGCAAGGGACACGGGGTTTTCCTGTGCTCCTCCATCCCGGCTACCCACGCTATCACCCACGTTATAGCGGAGACCACCCTTGCACTAATCCGCTTACCCCTGCCTATTCGTGGATATTGTTATGGGTGGACCCGATGGCTCAGGCCCACCCGCACAGACACCACCGCGCTAGGCTCCGATAAGCCCGTCGAAGGAAAGGCTTGGAATCAGAATGCGAATGACACCGCGACCGATAACCGATTGCCAACCGGATTCCGCAGATGCGCGATCATGGTGGCGCGGGTAAATCCCGGTCCGTCTGCAACCTGCTTGGGATCTTCGCGTGCCTCAACCGCCGTCTCCTGCTCCTCACCCCCATCCTCCTTACTCCGACGTGTACGATTAGGATTATCCACCCGGATATCCATTTAACGCCACGTATAAGGAAATGGTTCCCAATTATGGCGGGCCTCGCCAATGAATTGCCTCTGGTGGCTCCCCAACGATCAACCGGATGGAGCAGCCGAACGGAGGAGTATGTGCGGGAGCACCCGTCCTCCGTCCACGGCTGGTGATCGCCTATCCCGGTGCGAAAACGGTCTAGAACCATGCTGGCGTTGTGGAAGTGAAGGTTCCCCCCTAGAGCCTTTGGCTCAGGGGGCATTGACGGTGGCGGCACGGGCCAGACTACGGCGTGGTCGCATAGGTGAGGCTGACTGCCACCAGTTCCTGGTTGTTGCCGACGACCGGTGGGGTGATACCTAGCGAGGTGCCGGACCCGCATGCCATGGCTCCACATTGGGTACCTCCCGCACCCTCGGTGAGGGCCAATTGCGCTCCCAGCTGACGATGGTCGGCCGCCGCCATCCGCATCGCCGTCTTCTCGGCGTTGCTCACGGCTTTGACATAAGCTGCGGCCAAAGCTTGTTGGGTGGGTCTCATCGTTACTGATGGGGTATTAATCCACACGTTTTGGATGGCGGAGTCCGTCGACACGTTGGTTTCATCCACAACCTTCTCCAACTGAGCGATTGATCTGAAAGTGACTTGCACGGTGGAGTCGGCTTGCCAACTCCCGTTTTGGTTGTTCAGATTAGGAGGGCCTTGCGTGCTGATGGCGTTGGCACGTACTCCGGCCTTTTGCAGCCGGGCGCGGACGCTTGCCATCGCCGTGTTGAGCATCGCGGTCGTGCTTTGTACCTTCGCTGCGGTCTCTTGGAAGTTTAACTCTAACTGGGGTGGCGTGGTTTCTGTCGGCTGAGTCAAGTTCACGACCGCGAATCCGGCCACACTCAGGGTGGGGGCGCTTCCCGCTGTCAGGCGTGCGGGCTCCCGGAGTCCCATGAGCGTTGTTATACAAGCTGCCGCGGCGATACTCAAACTGGTCATCCACAGCGCTCGACGTCTTATCGTAATCGGCATGACTTTGACCTCCTCTAACAAGTTCCGACGGACGACGATATCTGGATTCGATCGCGCGTAACCCCCACATATTGGGCTGCACCCTGATCATTGGAGGGCCCCCGAATTGGGGCATGGACGTCTCCTCTCGGTTTCGGTGACCGAAGCCTTCCAATTCGGTCGCCCGAGAGCATAACGCGCTCCGCGCTCCACCGGTTACCTGCGTTCCGAAAAAAACCTTGCCCGGAGTCCGCGATTTCGATGGGAGCGTAAGGCACATTCGGGGGCGATTGCGCCCGCTTATGCAGCGCTCGCCGCCAGGGGTGCACCGATTTACGAGAATGGTATTGGGTGTCGCGATATGATTCGGATGGCCATGCACTGGAATGCACCTGTACGCCAGGAAGGCAGTCGAAACTAAGGGCAGTAGTCCAAAAACGTGGCGGGGCTGGGCGAATCGCCGGGCCAGGGCAGCGCCGACATCGGGGGCATATAGGGGTGAGTGTGCTGCAACGGGAACGTTGGCGCGGCCGATTCGGGTACTGCCACCTGACCGGGCGTTCGACCGGAGAAGCTCCACCGGGTACTCGGGAGAGGGGAGGCGGGGCGCAACGCGCCGCCTCATGAGGTAATAGGCCCAGGAACTTCCACGGCTCAAGGCTCCTCCCGTGGAGAAAAAACACCAGAATGAAACGCCGATAGGGAAAAGGGTGGGGAAAGGCGGTCACCTTCCACCCTCCACCATACCTCGGTGAAGCGTTAACGACCCGCCCTAGCGGACTCCGCCCCTATCCTTTCCCTATGGGCGGTGGTGCTTTAAATGAATCTGGACCCAGGTTACAAACGTTACGGGGATGTAACCGGTTTGTAACTGGGTCAATCCCTGGCCCCGTGCGGCGTTCCGGGATCCGGTTACAACGTTACGCCATCGGATACCCCACGCGATCTAAAAAACCCGCGCACTCAGTCCCTTTTCCTTTCTCTACGGGCTGTTTCAGAGCGAGCGCGTGCGGGGATTTTTTAAAAATGAAAGCCTATCGAGATCCTGCCACTTCGTAACCGGACCCCGCACGCATACTATCATGCGGGGTCCATCGGTTACGCTCCGGTTATGGGGTGTAACCTTACCAACGGAAAGGACGTGGCGTATGATGCGCATGGCCCTCTATGCCCGAGTCAGTACCCGCGACAAAGATCCGAATCCCGAAACCCAACTGTTGCGCTTGCGGCAGTTTGTCGGGCAGCATCCCGACGGGCACATTGCACAGATCTACATCGATCAGGCCAGCGCGAATAACCTGCTGCATCGTACCGCGTGGCGGCAGTTGCAAGACGACACGATTCAGCATCGATTCGATGCCGTGCTGGTCTTTAAGTTGGGCCGTGCCTTCCGGTCGGTTAAAAATATGCGTGACATGCTCAACGTTTGGGACCCGCTCTCGATTGGCTTTCTCAGTGCGCAAGAAGGGTTTGATACCACCACGGCGCTCGGCCGACTGCTCCTCAACCTCTTGGCCAGCCTGGCCGAATTTGAGCTAGAGACCATTCGCGAACGGGTGAAAGCCGGCATCGACCGGGCGAAGCAAGCAGGAAAGACCATTGGGCGGCGGGCCATCACCGACGACCCCGATCACTGGAGCCACGTGCAGGCTGCCGTCGGCGCCATCCAGGTGGGGGAATGGAGCTACCGAAAGGCCGCAAAGAAATACGGCGTCAGTGTGTCCAGTATTCAGCGAGCCATGCCCCAAGCGTCCCGGTCGGGGTGTATCAAAAATGGGGTGAAATTCTGAGCCCTGCAACCCGCATTCCTACGTCCCATCGGCCAGCCAAACCGCTATGTTCAAAACGAAGTCGTTCGGGGTACGGGAAAATTTGCGCGACAGCAATCAAATGATATCATTTGGTAATACTATAGAGGTATGAACTCTCAACAACGACGTATCTTGGAGAAAGTCTTTAATGACCCTGTGCGGTCAGATATCCTGTGGGCCGACATTGAATCCTTGTTACGTGCTTGTGGAGCCGAAATTACCGAAGGGCAAGGATCTCGCGTTCGTGTGGCATTAAATGGTGTGCGAGCGGTTTTCCATCGACCACATCCTCGACCAGAAACAGATAAAGGAGCCATCAAATCCATGAGACGATTTCTTGCAGAAGCAGGGGTGACACCAGATGATGCGGTATAAGGGCTATCTTGCACGGGTAACATTCGATGACGAAAGCGAGCTCTTTCAAGGGGAGGTGTTGAATACCCGGGATGTCATTACCTTTCAAGGGCAATCCGTTGACGAGCTTCACCGAGCTTTTCATGAATCTGTGGAGGACTATTTAGCATTCTGTGCGCAGCGTGGAGAGAAACCGGATCCCCCTTATTCCGGAAAGTTCATGGTGCGTCTCAGCCCTGATCAACATCGCTTAGCGGTATCGGCAGCTCAGCAGGCAGAAAAAAGTTTAAATGCGTGGGTGGCCGAACGAATCAGCCGAGATGCGCAACAGGAACTCAAAACCGCTCACGTCAAAACCCAAGGCGGGAACCTTGGATCTCCGGGATCGAACGCCCGTTCAGGGCGTCTCCTAGATGAAGATTAAAATACTAGAAAGACCGCTACCTGAGTGCTATCAAGGGCGGTCTTTCCCGTTGAATGCCACGATGGCTAAGATGAACATCGCAAACATGACTGCAAACGTTAAGCTGTTCCATGGGACCACCGACGCACCCCCTTTCCAGGAAATGAGCCGTCCCATGCGTCGTTCTATGTCCGATGGTCGCAAAATTTGCCGAACGATTGCCGAAAAGGTTCGGACCCTATCAGGTCCCGCTCAAAGGGTCCGTGCCTATCCTATCCGCCGCGCCGTCCTGTTGCCTCCGTCGGGGAACCGCTTCGCAGCATGCTCGTCTCCAGCACAGCACGCCGGGCGGAGGGATAAGATC
>JAJZZI010000176.1 GCA_021797635.1 Bacillota bacterium | reverse complement strand
GGAGGCGCGGTTACCTCATCTAGTCATTCAGTAAATCTATCGCTGAAGAGCCCAGTGCGGGAAATCCGCACGCTGGGTTCCGTGGGGGTCGGGTTGCCCGAGGAGGGCAGCCCTTCTACCCGGACCTGGGGGTGAAATTCCTCCGGTCTACCCGGCAAGCCCTGGGCCTTTCATGGAAAAGGGAATCCCGGAGCATCCCGATCCATTTGGCAAGGGACCTGCATGGCTTTTCAGCGGTCCACCGTCGAGGACATTGCGTTACGATGCCTTGGCAGACGCTTTGCGATGCGGCGCGCCTTTTGGTCGGATGGTCCCTTGAAGCGGGACCGTTTGGGCGATGAAATCTGCCAAGCGTGCGCTTAGACTAGGAAGGGATTTGACAACCGCTGAACGGGGGAGGCGGTCCGGATGGACCGTATGTCGATATTGCTGGCCACGGACGGCTCCGCCGAGGCACTGGCCGCGGCAGCATGGCTTGATCGCTGGATTCGTCCCGAATTGCACGAAATTACCTTGGCCACAGTGATTGCTGACCCTCCGATAGCGTGGGGGCTTGGAGCCGGGGGCTATGTGATGGATGCCGACATCGCTCAGAAAACCTACCAGGAGATTGTCGCCGAGGAACGGGAAGCGGCTGGCGGGATCCTAAAGGCCACTCGGGGACAACTGGTCCATGCGGAACTGGTTCACGAAGAAATTCTGGTTGGTTATCCGGCCAGAGCGCTTGTGGATTATGCCCAGAGTCATCATTGCGATCTCATCGTCATGGGTCGGCGCGGCCATTCGGCGCTGGGCAATCTAGTGGGCAGCGTATCATTCAGCGTCATGCAACGCTCGCCTGTTCCGGTAACCATCGTGAGCTAGCCGATGTGGCCTTGCCTGGCGGGGACGCACGCAAGACCGGCGTAGGTTTTGGTGACGCTCACCCGTCAGCACGCATGCCCGTTCATGGCGGTTGCGATGGAAGCACGAGTTGTTGGTATTCGGAGAAAAAGCTTGGATAACTGTGGAATCCCAACACGATGCTGGTAATGGCGGCGGAGGCAGTGAACGAGAAAAGAATTAGCAATTTGATAGCGGACGGTTTGAATCGGGTCGGCTCCCGCAATGATCTGGCCGGTCATCATGCCCGGCAATTGGACGAGACCCGTCGTCTTGGCGCTGTCACTGGTGGGAATCATGCTGGCTCGAATGGACTGCTTGAGATAGGGCATCATCGATTGTTTCGGGGTAGCACCCAAAGCGAGATGAGTTAGGATCTGTGGCTGATGGCTCTTCACGTCGGATTGCAGGCGATTTAGCAGGAGGCCGGACACATTCATCGCGTTGCCGATCATCATTCCGTTGATGGGGATGATGTATTGCGGTGTCGGAGGCGTAATCCCCAGCGTCAGCAAGAGACCCTGGGTGGCGACTTCGGTGGCGGTGATGGCGATTAAAATTTTCCACCAGACCCCGGGCAGCCCGCGACCCCGGCGCGTTGTATTTTGCGTCGCCACCGCAATCATGAGTGTGATCATTACGGGGCTCTTGCACAAAGGCTGCTATCAACCGTTGAGGCCAGTTCTCGCAGTAAAGCAACTCGCAATATACGATGACCCAAGATGGGCTTGGGTGTTCTATTTGTGCGTCAGTGAGCCAAACCGATGGGCGCGGCATATTTGAACGGATAGCAGTCATTGTGCAAGAGCCCATTACGGGGACAAACCAAGGATTATTCAGGTGGAAGATGAATTTTAAGACATGGCCTATGAAAATTAGCTGCACCGCCGAGCACACGGTGGCCACCACTCGTTCCAGACCCAGTTTGAGCCACAGCGACAGGCCAAGCGCAATCACCACAAAGGCTAGGGTGAGGGACAGCGTCGCAAAGCTCACGACAGCGTGCCCCCGTCGAGGTTTCCGCCAAGAAAGCTGCGCGTCACGATATTTTGAGGCTCTTCAAAAAACTGTGCAGTGGGCGCCGTTTCAACCAAGCGGTCGTCGACCAGCAGCCAGGCATACTGGCTGACGCGGCGCGCTTGATCGAGGCTGTGAGTGACCCACAGGATGGTTATCGCTCGTTCGGCGTGCATGTGGAGAATCCAATCCTCGACGTCGCGGGCGGTGCCGGGATCGAGGGCGGAGGTGATTTGTAACTATTTAGGGATACCACCCACCAAACTCAAGGGCAAGCAAGTAACGGTTTGGTCGGCCCAGATTCTCTCTTAGCAGCGCAACGCCGCGTAGGGATGGTGGTGACCATCCCTATCGGTCGATGGAACATTCAGATGTTAGAGTGGGTCCACGAAATCGATCCGGGCACGCTCAAGCACAGCACCTTGACCTATCACTTTCGGAAAGTCGCGACAGACGCCTTTCGGCGGCGTCAGGCGCCGCACTACAACGCGGAATGGCAGGGCGATTATGGAACATAGTGGGTTATGGAAGATTAGGACGCCAACCGCGCATCATACCTGATGAAGCTATGGAAAAGTGTTACATAACGCCTCATCCGAGTAGGGAGCCGTACGGCTCCCTACTTCGCTAAGAGAGCGTACCGATGAGGCGATGTGAATCGATTCGTACCTTCGGCAACCCTATTCTATGGAATCGTGGACCCCGAAGACAGATCGGCTGCCATGGATCGGTCCATAATCACCCAGAACGTCCGTCCCGAACCTTCCCCATTATGGAAAGATCCGGAGCGGCCTGGGCAAGTCTGGCACCAATCCCGGTCCGTTTCTTTCCATAACCCCGTTTGTTCCATAATCGCCCTTAGTATGGTAAAAAATTTGAACAGAGAGCAGTATATTATGGCTATCGCGATGGAGTTGGTGCTCAAGCTCCGTTACGCGCTCCCGTAGGCCCTGATTTTCCTGCAGCACGCTCCGCAGCATGTCCAGAATTGCCGTGATCAGGACCACGATCACGGGTAAGCCTCGCGCATAGAGCGCTGCGATCTGATCCTGGCCCACGTGGGCGAGATCAAGCTCGTAGTCTTCCACGGATATCGTAGGCAGTTCGACCCCTTGGGGAGCGCTGCTGGCGGACACCGACGCCATTACCAATCCCTTCCTCACGTTCCGCCTTGTGAGAATATATAACACAAAACTGGTCTCTGGTCCAGAGGGGGACGAACGATTGGCCAAATATTTTGGCCTTATTTGGCGGAGACCTTGAGTTTGGGTGGTATACCTAAATAGTTACCGTGATTTCATCGAGGAGCAAGATCTGCGGCTCGTTGACTACGGTGCGGACCAAAGCCACCCGTTGCTTTTGGCCGCCTGAGAGATCGGCGGCGGGATGTTGCCACAGGTCTTCCGACAGGCCACACTGCGCACGAAATCTTCGGGCCGCTCAAGGAATTGGCCGTGCAGCACCGTGCCGGGAAACATCATCGGCGTTTGGAAGACTAACCCAACCGTTCTCCGCAACTGGGGAATATGCCAGCGCCGGACTTCGCGCCCAAAGACTTGGACGCGCCCGGCGTCGGGGGATGGAGACCAAGAGGTTGCATAGGGATAGCAACGTGCTTTTGCCCGCGCCCGAAGGGCCCACGACGGTGACCACGGTACCTCGGGGGAGGGTGGCCGAGTTGCCTTGCAATACGGGCACAGTGGATGATCCGCGGCGGAACGACTTGGTGACGTCCTCAAATTCTAGCGAGAATTCCGAAGAGGCAGACGCGGTACCCATAAAGACCTCACAAAGATCCAACGCAACATCCCATAACGCAGGCAAGCGGTGGCAGAATGCCTTGCTGATAAGCGATCTCGCAGTTCATAGTACCATCATGGGGTAGATTCGACGCCCGTCGCGCGCGGAGAGGGAACGCGAAGGTTGTGATTGTCATTGGGCTGCCGGAGGTTTATGGTTGGCCTCGGGAACTCTAAGCTTCGCGCGAGCAGCAAGAGGATGGCCCCGGCCCGCCGTATTCTCAAGCTGGTACCTCTTGGCGGATTTGTGTACAATGCGACTCACCGAACCACGCAAATGGGGCCAACCAACCAATCGGTCCATTCATCGGTCAGCCATTCATTTTAGGGCGAAGGAGTCGGGTCTATGCCGCAAATCCGTATCGGGTCGACGTCCATTTCGTATATCATTGAGCCCCGCATTCGCCGTCAGTATCCGGCCATTCAGATCGATGCTGACGGGCAAATGCGGGTTTTGGTGCCCCTCGACTATCCGTTGGACGGATTGGAAGACCTTTTGGTGAAAAAATCCCGCTGGATACTCAAGCATGCTCGAGTACCCTTTGCCTTCGACGTGGCCAAACAATTTTCCGACGGTGCAGAATTTACCATCCTGGGCGAAACGGTCCGCCTTCTTGCTGAGGGATGCAAACGGCAGGGGGAGCGCCCTGAAGTCCAGCGTCGAGATGGCTTGCTGTATGTCGCTCTATCTACTGACCAAGCTTCCGGCAGAGCGGAAGCCGTACAGCAGGCTTTGATCGACTGGTACCGGACTCAGGCCAGGATGGTGTTGCCGAAGCGGGTGGATCGCTATACCGCGGCAGTCGGGATTGGGCCAAGGGGCCTTAAGATCTCTCAATATACATCGCGATGGGGGTTTTGCCGTGCTGACGGATTCATCGCGTTCGATTGGCGAATCGTGCAAGCCCCCGAGAGGGTGGTGGATTATGTAGTGGTCCATGAGTTGACGCACCGGCTCTATCCCCATCATCGCCCCGCCTTTTGGCAAGCACTAGCGACCGTGTTGCCGACGTATGCCGTGCAGAAGGCTTGGTTACAAGACCATGCCTCGGCACTTCGACGATGGACTGAGCACACTTGGTAACAATGCCTGGGACGAGCGTGGATGACGAATGGAGTTGGTCCCGTTTGACGTGGTGTCCAGCCCATACCATGTTGCCGAACCCGATGGGCTCTTTGTTCGCTCGGGGCAGGCGAATGTCCAAGGTGCTCCGATTTGGCGGACGGGGTTTTGCCTCCCAGCCCGCGCCCTCGGGATCTCGGGAGACCGCCGTTTTGGGATAGCCGAATATTCGACCGTGGATCCCGTGATGCAAACCCTGACCATCTACTGCTGTCGCGGACCTTTTCGACCGGTGAGCTTGGGTTGCGTTCGGAGCGTCGGACGAAGCAGTGCGTCGGTCCCCAATTGAGTCATCGTGGGGCGTGTGTGGTTGGCCGGAAAGTGGCTCGGTGACCCGTACCGATGTACTGTTACATCGGTACGGGTGTTCTAGGCGCCTGGGGTTCGCAAAACATAAGCAAAACGGCACTAGTGCAATCTCGCCGTGCGTGTCATTACTCCAAGTTTGCTGTCGGGAGCAGGACTCAGCCTTTAAACATACGGATTCGGCCATGGTCAGTTGGTTGGGACGATGTGCATCAATTCAGTGCGCGTCTAACATTCCCCTTCCTTATTGGGGAGGATTTTTGTTTTGCGGACCTTAAGAGGCGCAATGTCCATGCATCTCACGAAATGGCAAATTCTTTTCACCTAAGTGCAATTCAGGGTTGGAATATGCGGTCCGGCCTGGACGGGTTGCGCCCCGGCACGGGTTGGAAAGTCCGTTGCGGATGACCTGGTTAGTGATGGGGCAACTGCTGATCGTTCTCGAAAAAAGCCGGAGCCTTTGGTGCTGAGCGAATCCATCAGGGCATGGACATTCGGTCACCATCGATGGATTGAGGGTCGATGCTAATGTACTAACGCCCCCAATCGTATTATCAGGTCGCCAGGAAACTGGTTGACCTTCTTCGTCTAGAAGGGTTTATTGTACGGTAGGCGGGTGGACGTCCCTGAAAACATCACCGGTGCGTGAAATGCCACTGCTCCCACACATTTCGGCAACAACGGTACGCGCTCCTGCCCAACCTCAAGCCACTTTCTGGATGTCCTGCTAATGCACATACCGCCCCCGAATCATCATCATTGACTGCACGTACTATCTGCCGTTCTTTGGCACGTCTGTGCTATAATGAGGCCATCGTACAATTTCGTACAATCGGAGGATATGACCGTGGGGAGTTACAAAGTAGTGAAGGCGTCCGACGTCCGGCAACGCTGGAGTGAAGTGGTGAACGAAGTCGCCCGCGACAAGACCCGCGTCATCGTGGAAAAGAGCGGGGTTCCGGTTGCCGCGGTGGTCAGTCCCCAAGATCTAGAGTGGCTGCAAGAACGGGACCGGCGCATGGCGGAGCTGCGGGAGACGATGGATGAGATGCGGCAGGCGTTCCGCGATGTGCCCCCGGAAGAATTTAGCCGCGCGGTGGATCGTGCCGTGCAGGAGACTCGGTCCCACACCGACGATCCACCTCCCGCATGATCCGGGTCGTCCTGGATACCAACGTGCTCGTATCGGCGGTGCGCGCGGATGGAGGACCGTTGGCTGTGATCCGTGAAGGCTGGCTGACCGGCCGATTTCAGGTTTACGTGTCCGAGCCACTGGTAGATGAAGTCGAGCGCACGCTCACGAAACCCTATTTTGCCGCGCGGCTCGGGCCGGGCGGACGGACCGCTTTCTCACGCTCCTCAAGCGCACGGCCGTGCTCCAGCCCATCATCGAGCCGGTCACCGGGGTGGCGACCCACTCTGAAGACGATTGGATTTTGGCCACGGCTAAAAATGCCCAGGCTCAATTCTTGGTGACGGGTGACAAGGCGTTACAAGCCTTAGGATCCTTCGGGTCTACCCGCCTGATCGATCCGGCGGCTTTCGCCGATTACCTAGTACGCGACGACGCTAATTCTTAATCAGAAGATTGTATTGGGAATATTACGATCGATAAAGCTTATGGGTATTGTTCGACTATTCGTCGACGAGGCAAACATTCCCAGAGTTGGTTAGGTATGGCTGGACTCGCGGAGAATTTTCTGCCACCCTGGGCTAAACGCGTCTGCATCCGCTCGGTCTAGCCTTGGTTCCTCTGCATACGAGGAGGAACGAAGGGGGGGCCGCTTGGAAATGTCGGGCGCGGACTGGGAGGGCACACCGTGCTTCAGCGATTTCGAGCACCCCGGGTTGGACTAAACCGCTGCGCGGTGGTTTAAATGCTTTCTTGAACCGGATACGGATGCTTTTCCTTCTTGCGAAAACCGCCGTGGGTAGTCGTATAATAAGGCAGGTTTGGTTTTGGCGACGAAGTTC
>JAJZZI010000054.1 GCA_021797635.1 Bacillota bacterium | reverse complement strand
CCGGCAGGACTTTCGAGGTTGCGGTTCCGACCCTGCGGAGGGATAAGCCGGAGACGGCTAGGAGCAAAACGGTAGCCTGCGAAAGAGCGAAGAATCCCCATTGAAACCGACTTTTGCCTTGTGGGTAAGTTTGAGCAGGTTTCAAATAGCGGTAGAAGTCGACAGCTTGATAGCGAAAGAAGGCTGCGAGCCACGTCAGATGCCTGAACTCTACCAATCCAACCAACGCGATTCACATTAACGGGCGGAACCACACAGGTCTTCTCACCAGCGTACACCGACTCCGAGGCCACCCCCCTAAGGCTTCCCCGAATCCACCGGCACCTAGCTCAGGTACCGACGGATCTGGGAAGTCCGGAGGATGGATCTTTCTAGCCCCCTAAGGAGAGGTCACCTGAGCCTTCGACAGCCCTTCGGTAAACTCCTGCTTGCGTTTGCATCGTTTAGCTGAATCTTTAGCCGATTCCATCGAAACGGTGGGCAGGGCAGACGACTCGACGATGACCTCCGAGGCTATGCGCGGCGCTCACGACGCGTATTTTGCCCCCTCCCTATTGCCGTTTTGCGCGGTTATCCAGATGGGGCCGACAACATCCATCAGGAAGTGGGGCTTAACTTCCACGAGAAGGCAGGCGCGGCGTTGGACTCAGGTGAGTTCTGCCATAGATCGATTGACCACGTTCTCGCTCCAATAGCGTATGATGGTGACTGATCTCAGCAATTCCATGATCCGCTGGGTCGTGGGGGTGTCTTGCAACGGCTGATTCGGGTACGGCAAGGTCAGCCCGTGGAATCCTCCCCGGCCTGAAGGCTGGGGCTTCACGCCCTCTTTGGCGATGGCGGGCCGAGACGCCGCCCGAATCGTGACCGCTGGCGAATTGCACGCTGGCATTTTACGTGGAAAACGGGAGGCAGCTAGGTCGAAAACCTCTCATGAGAATGCCGCGAACGGCTGGAACGGGCGACCTCGTGGGATTCCATGGTGGCTTGGCGGTTCCTCGCGATGACCTATCCGGTGCGCGTCGACCTCGATCCGTCTCCAATGATCGCATTTTCGTCCGAAGAAATCGCTAGCTTGGACCCCCGGGCGACCACCCCAAAACCTGCCCGGCAAGCCTGGACGCTCCGCGACGCCCTTCCGGCGAATGGCCAAACAAGCATGGTTTTAGGTCGGACGAGCGATGGCGAGCCCGGAGTGAAAACTTTGTGGTGCGGATATCGCCCATGACCGCTCCTTATCTGGAGGGACAAGGTGCCTCGAGCCCCGTGGACATCCTCTCCATGGTTAAAGCCAGGGGCATCCACTAGAAAGCCATGCGGCTTCCGCCGCTGGGGCCACTGACCCATGGGCGCTAATTTAAGGAGAACGATCGAACGGAAGCGATCGGCGACGGGGTTGCTCATACCGGGCTTTAGTCCACTGGCGTGCGTTGGTGCCCCAGTCGGCGCAATCCAGAAGGCTTTGAACCATAGCCCGCACTGCCGCTCAGATTATCTGCGCAATACGCCACGCGGCGCTGGATGTCCGAACGAATGGGGTATCCGCTGGGGGAAAAGCCGGTATCAAATTGGGATAAGTTCATCAGAACGGAGCTCCCCATTTGCGGCATGCACTAGTCACGCACCACGCTGGAATAGGTCGTGCACTCGCATATCCGTGGCACAGAGGTATGGAGCAAAAATCCAGCGCTTGTCGTCGATACCAATTCTGCGTTCTCCAGTATTCTGTCAAAAGACCCTTTGGAAGACTTGTTCAGTAGTCTCGCTCACCGCACTTGAACACAGGCCACTGCGCGATCAGCAATCCATTGAATGGGGATCGCGCTTGCCGTGCATTTCGCTTCGACAAGCGGACATCGCGGAGCAAACGGGCATCCCACCCGACCAATAGAAAGATCCGGCGCTCGCTGCGAAGTCTCAGGCAACGCAGTCTTGATACCGGAGCCGGGCGATGCTGCCAGTAACAGGCGGGTGTACGGATGTAGGGGCTCGGCCACCACTTGAGCGGCTGGCCCCAGCTCGACGAGCTGTCCGGCATACATGACACCAATTCGACCGCTAAAATAACGAGCTGAAGCGAGATCATGGGTAATAAACACGAACGATATACCTAGATCTTGTTTCAACTGACTAAGCAACTGTAAAATTCCGGCGCGAATCGATACATCCAACATAGAGACTGGTTCATCAGCCACGATCATCTGAGGATTCGCCGCTAACGCGCGAGCAATGGCCACTCGCTGTCGCTGTCCTCCGGAGAGCTGATGGGGATATTTTTCTCGCATATCCTCGGCGGGAGTCAGTCCCACTTGCTCAAGCAATTGATTAATCTCCGCATGGGCTTCCCGTCCAGTCAACCTTCGGTGGAATCGAATCGGCACCCCAATCTGCTGCGACACTGTGCGCGATGGATTCAATGACGCAAACGGATCTTGAAAAACCATTTGCACGGCAGCACGATATTGTTTCAACGCTCTTCCCTGCAATCGAGAGACATCTTTATTCTTGAGAAGAATCTGCCCTTGTGACAGACGGAGCGTACGCACTAGAGCTCGACCGAGGGTGGTTTTCCCACTGCCTGATTCCCCAACGATCGCCACTGCCTCTCCCTCATCAACGGTCAGACTCACCCGGTCGACGGGCACGATCCAACGGCTTAGCCCACCCGCTGGAAAACGAACCACCAAGTCGGTGGCACGAAGCAATTCCCTGGACATTTTCAGGCTCCTCCCTCATTTGATTCAAACAGATGACAAGCGATGATAGTGCCATCAATCATGGCTAGAGGGGGATCCACCGCGCGGCACTGAGGCATGGCGGCCGCGCACCGAGGAGCAAAGGGACAGCCTACAGGTAGATGCGCCATGTCCGGAGGCGTTCCGGGGATTCCTCGAACTACGACCGATTGGGCTGTCAATCGAGGTATCGCCGCAAGCAGTCCTTGGGTATAAGGGTGATGAGGGACATCCGTTTGTTGGATCAGTCTGCCCGAGGTAAGTTCGACAATTCGTCCGGCATACATGATGGCCACCCGATTAACAATTTCGGCGACGAGACCTAAATCATGGCTGATAAACAAAATGGAGAAGCGAGTATGGCGCTGCACTTCCATCACTCGCTCCAGCAAAGTGCGTTGCACCACCACGTCCAAGGCCGTGGTCGGCTCATCCATGATCACTACCTGCGGATCGAGGGCGATAGCGATGGCGATCACGACCCGTTGCCGCATCCCTCCAGACAGTTCATGAGGATAGTTTCGGAACCTTGCACGATCGATGCGCACCAACTCTGCTAACTCGTCGATCCGCTGGAGAATTTGGTCACGACTGACTTCCGGCCTATGATATCGAATGGTGTCTGCAATCTGACTTTCGACAGTCATGACGGGATTTAAGGCATTCATGGCGCTTTGAAACACCATCGAAATCGTTTGCCAACGAAATTTTCGTAATTCTCTCGGACCAAGGTCGAACATATTCTGGCCCATCACGCGTATCGTGCCCTGCACCTGTGCCGAGCGCAACAAGCGCATGATGGCAAACGCCAGAGTCGATTTGCCCGATCCTGATTCGCCTACTACGCCGACAATTTCGTTTGGCTTGACGGAAAGACTAACTCCCCGCACCGCCGGAATGCGGCGTTGCCCTTCAACGTAGGTCACCGAGACCTTTTCTAGCTCTAGGACGGCGGTTTGGTTGGTCACGACCGATGCCTCCTTTGGATATGCCTCAATTGTTCTCGCGCAAACGCGGATTGGCCAGACGGTCGACGGCGAAGTTCAATAGAGCGAAGCCCGTGCCCACCAGCGCAACCGCTAACCCCGGAGGCACAAACCACCACCACGCTCCATTCAGTAACGCGGCTCCCTGCGTCGCCCAATATAGCATCGTGCCCCAGCTCACGGCATTGATATTTCCAAGTCCCAAAAATTCGAGACTTGCCTCGGCCAGAATGCCGTATAGGCAACTGTACATCAATCCCGCCACGACTAGCGACAACATATTGGGCAGGATTTCACGAAAAATGATATGAGCGTCTGAGGCTCCTCCCAGTCGAGCGGCCACAATATAGTCTCGCGATACTAAACTCAGAGTTTGCGAACGAAGCACACGTGCTTGCCACGCCCATCCTGTCAATCCGATGACCACCGCAATGACGAAAGATCCCGTCTGATGGATATAGGCTCCAATCACCAAAAGCAGCGGTAGGCCCGGAACCACCAGCATGATGTTGGTGAAGGTGGAGACCACCAGGTCAAATAGTCCGCCCCGGTAAGCCGGTAACATGCCCATAAAAATCGCGATCAAGGTGGCCGTCATCCCCGCCAAAATTCCGACACTCAACGAGGCTCGGGCTCCGAAGACAAATTGCGCCAGCACATCTTGGCCGTTACCCGTCGTCCCCAGCCAATGATGGGCGCTTGGCGCTTGCAACGGAATGAAAGCGGTGCTCTGCGGATTATAGGACGTCAAGAGCGGAGCGAAAATCGCCATCATCACAAAGCAGAATAGGATGCTCGCTCCAGCCCTGGCCTTAGGATCCCGGAAAAACTGCCGGGCGACGGACATCCGCGCCATGCTTCGTGACATGAGTGGTTGCCTAAGACGGGTGATCATTGGCTTACCCCACCTTTTCGCACGCGTGGATCTAAACGACCGTAGAGCATCTCCACCGCAAAGTTTGCAAGCAGAACGGCCAACGCGATCATAAAAAAGAGTCCTTGCATCAGAGGATAATCTGAGTTCTCGATGGCCGTAAAGAGTTGATACCCAACGCCCGGATAGGAAAATACGATTTCGGTTAGCAAGGTGCCTCCCACCACAAATCCGATCGACATCGCGAAACTAGTGGCGCTCGGCAAGATGGCATTGCGCGCCGCATACCACAACATCACCTCGCGGTCGGGCACGCCTTTGGCTTCCGCGAACAAAATATAGTCTTCCCCCAGCACCTGAACCATGTTGTTGCGCATGCTCATCAGCCAACCGCCAAGAGAACTGATCACAATGGTGCATGCTGGCAAAATTCCGTGGCCAAGAACGCTCATGATAAAGGGCGGGTTCAGCCCGGGCACTAACGTGCTCGTGTAGGCGTGGTCGATGGGAAACCAACCCAGAATGTAGCCTAAAAAGTAGACCAAGAGCATCGCCAGCCAAAAGTAGGGAATGGCTGCAGTAAAGGTCGTCGCAGTGGGAAGAATATTAGCTAGTCGGCGATTTCGGTTCCAAGCGGAGTAAATCCCTAGCGCCAATCCTAACAACACACTGATGAGCGTAGAAAGTCCTGCCAGTCCTAAGGTCCAGGGTAAACTATTTCGGATCACGGTCATCACGGTAGCAGGATAATAGGTGAGCGAGACGCCAAAATTTCCGTGAAGAAGATGATTTAAGTACACCAAATATTGGACCCATAATGCCTCATGCGTGATCCCGAACTGCAGTTCAATCGCATGCAGGGCCGTTGCACTCAAAGCCCCGTGGTATCGTGCGATGAGCGCGTCGGCGGGATTTCCGGGCATCATTCTCGGAAGCATGAAATTAATCGTCGCTGCTGCCCAAATAGATAACAATAAGAATCCAACGCGATTAGCCACGTACTTCATTTACATCCCTCCCCGACTGGCCTCACGTTAAGGAGTTGGAGGCGCTTGGTTACGTGGGGCTTCAACGCGCTAGCCCGCACCAAACCACGCCGCCATCTCCCTAAGCGTCCAAGACTGTCGCTTACTTTACTCGCAGGTGCATGAGGATGATTTCGTCCGCAGGGTAGGCATACGGGGCCGGCACGGCATAGGGGTTTTTCGCCGAAGGCCAGCCTACAATTTTGGCGGTACTATATTCGTTCCAGGCCACTCCATTCAGCAAGGGAATAGAAGGCAACTGATTCACGAACGCCTTTTGCAGTATGTCTAGTGCGGCGTGCTGCTTGGCGACGTTTCGCGTGGTGGCAAAGGCCTTCAATGCCGCCGTCGTCACAGGATTGTTCCAGTGTTCAAAATTGTTGCTCGACGTCGGAGCCAACATGCTCTGATAAAGGTAATATGGACTAGGTCCGCTGGGATTGCCTCCCCACCAAATAGCCATTTGGTAATGACCTGTAAGCAGGTCGGGATAATAGCTTCCCGTCAGCGGATTCAAGGTGACGTGAATGCCGATCGCTTTCAGGTTCCGCGCGACGAGTGAAGCATCTTCTGCCCAGTCGCTTGCCCCTGCATTTACATTCATCACTAAAGACAACGGTTTGCCCGTTCGACTCACGAACGTACCGCTAGCATTTCGATGAAATCCTGCCGATTGCAAAATTCGAATGGCCTGCTGAGGATTGAACGCATATTTTCTGGCGCTTAGAGGAATATGGGGATCGATCCAGGTCTTATCGGCTGGCAATGCTAATCCCGTCGGGCTCGCCACCGACTCGTAGCCGTCCTCGCCAATGCGATATAGTTCTGGTCGATTGATAGCTAAACTAATCGCCTTTCGGACCGGCAACTGCCGCAACAAGGGATTCTTTAGATTGGTGAAGAGCATCACCAAGTTCGTAGTGGGATACCAATAATGATTGGTGGACGGAGACTTTTGCGCAAAGATATGTTGAACGTTGGCGACAAACAGGCCAGCCCATCCGACTTTCCCCGACGCCAAGGCCACAGCTGCACTGCTGTTGGAATTGTACTCAGGAAACTCTAAGGTAGGCACAGCCGGCTTCCCACCCCAATACTTTGGATTCGCTCGGAAGAAGTAGGCTTGCGGGGTAAATCGCTGTAGCGTATACGCTCCCGTTCCCACCGGGTGAACGTTAGTTTCCGCCTTCGGGTTGGCGAAATGCTTCCAAATTGTCTGCGGAACAATATAGGTCTGCCCCAATACATACCAACCAAAGGGCACATCAGCAACTTTAAACTGAAAGACCACTTGATACGTACCCTTAGCTGAAACGGAGGCCAGTTGGCTCCAAACGGAGTTGGTGTCCAATGCTGGATTGCGCTTTAACAGATTAAAAGAGAAGACGACGTCCTTAGAGGTAAACGCGCTCCCATTAGACCAGTGAACTCCATGGCGCAGGTCAACCCTCAATGTTTTGTTCCCGTTACTCCAATGATAGGAGGTTCCCAACACCGGATCCACT
>JAJZZI010000032.1 GCA_021797635.1 Bacillota bacterium | reverse complement strand
CTCCACCAGAAGCCACTTGTTCAAGACGGTGAATAATCCGACGAGTAAGGCTGAGGCGAGTGCGGCGCCATAGCCTGAGACGATCCGCGGGCTCACTCGATCCCTCCTCGACGTCGTCATCGAGCGTGACTTGCGCTGAAGGTCACTTGGGGATGGTGCTGTCCCGAGTCGCCATCGGCGCTTGCCAACGCGCCTCGTATAATATCCCCTCAGGGGGGGATATGGCAAGCAGCCAGATTTCGTTGCAAGATACAAGGGGCGCCACGGCCGATCCTTACCGTCGTCATGACTGGGCGTACGGACCTGGGTCCCTGGCAGTATTTCGTGATCGAAGTTTGCCGATACCGGGCGTGACCCAGGGAGAGGCGGGGAGGAGCGAAAGGGATGTCACGCGCGCATAACCGCAGGCCGATAGTCAATCGCGTGGCACGCATCGAAGGTCATGTCCACGCGGTACGCGACATGCTCATCAGCGATCGGGACTGCCCAGAAATTTTGATTCAGTTGGCCGCGATTCGATCGGCGCTCGACGGGGTCGCACGACTAGTTTTTGAGGATCACTTGGATAGTTGCATTATCGATGCCGTGGAAAGTGGAAACGCCGAGGCCAAAATCGCGGAAATTAAAACCGCCTTCGCGCGCTATTTTATCTAGCCAGGCCGCCGTTCGGAACAAATGGAAGAAGGGTTCGAGGCTAGGCAAGAGACTTGATGGTCCATCGCGTGCGCGGTGGGTGGTGGCGGCCGGAGCCGGGAACCCTTCGTGATCCACCATGCTGACCCCACCAAAAAAAGGGAGATCATCTCGTTCCACGATGTCACCCCATTGGTATCGGCCACTGCGCTTGGCCATCGCCACGCTAGGAAGAGGGCTAAAAGCCGGATGGACATCCACTTTGGATCGGTGCACGACCGTCCCCGGCGTCACACGCGTTTGCCCTCGGCATGGCTTAAAGTATAGGGCGGCGCCAGAGTGACACCCGCTTCTCGGCAAGCACAACTGGGTACACAAAATCCTGCGGCCATCGCTGCTCTACCAAGATTCTCCCGTGCTAAGCCGTTTCTGCCTATCCAATATTGTCATGGGGTTCTGGGATCACCTCTCCCACGGGCCGCAGAAACGGGCCTCCATCATCTGAACTGCGTTTGGGCGTTGCCGTGAAAAAATGAAGAGGAGGCTCCAAAGGCGGTGGTCAGCAATGTTTCCCCATCGATAGTGCCCAATGATGCATAATGGTTTAATTGATGTGGGATCCGTCACGGCAGGTCGACTTCCACCGGCGTGCCGCGAAATTAGGATGGAGATGATGCGTCATGGGACAGTTACTTATGCGGCGGCCTCATCTGAACGATGTGCCTCAGGCCCCGTTGCCAGATGGATTTCAGGTGCGGGAAGCGTCTGCCAGCCCCGCGGACGAAGTCGAGTTGGCGAAAGTTCTATCAGAAGCCTTCCATGAAAACTGGACGAGGGAAACCGTGGAGGAACGATTGACCCACGCTAACGACGTAAAGGCAGTCTACGTGGTGTCCGGCCCCCACGGCACGGTCGCGACGGCATCGAGTCGCTACTTGCCGGATCGATTCCCCTCGGAGGGGTATGTACACTGGGTCGCCACCCTGCCCAGCCAAACCCAGCGAGGACTCGCGTCTTACTTGATTGCTCGACTACTGTGCGATTTTCAGGAACGGGGGTATATTGCAGCGGTCTTAGAAACCGATGATTTTCGCGTGCCTGCCATCCGCACCTACCTTAAGATGGGATTTATCCCTCTGTACGGGGTGGGCCAAGAGGACCATCGCGATCGATGGAGTGCCGTATTCCAAGAGGTATTGGCTTCTCGCCGGAACGGATCACCAAAGATTTGACGGAACGGGTCGCGTCGGCCTTGGTGGAAGCGACAGGTAAAGGTTTCCTGCAGGGCGGGGTGCGGCAACATCCAGGCTATTGGCCACTTAAAGGATTCTCAAAAGGCCGGGTACGGAACCAGCCGCACCACCGTCGCTGCCCGTGCAGTAGGCTGGCGGTAAACATCCATATGGGGATGCCTTCACTCCTTCCCGCCGAGACGCAGGCCGGGCGGTCCCAGCAAGGGTCTCATAGGCGTGAGGGCTGTGTGGCGATTGGGTGTTCGGAGGCGAATGCCGAGAATGCATAGCCACGCACCGTTTTGATGCCTGAAATTTTTACTAAACGAACGTCCGTGCCCCTTTTTAATCGGGTGACCCACCGAGTTTCTCCTCTCACCTTTCACCAGCGTACCCCGTCGATGGACGAAGTCTGCTGATTATGACCGCTCAAGTCGGCCGTAAATTTTCCCCCTGTCTTGGCCATAAACTCATCGATAGGGTGAAAAGGCGGCCCCATCCCCAGGTGTCTTGTGCGATAGGCACTAGGCGGTATAGGACCAAGGTTATACGGCCAAGCCCGATCCTTGTGTGTTCCCATACGCCGATAACCCGTCTCGCGGCGGAACATCGGCGTGTCGACAACGTTGAAACGGCGGGTCCAAAGGCCTTGGGAGTGCTGCCATTCACGTTGGGATGCTTTCGACTCGATGGGGGACGATCAGGAACGCGAACACCAACCACCTTTAGGAAAACGATCGGATCTGACGGACGCGAGGCTTGGCAAACTGGGTACAACAAGAAGACGTGCAGTATAATGTTGGAGGGTAGCGATCGCTTGCGTAGGTCTTCTTCGAGCCGAGGTTCTGTGTTTTTGTCTATACCTGGCGCGATATGGCAGTAAAAAGGGAACTCGGCGGAACAAGCGGATTGTCGGGCAGCCTTCTCAGGTGGCTAAGTCGAAATGGTTATCGAATACTGCAACGTTTCCGCGACGGAGCCCATTTGGGGACGGTGCCGTAAGGCGCCTTGGACACTGCGCGAGGCGCAAAGCAGGCATGGCGGAGGAAGCGATGCACGCCTTTCACGGGTAATGATTGGATGAACTGGGGCGTTAACGTTGGACTATGTCCATGCAAGGTCGGAACGATTCAGGCGCGACGTCTGGAGATACGTCCGTGAGGCGGCCCGGCGCCAACGTTGCCGGTCGCCCAAACCCGAGTGGCGGATGGGAGGAAACCGTGTTTTTGACGGCACTAGAGAGCATCTTTAGCGAGTGCTCAACTTTAGAAGAGCGTTTGGCCGCGTGCCATCAGGCTGGCTTTGATGGCATTGATTTGCGCGAGCATGCCCAGAACGACCCCGACGTGTGTCGCTTAACCAAGCGCTATGGGCTAGAGGTGGGTATGGTATATTCGGCTTTGCCCATTCCCTTATTGTCGCGGACGGCCATGCAAAGGGCAGCGGCTTTGGAGATTCTGGCTGAAAAGGTTCATGCAGCCAAGCAAATAAGCGCCAGAGGGGTCGTAATCGTCCCCGTGTTTGGGGAAGCGCGGATTCGCCCCAGCGTGGGGAGCGATCTTCGCGCGGTGGAGCTAATGCTCTTAGACCTCCTGTTAGGGGAGTTGGAAGAGAGGCTGACGGACTCTGGTGTGTACCTGGCCATAGAACCGTTAAACCGCCGGGAAACCCACCTATTTAATCGGCCCAGCGACGTTGCCGCGTGGCTTCGCGAACATCCGCGCTCCGGAGTTCAAACGATGGCTGATGCCTATCATATGCATGTTGAGCATCAAGACGCAGCGGCTGAGGTTCGCGCATCTCAGGGGATGCTGGGTTGCATCCATCTTTCGGACCCGGATCGAGCGCTGCCTGGGCCTCACGCTATCGATTTTTCCCGCCTCTTTCGCCAGCTACGAGCGGATGGATACGATGGGCCGATTGGATACGAGTGCCGGCCTTACCCGACCGATGCTATTGCCAAAAGTGTTCGGTGGGTACGTCAAATGTGGGATAGTGCGGAAGACGCTTCATGAAATGACCGTCAAACTCCGGGTTGTCCGGGGAAGTGCTTTTGCTTCGTGGGTGAAAGACGATCCCCTTCATCAGTCGTCCACTTCAAGTGCCCCATGAACTAAGCAATCTTCCCGCGCCACCACGGTCGACCGCGACCAATAAATTTCGGATAATCTGATGAGGCGGGCATTCGAAAGGCCACGCCCCTCCTTGATGGGTCGGACCACGCAGACGATGGCTCCGTGATGAAGCACCTTGGTATCGTGCGTGGCGACGCTGGTTGCGAGAATGGGCTAAACACCTCCGAAAGGAGGCCAAGTCCAGGCGCAGCTTAAGTCGCTACGGTGGGCTTAGACGCAGGTGCTCGGATGCCAGCGCGAGGCCGGGGACCTAAGGCATCATAGGGGAGGGCGATGAGATGGCGATCTTCGCGGTTGGGCTCATGTCCGGAACGTCGGTAGATGCTATTGATGCGGCGATGATCGAGGTGCGGAATCCGGATGAGCCTTACCCGGGTGTGAAGCTGGTTCACGCCCTCCATGATCCGTGGGATGAACAGGTGCGCGCCATGATTTTTCAGGCGTGCACCCCCGAGGCCCCGATCATGCTGGTGGGGCGACTTAACCGACTTTTGGGTGAAAAGTTTAGCCAGGCGGCCAATCGGGTGATTGAGGAGTCGGGAGTGGATCGGGATGAGGTGCGGGTCATTGGGTCCCATGGTCAGTCGATTGCCCACTATCCGGATGGCCCTCAGGGATTTACTTGGCAGATTGCTGATCCGGCCGTGATTGCGGCGCGGACGGGGATCGACGTGGTCTCGCACTTTCGGTCCATGGACATTGCTTTGGGCGGACAGGGGGCGCCTTTGGTGCCCTATTTTGATTGGGCCTTGCTCGCGGATTCCGAGGAAGATCGCGTCGTGTTGAACATCGGTGGAATTGCCAACGTGACCTGGCTTCCGGCGGGAGCGCCGCTTGAGGCGACTTTAGGTTTCGATACGGGTCCAGGCAACATGGTGTTAGACGGCGCGGCCAGCCTCTTAAGTCGAGGCCGGGTGACCTTTGACCAAAATGGCGATTGGGCGAGGGGTGGCCGCCTGTCCACACCTTTATTGGACGACTGGCTTTCTCATCCTTATTTTCGTTTGTCCTTGCCGAAGAGCACCGGACGCGAGCAGTTTGGGACCGCCTATGTGGCCCAGTGCATTAAGGAAAGCCGGAGGGCGGGGCTGGCCGATGCCGATATCATGCGCACGCTTACCGTTTTTGTGGCTAGCAGCATTGCCTCGGGCATTGGGCAGGTGGCCCCTGGTCCGGTGGCTCTAGTGGCCTCCGGGGGTGGTGTAAAAAACTCCCTTTTGATGTCGGAACTGGCCAAGCGTCTTCACCTGATCCGGGATTGGCAGACCAGCGGGGCCTTGGGCATTCCGGAAGACGCCAAGGAGGCGATGGCCTTTGCCTACCTGGCTTTCCAATTGCTCAAGGGGCGTCCAACCAGTATCCCCGCCGTCACGGGGGCAACGCGACCGCACCTCCAGGGCAGCATCACGCCCGGGGACGCCTCTTCCTAACTGCGCGTTTGTCGGCCGCTTTGCGAGTCGACCCAAGCCTTCGCTTTGTCAAGCAGCCAAGGCGAGACGGGAAAAAAGACGCGTGAAGGCGGTGCTCTCTACGGCCATCACAAGCCGGAGTAGACGATAGGAAAGGCATCGCCACTGAGAATTTCTCCAGGCGCTACATGAATAAAGGGTTCCATGACGTGGCCGCCTGTGGGCACATAGCGGATGTGCCCGGGCATGTAGTGCACGGCAATCGCGCGACGCTTACGGTTGCTCCGGTTGGGATAGGCCCCATGCCACATCAGGCAATGATGGTAACCGACTTGGCCCTTCTGAATCTCAAAGGGCACGGGGATCATCTCGACGCCTTCAGGCGCCAGGGTCGGGTCGGTCAGGTACGGCTTGTAGGTTTCACCATCGGTGTTTAAATAAGCACCCACATCTCCCCATCGATGGCTTTGGGGCACCATCCACATGCACCCATTTTCGATCACGGCGTCATCTAAGGCGACCCACGCGCTCACCAGATCGGCCGGTTGCAGCACGGGCCATGCGGGGTAATCTTGATGCCAGTAGGTGGGGCCGCCTATTTTAGGCGGTTTGTACTGGATCTGATCGTGCCAAACGCGCAGGGTAGGGCTCTTGGTCAGCTGGGCCACTTCCTCGCAGATCCGGCGATTTTGGACGTGACCAAAAAACGCGGCACTGGCCATCCAAATATTGACCACTTGGATCACCGTCTCGTCACGTGGATGGGTAGACTCGAGGGCATCGTTAAACCCGGAGGATGCGTGGAGTAGATTTCGCGTTAGGACGGGTTCCTGCTCGGATTGGTGGGCCAGCACGCGGTCTAACTCGTGGTTTAAGCGGTCTACTTCCTCGTTGCTCAGGATCACCTCGCCCTTTAGAAAACCTTGCGTGGCGAATTCTTCGATTTGCTGAGCATTTAACATCGGAGCATTCCTCCTGTCTCTCGTGTTTCCGAAGTTTTAGCGTCTTAGGGGTTTTTGACCGATGGAGGGTCCTGCCTCAATCCTGATGGGTCGTCGTGGGCCCAACGGCTCCGCTAAGCCCAGCGGACTCCATGCATCGAGGAGGACCGGAGCAAGAACTCGGGGACTATCGTCTCGGGTTATCATGATGAGACGGCTTCGGCCCCGCCCCGGGCCACGAAGCGATGTTCCAGGCAGACCTTCCCCGAGATGAGTTGCGGATACGGCGGAAGTCGCCGGATTATGCATAGCGCCGTCGCGAGTGAGATGGGACGGCATAGCCCATGGCGGGGCGCCTCCATGGGACGCCACCGTGATTGCCAACTCCTCTCGGATTAAATCCCGCCGGACGGCGGTATCGCTAAAGAAAAGGGGTAAGGCGTGCCGGCTCCAAAATGCCCAATGGTCAGGATTGCTGGACCAGAATCCGGGGGGTCCCTGACTGTCCACGGCGGCTGAATCGAGCGCTGCCGTGCTTTCTGCTTGGGGCCCTCGAAGAATTTCCATGGCTACTTGGGGCATTCGGCTGCCTCCTGATCGATGGACATCCCGTATATCAACTTGCCTAGGGAATCTATTCGGCACGCATCCCTAGAACCCTTCCTGATGGCGACCGATGGGCAGGCCCATTAGAAGGGAGGAGCCGGCCGCGCTTACCCTTGTCCGAATCGCTTGCATGCAGGATTAACGAACCAAACGACCAAAACGTTGGGCCAAATCCCGAAGGGCTGATCTGCGCCGTACGCGAGC
>JAJZZI010000172.1 GCA_021797635.1 Bacillota bacterium | reverse complement strand
GGTATGGACATCAGGCCGACCAGCGTTGCGGCAATCAGTTGCCAGGCTGTGTCTCCCGGACTTAGGTAGGCAGCTGATGGTATCATGGTGCGTTCTCCCTTCGATTGAACTGCTAACGCTATTGTTAGGTTTATGGGGTACTTAGAACTTCTGTGTTAGATATTAAGCGATCCTGCTGACAAACGCAAGACCTATTTCTAACATTTGGTGAGTCTAGCGCATAGGTTTTTGAATATCTGCTCGAACTCTCCCATCCTGACCGAATATATGTCAGCTCCGTTCCGGGTTCCGAGCGATCCCTGTCATCGTGGCCACGCCCATTTCGCCCTCAGAGGTCAGCTGGCAACGGTGAACGCCGACCTGAGGGCAGTCGCGGGAGTATTTCTTTAAGATTTCTAGACTTCTACGGGAGGATCTTAGAGGGAGGATAACACCATGTTGTGAAAAATGGGCCGAAGACGAATGGGGGCATTGGAGCTCCGTCCGAAATGCACGCGGTTGGTCAAGGCCACCATGACCACATCGTAGTCAAAGTCTATCCAAATCGAAGTGCCGGTAAATCCCGTGTGCCCGATCGCACTCGCTGACATTAAGTCGCCGGCCGACGACAAGGGGTGAGGCTTTTGGTATCCGTAGGCGCGCAGTTCGCCGGGAAGACCTATGGTCCGTGCCGTCTTCAACGCATTTACGGAGGCTTCGGAGATCCAGCGCGCCTGTAGTCCTTGCCCCAGCCGGAGTAGCGTTTGCCCATAAATCAGTAGATCGTCAAGGGTTCCGAAGAGGCCAGCGTGGCCTAACACGCCGCCCGCTGCTCTAGCATTTTCATCGTGGACCACTCCCACATAGGGCTTTTGGCGGTCTTCGTCCATCTCTGTGGCCGCCACCTCGGCGTAGACCGAGGGCGTGAACCCTGCCGTCTTCATCCCCAAGGGTACGGCAACTTCGCGGGCAAAAAGCACGTCGAGGCTACTAGCGCTGATACGCTCTAAAATATGCCCTAGTAAGATGAAATTCAGATCGGAATATAGGACCCGCTCACCCACGGGATATTCTCGGGTTGACTCCAAAATGGCCCTAATGCGCGGTTCTCTGGCTTCTCTAGAAAATCCAGTAAGGTCGAGCCAGCCCGGAAATCCACTCGTATGGGTCATTAAGTGGGATATCCGCACGGTACCAAACTCGCCAGGAAGAAAGCGGGATACCAGATCGTCCAAGCGCAGCGCCCCCTGTTCCAGGGCTCTAAAAATCATGCTAGTGGTGGCCACTACCTTGGTCAAGGAGGCCAAGTCAAACAATGTCTCGACCGTCATCGGCAAGCGCTCTGGGGTAACTTGACGGAAGCCTACGCTCTCGCGAAAGAAGATCCTGCGACTGCTGGCGGCTCCCAGCACCGCTCCCGGAATGGTCTTTTGGTCGACCTCCTGCGAAAATAGTTTACACAGCGCATCAATCCGTTTGGCATCCATCGATCCGTTCCTCCCGCAACCTCTGGCTTGGTTACAGCCTCGTTCAATCGTTGCTACCTCTTTGCTACATCCTTTGGGGCACGCTCACGCCAATCATCGCCGTGGCCCTTTGGATCGCGACCAGAACCCCGCGAATGAGTTCGATTCGGGCGCGACGCAGATCAGGCGCCTCCTCTAAAATCCGGTGCTGGCGATAGAAGGCATGAAAGTGCGACGCCATCTCAGTAAGGTAGCGGCACATGGCCTGAGGCGCCCGCTGCTGTGCGGCTCTGGCCACCACCACGGGGAGTTTAGCCACGTCGCGAATCAAGGCCTGTTCGAGCGGCGCGACGAGTAGGCTTGGATCAAATGCTTGCTGGTCGTCGGCAAATTGGCTGGCGTAAGCGGCCAAAATACTATGAATTCGTGCCCCCGCATATTGCACATAGTACACGGGGTTGTCTTGCGTCTTCATTTCGGCCAGATCCAGATCGAAGTCCATGGGCGTGTCCGACGAGCGCTCAACAAAAAACCAACGGGCCGCATCGACTTCCACCTCGTCCATCAGCTCAGCCAGGGTAACGAAGGCGCCACCGCGCTTGGACATCTTTACCGGCTGTCCACCTCGAAGCAGGCGAACCATTTGGATGATGAGCATTTCCAGCTTTTCAGGGGAATACCCTAGTCCCGCCATAATGGCCCGCATACGACTTAAGTGGCCATGGTGGTCGGGTCCTAAGAGGTCAATGAGCAGATCATAACCCCGTGCGAACTTGTCCGCATGATAGGCCGCGTCGGGTACGATATACGTAAAGCCCCCATCGGACTTGACCACCACGTAATCCTTTTGGTCGCCAAACGCCGTGGATCGAAACCATCGGGCCCCCTCTGCTTGATAGAGCTGATTCCGCTCGTCTAGCTTGGCCACCACCGCCTCGGGCTTGCCCTCTTGACGAAGTCTCTTTTCCGAATACCAGCGGTCAAAGGTCACGCCGAAGCGCAGCAACTCCGCTTCTTGCTGGGCGCGAAGGCGTTCAGCTGCCCATCTGCCCAGATCCGGCCAATGTTGCGCGTGAAGGCCAAGGCTTTTCCAGGTGCCGTGACGTTCCGCGTAATCCTGGGCCAGAGCGCGCACGTACTCCCCAGGGTAGACTCCTTCGGGCCAGGGTTCGGGTAAAGGTGCCCCCTTCAATTCTTCCAGGCGTATGGCCAGGGCGTGCCCTAACTTCACGACCTGCATGCCCGCATCATTGACATAAAACTCGCGATCCACGTCGTAGCCAGCGGCGCTCATCACCCGAGCCAGGCTGTCGCCCCAGGCGGCTGCCCGCCCGTTGACCACGACCAACGGGCCCGTAGGGTTGGCGGACACGAACTCGATTAACACCCGTTCCTGACGGGAGGCACTTTCCCCAAAGCTATCGGGATGTCGTACCGCCTCGCTGACAGTGTCAGACAGCCACGTCGAGTTCAGCCAAAAGTTGATGAAACCGGCCCCTGCGACCTCGACTCGCTCAAGCAGCCCTAGAGAAGGCAGGCCGCTGGCCAATTCGGCGGCAATCTTCACCGGGGCCTTAGACAGCGCTTTAGCCAAACGAAACGCTAGGTTGCTGGTGAAATCTCCATGACCCTCCTCGGTGGGCGCCATGACCTCAATCTGTTCCAAGGGCACCGAGGCCAAAAGCCGCTCAGCGGCCTCCCATAATGCCAATTGAATCTTGCGCTGCCCTTCAGCCCAGCGAGATTCCGCGATCATGACGCACCTCCACCAACCACCAAGAGGGCGTCGCGAACCATCTTGGCAGCCAACACCGCCGTGCGTTGGGATACGTCTTGCAAGGGCATGGTCTCCACCAAATCCATGGCGACGACATCGAGACCGTCAAACAGGCGAAGGGCACGAAAAGCTTCCGCGGCGGAAATCCCACCCGGCTCCGGCGTTCCCGTCCCGGGAAAATATCCTGGGTCGATCACGTCAAGATCGATGGTGACATAAATCGGCCGCCCGTGAAGTTCAGGCAATACGGAGGTCAACGGTTCTAAGACGGATTCGGGGTAAAGATGCGTATGTTCCCTCGCCCAGGCCATCTCCTCTCGCGTGCCTGAGCGGATGCCGAACTGATAAAGGTGGCGCGGCCGAAGTAGTTCAGCCACCCGGCGCAGCACCGTGGCATGGGACAGCCGTTCCCCGAGATACTGGTCGCGAAGGTCGGCATGAGCATCCCAATGCACCACGACCAGATCGGGATGGCGCTTGGCCACGGCGGTAATCAACGGCAAGCTAATCAGATGCTCACCACCTACCGCAAGAAATTTTTTCCCTGCATCCAAAAGGCTCTCCGCCGTCTCGCCAATACGCCGCAACGCTTCTTGAACATTTCCGAAGGGAAACTCCAACTCACCGAGATCGGCTACCGACACCTCTTCTAGGTCTCGGTCCAAGGCGAGCGAGTAGGTTTCGAGAGCATAGGAAGCCTCTCGGATTCTTCCCGGTCCAAAACGGGAACCCGGCTGAAAGGAGGCGGTGAAGTCCATCGGCACGCCAAAATAGGCCCACTCGGCGTCCTTAAATGGGGCACGCATGCCTAAAAACTGTTTAGCCACGAACAATGGGTTCATCGAATGAGGTCCTCCACAAACTGCGGCAAGGCAAACGCCGCCTCATGAATGGCGGGCGTCCAATAGCGGGTCGCAAATTTAGCCCGGCTGAGATCGGCAGGTCCCGGCAAGGGGCCTTTGGAGCCCAAGGTAAAGGACCAAAATCCACTAGGGTAGGTGGGAATGGCCGCAAGGTACAGTCGAACCACGGGAAAGACCGTGCGCATCCCCTGCACCACCATTTGAATCACCTCGGGCTCCAAAAAGGGAGATTCCGACTGGGCCACCATGACGCCCTCCTCGCCTAAGCAATCGGCCACAGACTGATAGAATTCTGGTTGAAAGAGACCGACGGCAGGCCCTACTGGGTCGGTGGAATCGACCACCAAGACATCGAGATCGCGCGCTTGGCGGACCCATTCAATGCCATCGGTGCAATGCACTTGGGTCCGAGGGTTATCCAATTCTACGCTAATTTCGGGAAAGTAGCGCTTGGCTTGACGGACGACCTCTGCGTCAATTTCCACCAAGTGCACCTGCTCCACACTAGGATGCTTTAAGGCCTCGCGCACGGCACCCCCGTCGCCTCCGCCAATGATGCCCATCCTCTGGGGATGGGGGTGGATCATTAAAGGGACATGGGTGATCATTTCGTGGTAGACAAACTCATCCATCACCGTGGTCTGAACCGCTCCGTCGAGCACCAACATCCTGCCATAGGCGTCGGTCTCGGCCACCATCAGCTCTTGGTAGGGCGTCATCGCCTGATGCAAGATGGACTTTACCTTTAGCCCCAGGCGCACCGAAGGCGTCTGATTTTCTGTGAACCACACTTCCAAGGCGTTTCCCCCTTTTACCTGCGGTCTAGGCGGCTAGTACCAAAGTGCTACGGCCGCGAAGGCGCAGCCGATGCGTCCCACGCGGTGCTCGGTCGCCTGTACCAGCACTCTGGCTAAGTGCCGCTCACGACTCTTAAACGCGGCCGTCGCCATCTCGGTCACGGTCTCTTCAGCCTGTTTGCGATCACACCGCCCGGAAAACTCCATGATGACACCATATTGGCCATCTTCGCCGATTCCAACCGCAACCGCCGCCGAAATAACTTCGCCCTCGATTTCCGAGGTAATGGTGCCATATGCCGTAGGCATGAGCGATCCGGGGACAATCTCCAGATGTTTCACTTCGACAGCACCTGGGGGGAGAATCGAACTGACCCGAATCAAGTTGACATTGCCAATACCTGCCCGAAGCAGGGCGTTGTCAAATGCATTGAGACGGGTGGGCCCTTCAGCCGATCCGGCTAAAAGGGTAAATTTTTGGGGCGTAGGTAACACGGAAGACCTCCTTAATTGTCCAATACCTTGCCGCAGACTTCCGAGGCAAGACACACTTAAAAAATTATAACAAATTGGTCGACAAGCACATAGATCGCCTGACGCCGAGCCGAACGGATGCAGGAACCCCGAAATACTTCTTGCCATGGCCGCGATCCACCCCGGAGGGATGGGAATCTACGGGTCCAGAGCAGGTTCTCCTTGTCGAATTCCAGGGCTTGACAAGGATGATACCTAGATTCCAATGTGCATAGAAACACATGCATAGATATCTAGGAGGAATGGCCAATGGATCCCCTGTTGCCGTCCGTACCGACCTTGTTGGTGCTTAGGGCCTTGGAGGAGGGTCCGGCGCATGGATACCGTATCACGCGCTGGGTCGACGAGCGCTCCGAGGGCGTGCTCACGTTAAAGCAAGGCACCTTGTATCCGCTTTTGCATCAGCTCGAAAAGAAAGGATTTCTGAAAAGCCAATGGGAGGGGCTGGGCTCCGAACGTCCGATGAAAGTTTACGCCCTTACCGACAGTGGGCGGGAGCGCCTTTTCCGGGAACGGGAGGCGTGGCAGACCAAATCGAATGCCATCGGCCGCGTACTGGTAAATGAGGGGGGCACTTATGGATTGGCATGAATATCTCAGCCAGGTGACCCGCGACATTGACGATCCCGGCGAGGCTTCGGAAGTACGCCAAGAACTTCTTAGTCACTTGACTCTCCTGGCCGAAGAGCTGGCTCAAGAGGGATGCGACCAAGAGTCGGCTCAGTGCGCGAGCGTTTAGCCTTGGTTCACGTCAGCTCGCCTCCCCAGCGGGTTATGGCCCTTTACGAAGAGGAATTGTTGTGGACGAGGGGGTTGAGCATGGTCAGTTTATTGCGCGTAGAATGGAAGCGCGTCTTGATGCGCAGGCAAACCTGGGCGGCATTCGCTGTCCTCTTGGGATTTTTCTTTCAAGGGCTCTATGCCTTTTACCGAAGCCACGTCTATTGGGCCTATGGACACTGGACAAATGCCGGAGTGCTTAGTCAACCCGGCCATTATAATGCCTATCTGGCCTTTCTCAACATATTTAACGGCCCGACGGACTTTATTGTGGGCATCTTACCCCTGTTGGTGCCGGTGGCTGCAGGCGATTCGTTGGCGTGGGACCGCAAGTCGGGATTTGTGGAGTACGTTGTCAACCGGAGCTCCCTGAGGCGCTACATCCCTTCCTCTACTGCCTAATGGTCGCCGGTATTGCGGCATGGGCGGGCATGGCCTGGACGGTCGTGGGCGTGCTCCTCTCCACCCTCATCAAGAACATCTACCTGGTCGTAGCCGGACCCTGGCTACTCTTCCTGGCCACTTTCTTTCCTCTCCTCGTCTTCGCCCCCCACTACGCACCGCTGGTCCTGATCGGGCCATGGATCAATAGTCAGATTGGCTACGGGGCGGGTCCCGGCTATGCCGCCCTCGTTCCGCTCACATGGCTACTCATGTGGATCATCGGAGGGTTGTCGGCCTATGGCGCATTTCTTCGTCGTGCCGCGTGAACGGTCCGCTAATTAAGATGGTGGGAGCCTCTAAGCGTCTTGGTGGCCGAAGCGTCCTGAATCATCTCGATTTGGCGGTTGAGGCCGGAGAAGTGGTAGGCATCATAGGTGCCAATGGTTCCGGCAAAACCACGCTGCTGCGCCTACTCGCCGGTCTCCCATATGCCGACTCAGGTGACATTCAGATCAACCAAAGGCGCGTCGCTCCAGGAGTTATAGGATACATGCCCGCCGAAATCGGCTTCCTTATTGAATCACCAAGCTTCCTTACGCAATTTTCAGG
>JAJZZI010000214.1 GCA_021797635.1 Bacillota bacterium | reverse complement strand
AGCAGCACTATCCAAGCCTTGAGCGAGCGCTGTGGGGCGGCAGCCTCTGGTCCCCCAGTTATTTTGCCGGGTCGGCTGGAGGAGCCCCCCTGTCGATCATCAAGCAATACATCGAGCAACAGGAAACACCGGATTGACCCCTCCGGGGTCAGCGCCTGATATCTCCGCCCTGAACGACGGAGTTTTACGGCGCATCTGATAAAAGAGAAGGGGCGGCCCATCTTTCGTAATGGTCCTGCGAAGCACACCACGGGCATGATCCGCACTGCTTTATGGCTTGACAAACCCTTGACGGCTCCATACAGTAAATCCAAAACTTGAGGTGGCCTGCGGTGCCTTCTGAGCCTTTAAAGCGTGTTTTTGACGAGATTTATGAGAGTTTTAACAGCGTCCCGCATACCCCGGGTTCAGACCGACGTCGGCATCCAGAACATACGGGGCAGTTGCTGGATCATTTAGGGCACCCCGACCGCGCCTATCCCGTGTTGATGGTAACCGGCAGTAAAGGCAAGGGGTCGACAGCATACTATTTATCCGAGATCTTGCGCGCTCACGGGCACCGAGTAGGATTTTTCAGCAGTCCCGGATTCTTAAGTGACCTCGACCGTATTCGTCTAAATGGTCAGGCCATTAGCGAAGAAGAGTTTTTGGCCGTGTGGTCGCGCATCCGGCCCGCTTGGCGGACCCTCTTAGACACGCTACCCGAAGGTCACTATATGGGCCCGGTCGGTCTCTTTGCCGTGGTCGCCGCCGAATATTTCCGATCACGCCAGGTTTCGTTTGCCGTCATTGAAACGGGACGTGGGGCACGCTTTGACGACGTGGCCCAGCTTAGTCACCGCTATGCGCTTTTAACCAACCTGCTCCCCGAGCATCTACGCGAGCTCGGTCCCACGCTGCAAGATATTGCCTGGCACAAACTTGGCGTCGTCCATTGCGAAACCGAGCGTCTCTTTCTGGGTTCCTCCTGTCCCGAGCTGGAGGAAGTGCTTGGCCAGGAACGCCCCAACTGGCCTGAAGATCTCACGATGACCGACCTCTCCTCAGCGATCCAGTTAGAAGACCGCGTGGCCGACACGACGGGCACCCGCTTTGATGTAGTCTTGCCGTCTGGACGGCGCATCCCGTCACTCCATCTACCTAGTCTTGGTCCTACCGTCGACAACTTCGCCGTAGCCTTGGCGGTAAGTGAAGATCTGTTGTCGGGAAGACTCGATACCGAAACGGTGGTTGACCTGGCCCCCTCCTTGGTGTGGCCCGGTCGCGGTCAAATCCTCTGCACCAGTCCCTATATCTTGCTGGACGCCTCAATACACCACCGTTCAGCCCAAGCGCTCTTACGCGAAGCCGGTGGCCGTTTCGATCGCGTGGTCCTCTCCCTGCCCCTGTCCAAAGATCGCAAGGGAATCCAGCAGGCCGTCGAGCCCTTCGCGGACTCGATTGTCTATACCACCTGCTCCAATCCCTACCTGTTGTATGAATATGGGGACCTGGCCATCCGACCCCAGGACGCTATCGTCGCCTCCGTCCATGAAGCCTTACGCGGATCCCTTCGCGGCACGACCCCGCACACGCGCATCCTATGGCTGGGCACCGTTTCCTTTGTGGCAGACGCCTATCGTCACTTGGATCTTGGCATCGATGCAGCACCTCCCCAAGCGGTGTCATCGGTCGAATAATCCGTCTCGCCCGCCATGTTCTGGATGGTTACCCCGACGTGGCGCATGCCCGCCAACCAGGTCGCGCCAGGATGGAGATCAATGCGGGTTTCGACGCCAGACGCCGAACCCAAGGAGTCGGCCTGAAGGTGCCGTCCAATAGACGACTGGCCTCCTCGAAGACTATTTCCCACCATCAAGGTATCGGAGATGTCTAACCTCGAATCGATGGCATCCACCAAAGTCACGCTGCCCCTCGCAAAGATGACCGAATTTCTCACCCGTGCCAATTGGCTTGACGGTTTTGGTAAATCTCCCCTATCCACCGAAGAAGAGGGGGTGTCTTTGGCCCATCGTCGCTGAACTAAGCCCATGATTTCGCGTGGAGACTTTAGCTGGGCCAAATTTTCCGGGGATAGCTCGTCCTTTAGGTGCCATAGGCTCTCGCGATCTTCGGGGGCGGTGATGAGGCCAGGCATCCCTTCTTCGAGCGTGCATAATCGTTGGACTTGTCGATGGGCATCGGGGAATTTGTATTCCACCAGCCGTTTAATCAAATCGTTAGGAAGCCTTCGGTCGGTTTGATGGGCCACCGCTTCGCACTGCACAAAGAGATCGTGCAGGCCAAAAAGCTCTTGTAACAACGCCTCTAACTCAGCACGAAAGTGCCCGGCCGTCCTCGCCATGGATCCCGAATAAAACCATGAATCCAATGCGGTTTGGCCGCATGCCACGCGGCCACCAGCATGCAGTTCGCTCTTGGTCACCGCACCACTGACAATGATCTCCCCTTGAGCCACAATCGTCGATTGGCTCACATTGCCGTTGACAATGACGTCGCCCTCGCCCTCAACGAGGATATCGTGAGGGCCGACATCGCCCTCAATCCAGTGTTCCCTATACACGCGGATTGGCCCAATACCCCTCTCCAACCGCCCCGAATGGAGGGCGACCAGATGCCGGCCATCCGCCATGACGGCGGTGCCCTGACCGCCAACCCAAGGACCAATGGCCATCGGCTCACCCGTCACCCGCCGTTTGACTTCGCCTACCGTGGCCAGGATGGTCCCCGCCTCGACAAAATCAACGGCATGGACGAGGGGACGGTCACGAACGGCGGTCGATCCCGGCAAGGGGCCCTGTCCTTGCCGGGTGTCAAAGCCGTCCATCTCGCTCGAGGCCACTACTAGCGAACCTGATACGTTGGTCAGAAGAAACTCGGCAATTCGCGATTCTTCAATGCGGCCCCACACGATTCCCTGTCGGCCCATCTCTGCCATCACGGAGCCCAAAGAAATCGGCTGCGAAACCACCGACTCCGTCTCCCATGTTAATGCCAAACGGGAAACGGGCGGTTGCGGCCGAAGGGTAATCTTTTCGCCGGGATGATATTCTACCATCAGGCGAGCCTGGCTAGCACTCTCGTTGATGTGAATCGCGAAGCTGCTCTTGGCAGGCCGATCGACCACCTTCGCCCGAATCCGATCCTTTCGTTCCACCACCACCTCTCCTGTGACCACGATGCCATTGACTCGCAATTCCAGGGGTGAAGGCGCCACTGGAGCCAAAATGACCGCGTATCGGCCTCCTCCTAGGGGATCGGTCACGGAAAAGCGACCGTCTTCGTCTAACCCTACTAAGCCATCTACGGCTTCTATCCGAGCTTGCTCCGGCAAGGGGCATTTTGGGGGGGATGAAACCTCAATGGCGGCCGGTGCTGCTGGGGGGCGCGGCAATTCGGAGCGTGGCGCATCGTTCCAATGGGTCCGTATCCAGCAAACCACGTCGGTCGCGATCGTCGCTGCCGCGTGCATCAGAGACGCTAGCGCAGCCGTGATGCCCTTGAGGCTGAAATGAGAATGAAGTCCTTTTTCGGCTGCATTCCGACGCCTGCGCATCACGACGATTTGCGCTCCTCCCCGTGCGTGGCGTCGCCATGATAGGTAAAGTGCTTCGCCGACAAAGGCCAACTGATGTAGTAGCCCTGGGCGGCATCGCAATGCAAATCGGTCAACGTCAACCATTCGGCCGCGGTCTCGACGCCTTCCGCGGTTACGGTTAAACCGAGCTGATGACCGAGGTTGGTCGCGGAAGCCACGATAAGCTGGCGTTTTTGATCCGTGTCGATCCCAGCGATGAACGCACGGTCGATTTTAATCCCGTCAAGCGGTAGCATTCTTAGAGCGTTGAGCCCCGATACCCCTTGGCCGAAGTCGTCCATGACCACGCGAACGCCGCACGCCCTAAACTCGTTTACGGCTGCCACGACTTGACCAAAATTGTTCCACGCGGTCCCTTCCGTCAGTTCCAACTCCAAGATCGCGGGGTCCACGGCAAGATCCTCTAATAGCGTTAAAGTTCGCGCCGAAAAATTCGGATCGCGCAATTGATACGCGGATACGTTGACCGACATCCGCATGCGTGGCCACATGCTATTTTGATTCCAGATCTGCCACTGCTGACAGGCATGACGCAGCACCCAATCGCCAAGGCAAGCCACCCATCCGTTGCCTTCTAACCAGGGAATAAACTGGTCTGGCCCGAGAACGTCGCCGTTGGGCAGTTTCCACCGCACCAACGCTTCCACGCCCACCATCACCTTGCTCGGGAGAGCTACTTGAGGCTGATATTCTAAAAACCATCCTGGCGTCGTGCCAGCGCGTGGCTCTGCATCTCGCGTCCATTGCTGTAGAGCCTGGTCTAAGGGGTTCACCTGCTCCTGGTTATCCATATGGGTATCCATCTCCTGTGCTCGGCTTAGGCGGCCCGTCAAGATCTGCTGCTGACCGGCGTTTTTCAAGATTGCAAGTAAGTTATTTACCCGCGTGACGAAACCTCTTTCACCCTGCAGGCGGGAGTGCAAGGCTGGCCTACCCGCGGTCAGTTCACCGGGATGATGCATGCTCACGCCGTAGAAACATGCGGCGAGAGCGCGTTCACCCAGAGCGATTGGTGACAATGGCCCAAAATGTCCTCGGCCATCTGCCCATGTTGAGGGTAGCGCGCAATCCCGCTCAACAGAGTCGAATAGCCGCCTTTCCAACCTGTGGGCGCAATTTCTTGGGATATTTGCTGAGAAATTTCATCAATGCGACGTTGCAAGTAAGATGGGGCTCCGTCAAAGATCAGCACGTAAAATCGTCCCGCCCCATCAAAAGCCACCACATCGGAGCCGCGCACGGCACTTTTCAGCAGTTCGGCCACCGCTTCAATCGTATGGTCGGCGCCTTCATTCGACTGCCACCACCAATCTTCCCCCCAAAGGCACGGGTTCAACGTAAACGAAATCAGCGCAAGCCTCTCGCTCCTTCGCTGGCTGCGAAGGAGTTCAGCGGTCAGCAAGCGGTGTAAATATCCGAACGAAGAAAGCCCGGTGGCCAGGTCTATCATCATTAAATCGCGGAGCCGACGCATTTCAGCCTGAGCATGCCGCAAATGAATAGGTGCGGAGGCATCGTAAGGAAAGTCTAGTCGCCCGTCTAAGATCGCCCAACTGTTCGTATCCACCTTATCCAGATGATCGCCGTACACCCATATTGAAGATCCCTGCAAACGCTGGTCGTCGCGCATCGCGGCCACCATTTCCGGGATTTGTGCCGCCCACCGGTCGCCATTGAGCATGATCATATGAGGCCTTGCCAAGCGAGCCACCCGCAATACTTGAGCCGCGGAGCCTGACACAAAGCGAAGGTCGGTCGAGGTGTGGCGAAAGAGCACCTCCCAGTCGCCATGGTGATGGTCGTCCATGACCAGCACGCGATCGGCCCACCAAGGTTCTACCAGACTCTCTTGGTATTCACCTTTACCAAAAATCTCCGAGGTCTTCTCCTTGAGGCGGCTTGGTGTCATCTCTCCAAAGCGGTAGGCATCTTCCAACCATTCGACAAAGGCTCTGGCGTTTAAGCCTAGCCGACGTTGACCTAACTGGTTGGCTAGAACATTGAGATGAAGCGAGTACATCCAAATGAGACGGTAATTTCGTGGGGAAAGCCGATGAGGGAGGGCATCCGCAACCAACCATCGAAGATTGTTAAGGACACGATCCATGCGACCTTTGAGCACAAGATGTTCTGCTTCGGTCATGAAGTGCCTCCACCTTGAGTTTCTGAATAGGACTCCGATGCGATCTTCATCATGTCCTTCCGATACCGATATCCCGTCCCCGGTACGGTTTCAATCGGCCGCACCCCAAAGCGTTCGAATAGCTTCTTGCGCAGGCGGGCCACGGCTACATCCACGGTTCGGAGTTCAAACTCAAGCGCATCAAGACCCCATACCCGGTCTAACAAGGCCTCGCGCGAAAGCGCACGGTCGGACGCCCCCATTAAAACCTCCAAGAGCTTCACTTCTCGCCTGGGCAAACGCAGCGTGCGATTGCCCACCATCACCGTTTCACCGTGGATGACCAAACCTGCCGGTGGCGATGGCCCGATCTCCGTATGTCTTCGCGATACCGACCGGTTGATACGGGCACAGAGAGAACCTAAGCCAATCGACGTCGGTAGGTAGTCGTCAGCCCCCTCTGCCAACGCAGCAATTTCTCGCCATTCCACCGGATTTTGGCTGAGAATGATCGTAGGCAGGCGCGCCTCCAATAGCTGAGTCAAATCCTTTCGTCCCTGAGCCGGATACCTCTCTTCGAGCAGAAGGCAGTCAAAGACATCTTCACCAAGGAGCGTTTTGCCCTCTTGCATATCCGTCACGACCGAGGTTCGATACCCTAAGAACCTTAAAGCCACGGCTAGGTCGGACCCAAAGATTGCATCCTGACTGATAACGAGAATCCTTACATTCCCAATTGGCAACACTTCCCTTTCATATTATTTCACATCCATATTACCTAGTCGTTACTAAAAACCCCTTCCAATCGACACAACCATGCAACATCTGCGGTCGCACTGAGTCAAGTACGGTAACATGTAGTCTTTTAGACGGGAACCCGAGCGCAAGATATGAGCTTACCCCCCTTCACCCTAAACGCTGATGCGGGCCTTTTCGACCGCCCATGGCCGATCCTCGACTATTACCTTGGGGCAGCGCCTGTCCATTCCTGCAACCTATCGGAAGTTAGCCAATACCGGTGTGATCGTTGTGCATCAGGGGAGCGAACCTCGCTGTTCGTGCTTCGCATGTCACCTTGGCAAATTCAGTTCGCCATTAGAGGGAAACGCACTGGTGCTGGGCGTGACCGCTAATGGTGCGCGAAGGTTCGGGGCTTCAGCAGCATAGCCACGGCCCATGGCTGCACCAGGTACTTGCGGGTTCTACGTGCTTGCAGCCTACGGATCCGGGAACGGATTAGAGGGAAGTGTGGCCTGCGTCTCTTCCAATGTCACGTCTTTCGATGGCTGGTGTTTGTGGCAAAGGGGTTGATGGTTTCGTACCCCGGAATTCTACATTTCTCCATGATTATCCTTTGGAAAATATTTGAAATACCTGGTGGAAAACCGTGAAGGCATGTCGAGGAAGGAGCCAAAGAAGAAAAACGCCTCCGTCCTCTTCCCGGATAGCCTCCGTGACCGTGTCCAGCGGCGAGGA
>JAJZZI010000072.1 GCA_021797635.1 Bacillota bacterium | reverse complement strand
TCCGACGATATATAGTTGCACATCGGCGTCCACAAGCGCTAGTGAACGAATGATAGTCTCGACATTCTTGTAGTGCAGGAAATTCCCTACATAAAGAATATAATTTTCGTGTTGTATGTTGCCGTCGGCGGCGAATTGTTCCAGATGGGCGCCATAATGGACGACCCGAGTACGTCCTTCTACGCGAGGACCATAGACGGACGCCAATTGTTGCAACCCAGCCTCCGACACGGTGAGAACACGATCGCAGGTCAGAAAAATTAGGGGAAGAATCAGACGATAGTAAATACCCGAAAGCGACCAGGGCCGGTCGAGTGCCGGTATGGCGTCAAGGACCGTGATGACATTCCAATACCGACCAAATCGGAACAGAGGGCCCTCCGCGACGGGGGAGTAAAAGATGGTAGCCGCGTATTTTCTGATCAGATAGGGGGCCGCCACGGTCGCCCAGAGAATACGAACTAAACCCTGAGCACCCCACCTCGGTCGCAACCACTTGGGGACGGGGACGATAGTAACATTGTCATACGACGATTCATAGGTATCGGGTTGGGGTGTCAAGAAAAAGATGTGGGTGTTGCTGTCTTGCGCTAAGCCGACTAACGCATCCACCGTATAAACGTCTAAGCTATAGGGATTTCGACTGCCGGCGAACAGACCATAGAACAAGATTCGACGCATATGGCAGAAGCACCTCCCTGGAGTCCACTACGATTCGTGGCCGTTCGTCAATAAGTCAGTCGCCAGCGCTGATAAAGCAACCGGATGACCGTGGCTAGGACAGAATGCCGAGTATGCGAAGAGTCAATTTGAATGTCCCCGGGCGTAAATGTTGTCCGAAAATTTCCCGCCAATCTCCCGTAGAACTGAATCCCCCATGCCAAAGCCCGAACACGTTCCCATGCGGCGGCGATGTCAGCATCCGACATATAAGCTTGTACGAGTTTGTCAGTGAGCAGGCGCTGTAAGGTTTCGATTTCGTAGCGTACAATCGTCCCGTCGCGGACCATGGCAGAAGTCTGAGTGGCGCTATCAACATATTGATACACGGCTGACTGAGGATTAAAATACACCGGATATCTTGCGGCAATTCGCACAAACGCTTCGAAATCCCCGGCCCATGGATTATCGTCTCGGATGCCGCCTATGCTAACCAAGGCATCCCTTCGCATGACAACGGCGGAGTAGAGACCGTAGAGATTCCCATTACGAAGTGCTCGAGCCACCGTTGTGCCTGCGTCTTGGCGGCCGTTAAACACCACTGAGTAGGGACGTCGGCGACCCGTCCGACCTTTGTATAGGACTCGACGTCCGCAGAGCAACCCCACCGTGGGATCTGTGTCGGCGATTCGATGCATATGCGCGAGAAATTCACTTTCGAGTTGGTCGTCGGCAGCCAACAATAAAACATAGGGTGCAAACCCCAACGACCCGCAATGCCGAAAGTTCGCCGCCAACCCCCGATTTACCGGGTTTCTCTCCGCGGTTATCCGAGAATCCTGGAAAGCCAGGGATTGAGCGGCGTCCCAGGTATCATCGGTCGACTGATCGTCCACAATAAATAATTCCCAATCCTTGTCCGTCTGAGACTTCACCGAATCGACGGTTTGTTGCAACAAGTGGGCGCGGTTATATGCTGGGATGGCAATCGTAATCCACGGACTAGACATGGAGCATCCACCTCCTTAGTAGAGTGGAACACGCGAATTCGGTGGTTTTGAAGGGAACCATCATGGCCGAATTCCCCCAGGTGTCTTTCGGAGATCGTGACGGACAACGTCTTTCGGCGGTTGTAGGTTCAAGGCTTTCGCTACAATGAAAAGCGGCCGGCCGCGAGTTTGCTCCACGACTCGGCCCACGTATTCTCCGATCATCCCCAGCACGAACAGTTGCATCGCACCCAACCATAGCATGGTGACCATGATCGAGGTCCAGCCCAAAACCAGCCCGGTCGGCGCATGGAGCTTTTGATAGATCAACCAAGCACTACCCCCCATAGCTACTAAGGCGACGAGTCCTGCCAAACGCGTGCCAACCCGGAGAGGGGCTACAGTAAATCCCGTGATTGCATCAATGGATAGACGCCACATTCGTCTCAAAGGATACTTGCTTTGGCCAGCAGCACGAGGAGAGCGCGCATATTCAACCCCGATCTGTTTGAAGCCAGCCCAGGCCGCCATCCCCCGGAGAAAGCGGTGATGCTCGGGCATGGCGTTAAGCACGTCCACTACCCTTCGCGATAGTAGCCGAAAATCTCCGACGTCTAGAGGGATCTCGACATCGCTCATGCCCCTAAGGATTCGGTAAAACCACCGGGCACTTATACGCTTGAACCACGACTCGCCTGCTCGGGATTGGCGGATGCCATAGACCACATCAAAACCCTCTTGCCAGCGCTGAACCAAGGCAGGGATCAACTCTGGTGGGTCCTGCAAGTCGGCATCAATCACGATAACCGCCTGTCCCCGCGCATAATGCAAGCCGGCGGTCACCGCTTGCTGGTGACCAAAGTTGCGCGACAGCATCAAGACGCGGGTGGCCGGATCATGTTCCGCTAAATTTTCTAGGATGGTGCTCGACTGGTCGACAGAGCCATCATCCACAAAGATAATCTCAGCATTAATGTCTGCCACGGCCTTCTTGATTCGGCGGTAGCTCTGAAGAAGCACGGCCTCTTCGTTATAGACCGGCACAACGAGACTCAAGAACGGTGTATCCAATAAGGGGTCCCTCCTCCGTCCTAATTAGGCACGCTAGTAATTGTGGCGCGGTATATGTTAACGACTTCATCGCCAGGGCTCCACACCCGCACTTCAATCGCGTTGTACGGCGACGGCGGATTGGGATCGAGCGCAAACGGTCCAACTCCCCGGTACAAGTGGGAGGGATAGTGCTTGCTATTGGTGAAGACGGCGCTTTGGACTTCGAGACCATTCGTGACCGGCATCGTTCGACGAAGTAGCAGATGGTTTCCTGTCGAGTCCCATACTTCCACGTCTACGGGTCCCGTGTCTTGAATTTGAATGGACAAGCGATAGGTTCCTAGCGGAAGACGCCAGTACGCTTGATCCATCACGTATCCCGGTTGCGACCCACTGGTCATCATCCAGTCCTGGCTCGGTCCATTGAGAAGGGGCTGCCCTTCTTTCGTACCTGCGGCCCACCCCGGCACACTGTCTTGCGACGCGGGAAACGTGAGGGACTTGGCATGGACCCGACGTCGATACGCGAAGACCCAAATACCAGCCTGGTGTAGAATCAGACGCGCCCGGGTATCACGGCTTAGATAGGCAATCCGAGCCAGTATCTGGTTGACCGTAAGAACATTAATCCCTTGGTAGGGAGAAATTACGATATCGGTGACAGGAGTTCGTGTGGGAAGGGCTGGGTAAAGCAATGGATAAACCCAGTGCCGGTCGGAGAACCGCCCCATGATCCCTTGTGAGGCAATGACTTCATTGCCTGCCGGGATGCTCCGTTCTATCTGATTCAAAATGTGCGCAGCGGACGGTGAAACCGAGACCCATTGTTGCGGCCACCTGGCGAGCCAAACGGTACTCCAACCAACCGCGTTGATCATCATCAGAAGGGCTAGAACGCTACCGAGTATCTTCCATCGAACCGTAATGCGGATAAGCCACTGAACGGTACCCACCGCTAACAATGCGTAGATAGGAAACATTTGAGCAAAGTCCGTATTGAAGCCAGGCGCCAGAAAGGTTTGCGCTAAGGCGATCAGAGGGAGTCCCAGACCATAACCGGTGAACAACCCTATTACCCCGCCGGGAGATAGGTCAGCCCATACATCAGTACGAAGCGACCAAACGAGAGAAGCCCAACGGTTTGGATGGAAGAAGAAGCCCTCGACAAGATGAGTAATGGATAACGTTTGAGACCCAGCAATGTAGCCGTACGGCGCTAAAAATCCAACATTGCTCGTGCTGCTGGCCTGGGCCGCCAAGTGCGATGTAGCGCCTCCCGTGGACGTTACTATACTGTACACTCCCAAAAGGCTTACCATACCGACTAGTAATACGGCACCATGCCATCGGGCATGTCCCTTGGAAAGTAAAAAGACGGATATACCGAGACCAGCGACATAGGTAGCGACCACGTCACCGCCCAAAAAGACCAAGGCAGCCCAGAGATATCCGAGGGCGATTCGCTTTTTCAAAAAGTAGTGTAAGGCCAACAGAGAGCAGAACACGCCCAAGGTATAAGGATGGAAGTCGAAAGCAATGCCCCAATACGTCCAGGGATTTGCGACTAATAGAACAACACCGGTCAGCAGCAAAATACGTCGACTACGCGCATCCAAAACCCTTTCGGTAATCGAGCTGACCATTAAGTTCCAAGCCACCATCTCGGCACCAATCGCGGCGAGGTCCTGAACCCACAGTAACGTAACAGCATGGGGCCACAACCAGTAGAGCGGGGCTAACACCCAAATGGCCAAAACAAAATGGTCTTGATAAAATTGAACACCGTCTGCCGTTTGCGGCGGATTTAGGTGGCCGTGTGCAATCAAATACCAGGGTTGATAATAGCTACTAAAATCGCTGGTCAGAGCAAAGCGATGCCATTCATAGGTACTGAAGGTGATTAAAGCGAGGCATTGCAATAACAGTAGACCGTATCCAACCATGGACACGGAACCGTGCCATTCTGTCCACAGTAGTCGTCGACTTACCACCTGCATTTTCCACCGCAATCGAATCGACGTGCTTACGCTTTCGATCCACGTACTCATCGCACAAACCTCACAGGAACAATCTGCGAATACCCATAGGGATAGAAGTAGGTATCATTGACCAGATTGGCTTCAAAGTAAATCGGGCTGCTTGGGGCCGCAGCACTTCGAATGACAAAGGTGGCGATGCCCCGGGCATTAGTCAGCGCGGAAACCGGGGTTTCCCCGGGATACCCGCGGTTGATCCGGGCCTGACCATATTGCAGACCGCTCTGCGCATAAATGATCTGGCCGAGGTAAACCGGTACCCCGCGCGCGAACACCGGATGGTCGAAGCGGTTCAAGATGCGGATATGGAGGGTGACCGGATGGTGGATCAAGACGGGGCGGTTGACGGCGTCGGGATTCATCGCTAGGTGCCAGGTCGTCGGCAAGTAGGCCGTCGAATGGCTGATGGTCTTGGGCGTGCTGGTAAAGGCCACGATTTGAAATCCTCCGGTGAGAGGGGGCTGCGCATAAAAATTCGGAGCCGCCAGGGTCATGGTCGCCTGGCTGTGCGGCGCAATCGTGCTGGGTCCCGACAGGCGATTCCAAAAGGCGGTAAGCGTTCCCCCGTTATCGGCGGTAAAGGCCGGACGGAGCGGACGGTCACTCGCGTTCCGAACGACGACGGTGACGGCGTCCACGGTGGCCAATTGCCCGGTGGTATGCACCCCGGCAATCCGGACCGTGAGAGGGCTCGGGTCCGCCATGGCCACGGCTAAGGCTGCCGCCACGGCGCCCAGCGAAGAGGCCACCAAGACCCGGCCCTTTCGCGCGAGTCGCCGAGGCAGCGCGCTGTGGGAGGTGGTGGCCCAAGCCACCCAAGCCGCTGGCACTAACATGACCAGGTAGCTACCGAAGGAGCGCGTCGCCCAAAACAAAATTAAAGAAGGTGCAAAGAAGGTCCATCCTTTCAATCGAGGATAGGTCACGGCATAAATGATGCCCAGGGCCACGAGCGCAACCACGCTTAGGACCGTCACGGCGGTAAGCGAACCGCCAGCGTGCAAAAACATCTCCGCGGTAATCCACCCTTGTCCGGACGGCACCGTCGGAGCCAGCATTGGTGTGATGACACCCCGGACCCAGGCCATCGGGGCTCCCATCAAGAAAGGGATGTTGGGAATAAAAAAGGCGATGGCGGTGATCACGGTATAGCGCACCGCTGACTGTAGGCGGTCCCAACCTCGAAGCCCTTGGCGATGACTCTCGCCGATCAAGCCCACTAAGAGAAATGGCAGCAGCACCCAAGCCGTCTGTTTGATATCCATGGCGCAGCCAAAGGCGAGCGGGCCGACCCAGGCGGCCCAGCCTTGGGCTCGTCCATAGCGGTCCCAACCCACGGCGGCCACAATCAGAAAGGGAACGTAGAGGGCATCGGTCACTCCCCCGACCGCATAACTGATGTAGATACTGAGGCTGGCGACCGCCGTGGCTAAGGGACGCTGATTGGCGGGAAGGTAGATGGCTAAGAGAATCACACTGATGGCCCAAGCGGCCACGTTCAGGGCTACAGCTAACTGGGTCGACCACCCCAAGGCGAGAAAGGGCACATAGAGCAAAAAGGACAGGGCTGGATAGGAGAGTGCAGTGACAGGCGTGCCGTTGAGCTGAAACGTATAGCCGTTCGGGGAGACTTGAAATTTGGCGAACGACGGCCCCATCGACCGCAAGAAGGGGTCCACTCCGTGCAGCACGAGTTGGGCGGCATATTGGTCAAACGCCATCTCATCCGTCCCGTAAGCGGGGACGGTAAAGACCTGCGTGTAGCTCCAGAGCGCCAAAGCCACGACGGTCAGTGCCACGGTCGCGACGAAGATCATTCGCCCGCGCTTGCCCTGCAAGGCACCAGGCACCCAGGCCGCACTCATGAGAAAGAGCCCCCAAGCGCTTAAGACCAGACCAGGAATGACCACGGCAGGCACTAAGGTGCCATAGCCCCATAGACGAAGACCCCACAGCAGGCTCACAATGCCCGCCACGGTCCACGCCGCCGTCTCTCTAGGAACTCGCTGCGAGAGCTTAGGTGTGGGTAAAGGGGTACGATGGAGGCGAACCGCGTTGGCCATGGGATCTCCTTTCCGTGATACCTGTCACCGTCTATTTAATGAAAGCGGTAGGCTTGGACATTGCCAAAAGTCGAGGAGCCCGCCCCGATGTATAAGGTGCTGCCGTTAGGCGATAAGCTGAGACTGTTGGCGTTTTTAGGCGCCGGCAACACTTCGGTAACCTTTTCCGTGTTGACATCGACCACGGCCACGTTACGGGTAGACCCCTGACCTTTTAACACATAGAGCGTATTGCCGCCGGGACTGAGCGTTTCGGCGTACCCTGAGTGGCCTACGGTAAAGAGCGATTCCAGCTGACCACTAGGACTCGCAACCTCATCGACATTGCCATTCGGCTCCAAAATATAGAGGCTTTGCTGATTAGGGCTGGAAACGACCGCGACCCCATCTTTGGGAGCCGGCACCGACTGGGTCACCTTGTCGGTGTGGCTGTTACGGATGG
>JAJZZI010000217.1 GCA_021797635.1 Bacillota bacterium | reverse complement strand
CAGGGCCGCCTGGATCTCGCCGATTGGGGCGCCAACGCACGGGAGTGGATCAAAGCCCTGTATGAGCGACCGCGTCGCCGCTCGCTTCAGTTCGATCTTTCTCCTTAAATTAGCGCATATGGGCTTGAGTCCCCCCTCCCCCATGGCCCTCGTTGTCGCGTCAGGGGGGACACTCGAGCGATTCCCCGTTTTTACCAATTCTAACTGTCGCACCCCGAAGTCATACGGGATTTCACCCATAGCCTCTTGCGAGGACCGCGGCACCATAAATGAACTGTCGCATTTGCGCGGAAACGGGCTTGCGAGAATTCGGTATCAGCATGATAGACCTGGCTGGCGAAGGGCTAGTCCCCACCCGATCTCTTGTCGATGCGGTAGGCGGTCAAAGAAGATGCGCCGATCGTACCGATACACACATTGCGGAAAGTACAGTTGTCGGCGGGCGCATCCCTCGTCGACACCCGGGGTTAGTTCCACCTGAAACCGCCTTGGCGTTGATCCAGTGCAACAAGACGCCAGGTGCTTTCCCATTGGCACTGAACGCGACCGACAGGGCCACCCACTAGACGGCCAAAACCAGATCGGCAATGGCAGTTTGGACCGGTGGAAGACCGTCCCCGCCATCGTATACCTTTGCCAGCCGCCTTGCTTAATTGTGTTTAAATATCGCTCATTCCCGAGGATGTTTTCTTCACTAAATTGGGGTGACGAAATTGCCGTCCTTTAATGGCAACGAAGAGCACCTTCAGAAGTTCGATAGATCCCGTGGTTCCCTACTGGCTGGAACTATATGGATCCTTTCAGAGTACGTTTAGATCATCATCCGCAAAATGGTATATTAATATCGCCAATTACCTGATTAGAGCGTCATCACTGGGCTCAACCGTTCAAGCTTAAACAAGGAGGCGCCAAAATGCGAAGCGCCATGTATCGTTTGGGCACTCGAGTTTTGACCCTGATCGGCCAATTAACCCTTTTCTTAGGCGCGAGCTATCTTCTGCTGTACAAGAATCCCACGGCTTTCCGCCTTACCGCGTGGCCCCCGTTGAGTCCTTTGGAGGTTTTGCCGTCTCCCCGAATCCTAGCTCGGGCCCTACGCCAATTAGTCTGGCGATATGGCGCACACCCCCTTTGGAGAGAAACCGCGGGCTACATCTGGCATACCCTCACGTTCCAATTTGGCACTTCACTGACCTACCCGGCGGTGCCTCTTTGGCATAAAGTCCTTTCTGCCATGCCGATTACCCTGGAGCTGGTCTTGACCTCCGCCATCCTAGGTTTGGTGCTGGGAGTGCTCCTCGGTCTCGTTGCTGCCTTGCGGGCACACACCTGGATCGATCGCCTGCTCGGCGGGCTGGCCCATGTCGGACGCGGCGTCCCCTCGTTTGTTATCGCGGCAGGGGCAATCTGGTTTTTTGGTGCCTTGCTTCCCGGCCTGCTTCCCGTCCATGGATGGGAGCCCCCGTCCACAGCCATCTTACCCATCGGAATCCTCTTCCTCGCCAATTTCGCGGCCGTCTTCCACCGATTTCGCGGGGGATTTCAAGAAGCGATGCGCCAGGACTACATGATGACCGCGAGGGCCAAGGGCCTCCGACAGGGTGCACAGGTCCTCCGTCACGGCTTGGTCAATGCCGGCATGGATCTGCTGCGCGTCGCCGGACCCATGCTCGCCCTTACCGTGGTCAACGCCGTCTGGGTGGAAAACCTTTTCGTCGTTCCCGGCATGGGCATCCTAACCGCAACCGGCGTGGCCAACGTGGATGGGCCCCTGATGATGACCTCCCTTTTTCTGCTCGTGCTGTTGGCCATGGCCCTCAAAACGGCTGTCAATCTGACCTATTGGCTCGTGGACCCACGCAGGCGTCGGGAGCGTGTGCCGTTATTGGGCAGAAGCAACCAAGCGTAACCCTCTTCGCAAACCAGCAAATGGCAAGAGGATGCGCATTCCTCTCCCTCGGATAGGTAATGGGGTGAACCAGATCAGCGCAAAAGTCGGCTCACCGCATAAAAGGCGATCAAGAGGCCCAAGAGACCGAGCACCCCTCCCCCTAGCTTTTCGGCCCACTCCCCCACATGGCCTTGGATTTGGGAACCGATCGTCATTCCCAAGATGGTAAAGATGAAGGCCTGCACGGCAATCAGACCCACCGTCAGGGTCACTGGAACCCCTACGAGGCCAATGGAAAATCCCACGGCTAACTCATCCACACTCACGCTGAAGGCCGCCATTAGCAGCGCCAGGCCGTGAAGATTGCGGGCGTTATCCGCCTCGCGTTGGTCGCGATCGAACCAAAGCAGCCATATGGCTAGGGTCAAGAGAGCCAGGGCGCCACCCAAAGGTGCCCACGGGCCAACCAGCTGGCTGGCTTCCTTTCCGATGAGTAGGCCCATCAGTGGCATCAACGCCTCGGCACTGACAAAGGCGAGAGCGATTTTTAGGGTACCCCTGGTGCGAGCCATGCCCAAGGACAGCGATACGAGGAGATTATCCATGCCTAGCGACAGCACGAGGGCGATCATTTTTACGACGACCACCGAACTCTCCTGTCTTTTCCTCTAATCGCCAACCGTTTTAGATGGATCAACGTGGTTCGCTCGGCTCAACAATGCGTTGAACGCGTCCCACTTGTCCATCGGACAAGCGCACCTTAATCCCATGTGGGTGCGTCGACGAATGGGTCAAAATATCTTTGACCACGCCTCGAGTCAGCCGTCCCGTAGGTTGGTCCGCTTTAAGCACAATATCGACCGTACTACCCGGGCGAATGTCCGCTCTGCGCTTGCCATCACCTATCGACATCGTCTCATTCCTTCCGTGGTCTTCTGCCCGCTGCCTTTCGTCTGCTTTCATATGTCCTCCCGGACCTAATCTTTTTGGTGGCTATCCTGTGCTGCCGCGAACGTTGGGGGCAACTACGGCGTACCCATGGGCGAGTAAATTCTGATACCATAGGCTAACATCGGGCCGTTCTTATGCCTCGAAACCCCCATGCACCGACGCCACGACGCGCGGGTCCCCCACTCTGGGCGGACGCGATATGCACGGGGTGGGATCGTATTGGTTATACGCGTACCAAAAACCGTATCACGAGTCGAGCTGACCTCGACGTGAGGTCTTACCCCACCGGCAAAAATCGAAGGTGGAATCGCTCCAGAACCTTCAGATGGAGCGTCCCGACGGTCAGCACGTGCAGTAGAATTATACGATGAAACCGCACAGCAAGCCTTCAGACGAGGAACCGAGAGCCTTTACCGTCTAATCCGCGCTTTGGTAACAGCATTCTCCCACCCAGACCGATTCAAAGGTCAAGCTCCTAGCAGGCATGGAACAGACCTGGCAAGGAAAAGGATCCAGCGTTCGCGTGAGTAGGTTGATCAGTACAGGCACCGAAAGGTGCTCGGCTTTTTGTTGTAGCCCTAGCCACACCATCATGCGGGGCACGCCATACATCAGAACATGGTCCAGTACGATCTGGTAATCCACCGTGTAGGCGCCTCGCAGGTCAGCCAAGCGCCGGTCACGATCGGCCTCCGCCGCCCGATAGCGTTCTTGAAACACCTGGGAGCGACGATCGTTCGAGCTCGTTGCCATTTTGCTCTTCAACTCTTGCAAAGTACTTTGGTAATAGGTCTGCATCCGCTGATACTCACGGTCATATTGGCTCCGATCAGATTCCGCAAGCTTTTTGGATCGAGCCTTGGCTTCGGCTTCCGTGGCCTGCCGAACCTTTTGATATAAGTGCGCAAACGGCCGAGGGGGCATGGTTGGCAAATCCCTTTCATGCGGCCCCGGTTCTGTATGCCAAAACGTTCGCTCATATTCCGAAGAGGACAAGGCATTACCCTGACTATCCACCAGATGCTCGGCGACTTCTTCGACCCGACTGGACGATTGCCAAGCCACACGAAACCGAAAGGAGAAGTCGTAGCCCATAATGGGGACCATCGATACCACCTCGGGCTTTCGGGTCTTTCGAAATTCTAGTGTCTGACCGAGTAATGACTGCACGCGTTCGGCGCTTACGGCATAATCGTGCGGATCGAGGTGTACATAAAAGCGAAATCCTCGATGACGTTCCAAGGTATATGCGATCAACGCATCCACCAAAGGATGGCCATAGGTCACTAACATCGCCTCAGGCGCCTCACGATGGGCTTCACTGTCAAAGACTAAGGTCATGAGGGGAGGCACTTGGAGAACAAGCGCCAGCGCTTGCGGAATCACCACCTCGGTCAAACCATAGCCAAGTGTCTCCATAGCAGCGCCTTCCGCCGCCAGGGCGTCGAGCACAAACCGCTCAATATCGTTCTTAGGCATCGTTGACCAATTCATCGAAGAGCGCGCTGTCGGCAGCTTTAACCTGGTCGTAGGCCAACTTCGCACGACGATATTGCTCGCCCCAATCTTCCATTTTAAGCCGAAACTGCTCATGAGAGGCCGACTCGACCAGAAGATCCATGATAGCGTCTTCGAAATCGCGCTCGCTGCTTCGCTTGCCTAGTATCATATCAAGTTCTCCCACCACCAATTGAAACATATTCAATTTAGCATCTAACAGGTTCAAGACTTCCGATTCCACCGTATTCTGCGCCACGAGGTTGTATATGTGCACATCTTTGGTCTGGCCAATTCGGTGAATTCGCCCAATCCGTTGTTCGATACGCAAGGGGTTCCATGGCAGGTCATAGTTGACCATCAGATGGCAAAATTGCAAGTTTCGTCCTTCTCCGCCGGATTCGGTCGACACCAAGATAGGCACCTCATTCTCAAAGCGGATGACCGCCTTATCTTTAGCAGCCCGCGACATTTCTCCGTGAAACGCTTCCGCCGAAATCCCTTCGGCTTTAAGTTTTTCCAGGATCAAATCCTGAGTACGCCGATATCCAGTAAAGATGAGCACCTTGTCGTCGCCCACCCGTGCCAGCAACTCCAGGAGGCGGTCCAGCTTATGATGGTCAGCAAGATCATTGGCAATCGTGACAAGTTGCCCTAACTGGTCCCGTTGAATCGAACTTAACCCCGGATGTTGAGCCATGCGCTCCAAAGTAGGAATCACCGCGACCGACGCGCTTCCCAATTCTTTTTGAATCGTCTTCAAGCCCATGCGGTTAAAATTTAAACCGTCCGTGCCTGCGTCCGCCGCCATGCGATACTGAACCCGGACAAACGCACTGACGGCCTCATAAAACTGCTGCTCTCGCTCCGAGGGCAACACTTCAATCGTGTGCGCGGTCCGCCGGGTCATGATGACTCCGGTAGTACTACGGCGATTTCGAATCATGACACCGCGCAGCAGGCGGCGCAGTTCCTCGGGATGTTTCGGTGTGAGGGGATCCTTAGACTCAATAAAGCGTCGGCGAAATCCCGATTTGGTGTTAAGATGCCCAGGGGACAACAAAGTGATCAAGTTGAACAGCTCATCGAGACGATTTTCTACCGGGGTGGCAGTTAGGAGGAGGATGAATTTCTTGGGCAAGGTACTGACTAGCCGATAGGCCAACGTCTTATCATTCTTCAAATGGTGGGCTTCATCGACGATGATGAGGTCGTAAGCGCTCTCTTTGACTCGCTCCGACCACTCGGTACGTTTCAGTGTATCGATCGAGGCAATTAACCAGGGACAAGCTGAAAACGGGTCCTCAGCCTTACGAAACACCTCTTCCTCGTAGGTCACGAAAGGCCAGTTAAACTTGCGTTCGAGCTCTTCGCGCCACTGCCCCACCAACGAAGGGGGACATAAGATCAGGGCACTCTTGACTAAGCCTCGCAGGATGTACTCCATGAGTACCATACAAGCCTCAATGGTCTTGCCTAACCCGACCTCGTCGGCTAGCAAGGCCCGTCCTCGCATCTCTTGCAAAACCCGTTTGACCGTCGCCAATTGGTAGTCAAAGAGGGTGACTTCGCGCGCCACATCGGGAGCTAATAACGATTCGAAGCCAGGTCGGGCCTTGAGCTTTAAAGCGAGCTGTCGAATCGGTAACCACGATGTTCGGTCGTCGTGCCCATCTAACAATTGGAAAAAAACCTCATGGGAATCCTCTTCCTCCCCCTCTCCCCCTGCCTCTTCCTTTGAATAGCGCAAGCCCGGCCGAAAGCCAAGCGTCAGCGGGTCCTCTGCGATCACGTCGACGAGATAAGACCGCGCCGGATCCCTTTCCATCCAATGAGTGGCGCGAACCATAAAGGCCTCATTGGCAAAGTCCGCCCTGGCCGAAATAGGCAGGCCCCGAAGTCCTTCCAGGATCACCGAGCACGGTCCGCGTTCCGCGTACGGTTCCATTATATGGCTTAGCGCCCGATTCCAAGGGATTAATCCCAGTGTCAACCACTCCTGCGAGATGGTGAGCTCGAAGCCCGGCACCCCGGTCGCCGCTGTACTGTTCGCCAATACCGCCTGCTTGTTGACTCCCATGATTGCAGCCCTCGCCTTTCTTCGTCTAAATCCTCCGGGTTTCGCGTGTCTTCGCTTCCGTCCGTACCTGGGGATGAGGTCGCGCTGTTCGCTGCCATGCCTCCGTCTTTTCCCTTACCGCACCGCGCTCCACATGGCAGGTCAACGCACGGGGAACGGAGTCTGGAACCTACATCGAAAGCATAGAGGCATCATCTTGGCGCCCGTTTCGTTTAAACAAGTTCTGTTGAGTCAACTCTCCTGGTCCGCAAGGCCAGAGCGTGCGACAGGCCGCAAGTACAGACGATGGCCGAGGCAGTTAAAGAATCTTGGCCGTCCATCGTTTCGTCCCGCAGGGCAATCGACAAAAATTCTGCCTGGATCGCGACGTGATCGCCTGGCTGCAGAGTATGTCGATAAGGCTTTACGTTGTGAACGTTCACCTCCCAACTCCGTTGCGACCACCAACCTTGGACCATTATACGACTACCTTCTTCTATATTTGCAAGAGGTGCGAGCCTTCCCATCCGGTTCAAGAAAACATTTAAACCACCGCGAAGCCTTGATGCACAAAGGTTCTGAGAAGGGACATTGGGGCTCTCGTGCGGTCACCGCAGCCTTCGCGCCGTCCCGCTGTTTCAGAGCTTCTAAGACCGCAACATTAACCTGCACGGTCACCCGATCCCGCCCCGTCCATTCTCACCAATTCTGGCCAGGGCTAAGACCGGTCAGCGTGAACCTCTGCAAGGGCGGCGCCGTCGAGCCACCCCCTGGCGATCTTTTAGTGACGGGATCGGGGACGCGGGCGTTTTTTCTTCTTATTGCGAGGGCGCGATTTGGGCTTTTGAAGGGTGGAAGACCCCTGCGAGAGAGAGGCAAACGG
>JAJZZI010000197.1 GCA_021797635.1 Bacillota bacterium | reverse complement strand
CGATCTCCCGAGGCTAAGCTCTGAGCCAGGCCTCGGGGTGACAACGAGTGAATCCTTCAGCCTAACGCCCGCCGGAATCGACGCCAAAGGCAATTTTCACGTCAACTTTATATTCGTTGACTTTTCCGCCGGCTACCGTCGCGGTCCAGTTTGTAACCTCCACGCCGGTAATGTTTTCCATCGTCTTGTTGGCCTCTCGCACTGCGTCCTCCATCGCGTCTTGCCAACTAGATGATGACTCCCCCACCAATTCAATGACCTTGGCCACTTTGCCCATGCGTCGAGCCTCCCTGTATCCTCTTGACCTGTTGGTGATCCAGGACTAGTATTCGCCCGATCGCCGCTTTTACTCCTGTTAGCCGTTTCTCCGAGCAAAGTGTCACCGGTCCCGGCCGACGTCACAGCAGAGTCGTCCCGCACGCAAGGGCGGCGCGGGCTACGCACACTGATGGGCCCTGCCAAGGAAGAAGCCACGGGACGCCGAGGCCGTTTACGGCCATAGGCTGGGTTAAAACGTCTGGAAAGGGGTCGGGGAAGGCGTTTTCAGACAGCGGACAAGGGAAAAACGCGCCCTTGGGAAGGACCAGCCGGCCAAAACCTTTTTAGTCGGGAGGGTCTTCCAGGGCACCCCGAAGGCGGTCGAGAGCGCGCCGCTCTAGGCGAGAAATTTGGACTTGGGATATGCCTAGCCGTTTGGCCACCTCCATTTGCGTTCTGCCTTCTACGAATCTTGATTGTAAAATGAACTGTTCACGTGCCTCCAACCGCTCAAACGCTTCGCCCAGAGCAAGTTGTTCCACGAGATCGGCTTCCATTTTGGGATCGCGTACATTGTCCTCCAAACGAGTTTCGTTGCCGCTAGGCGTGTCCACGGATTGGCTCAACGAGGAAATAGGCCGCAGAGCTTCCATGGCTTCCGTAATGTCAGTGACGTCGAGGGATAATTCTCCGGCAATTTCCATGGCGCTGGGATCGTGACCCAATCGTTGCCCCAAGCGAAGTCTCGCCTGTTCCACCTTCAACCCCAGTTCCCGTAAAGAGCGAGCCACCCGGATAGGTTGGTCATCTCGGAGAAATCGACGGATCTCGCCCATAATCAAGGGAACCGCGTAGGTGGAAAACTTAAGCCCGCGCTGAACTTCAAACCGATCGATGGCCTTCAAGAGTCCAATCGATCCCACTTGAAACAGGTCATCCGCATCGTAGCCTCTTCCCTGAAATCGGTGCACGATATGCCAGATTAAGTTCCAATGGCGTTTGACCAATTCTTCCCGCGCCCGTTCGTCACCGTGCTGTGCCCTTTGATACAGGGATGGTTCCTCGACGGCTTGGTCCCATCCCTCGTCATTGGGCATCGCCGCTAAGCACCTCCTGCATCGCAAATGTTCGACTCATTTCCACTCGCGTCCCCCGGTCCACCTGGGAGCGCACCGTGACTTGGTTCATAAACGATTCCATGAAGACAAACCCGAGACCCATGCGTTCCGGGTCGGAAGAGTATTCCGGCTGCCGCGCTTCAGCCACATCCTTGATGCCAACACCCCAATCTTCCACCGAAACGGTAAGCTCTGGCCCCTCCACGCTGCATTCTACGGCCACCCAGCCGTCCGTGCGGTTGCCATAACCATGGATGACTGCATTGGACACCGCCTCCGAGACGGCCACTTTGATTTCTTCGATATCGCTCAAGGAGAATCCAGCCCGTGCCGCCATATGGGCCACGCTTAGCCGGGCAAGACCGACATTTTCGGCCACCGAACGAAAGCGCATGTGCAATTGATTCACCATGTCCGACTCCTTTCGAAGCGCCTGAATCCAAGAATTATGCCTTAACGCCCGTGAAACTCACCGGGACTAGCGATAAAATCCCGGCGATCTCCAAGATCACCCGCACGTTGGGTTTTACCGAGACCAGGCTAAGCTGACGACCCTGTTGGTTCAGTCGTCGATAGCGTCCTAAGATGACGCCTAGGCCCGAGCTATCAATGAAGTCCACCTCGCCCAGATCTAATGCTACCTGTTTTTGGGGAAAATGGTTAAGCATCTCGTCCAGCGCCTGGGCAAGTGCACCCGACGTAGTCAGATCCAGCTCGCCATTTAGAGCCAGTACCAGTCGGTTTCCATCTAGCATATGAACAATGGTCATGGTAGCCCTCTTTCAATCGTAGCCCTCTTTCAATCAACAACCCGTTAGTCCAATACCATAGTGAAGTTGGGACATGTCCCATCATACCCCTCATCCACCGCGAAACACGACGGATGAGGGCTGACCTACGCATTCAATATTCGGCAGATTCTTCTTCCGTTCGCCGGGCCTCGCGCAAGGGACGCAGCCGAGCAGACTCGAGGAGGCCTTGACCGGCCTCGTCCACTAACTCGTCTACCGTTTCCACCTGGTCTTGGCCGTCCGTGAAATCGACGAATGTCTCTTGGTAATCCACCGCCGGGGGTACGTCCTGAGGGGAGTTAGATGTCCCCCAACGGGCGACGGACTGCCAAATGTCCTCACCGTCCAATTCCACCGATTCGCGCTCCGGGACCACCCCAAACGGCATGGGCACCACCTGAGTTTCGGAGGGTGGAGGTTGGTAGGAGACTTCCCGTTTCTCCTGACAAGCAAGGCAAAAGTTGGCTTCAGGCACGGCACGTAGCCGATCCTCGGCAATCGCTTGGTGACAGCCATCACACTGGCCATACGTTCCCTGAATCCACTTTTCTTCCGCGCGCTGCACCTCATCCCATCGACGCTGCAATTGCAGCCTCAGGCCACTGTCTAATTCTCGCGCAAAGGTCTCGCTACCCAAGTCGGCGGGATGATTGTCGTACGGGCTCAGTTCTTGAATGCTCTCGGTCTCGCTGGCTTGCGATAATCGGCCGGAGATCTCCGCCAACTGGGATGAAACCTCCCGTTTGACGCGATCAAGCCGCGCTTTGCTGGCTTGCATACGTTAGCCCCCTCTCAACCAATTAACCTCAGAAAATGATGAAATATCCGGCCTAGTACTTGAGACTTGCTTACCGCTTGGGCGGCCAGGAGTCTTCGGGTGGCTAAAGACTTACCATTCTCGGTGACCAAGACGCTGCCAATCACTTGCCCCCGGCGAACGGGGGCCGTGAGCGGAGGAACAAGGCGTACTTGAACTTTAATAGAACTGGCTTGTCCCCTGGCCACGGTGAGGTCCAAAGCTTGAGGCATCACAGCCGCCACCGTGTTGGCCACTCCCTGTTTGACGGCCACGGACCCCATCTGCTGGTGGCGGTTGGCGATATGAACCGTTTGATAGTGTTCAAATCCCCAAGACATGAGAGATTGAGCGGATGTAAAACGGGCCTTGGAAGAGGGAGCTCCCAAGACCACAGCCACCATCCGCGTGGCTCCCCTTCGGGCCGTGGCCACCAGGCAGTAGCCCGCGGCCGTGGTGTATCCCGTCTTAAGCCCATCGGTTCCCGGATAGCTTGATAGCAGACGATTATGATTAACCATCCACAAATGGCCGCCTTTGCCGTCTCGCACGGAACGGTCCTGTCGCATGGAGGTGTAATGCATCAATAAGGGAATTTTTACGGCGGCCTGGGCGAGCTTGGCCATATCACTGGCCGTGGTATAGTGGTCCGGCCAGTCCAATCCATGGGGATTGGCAAAGTGGGTGTCGGTCATGCCTAGGCTCTTGGCCATGCGGTTCATTTCTGAAACAAAGTGCGTCTCGCTTCCGCCAAAAAATTCAGCCAAGGCATAGGCTGCATCGTTGGCGGAGGCGATCGCAACCCCTTTGAGAAGATGATCGATGCTGATGTGTTCCCCGGGTTCGAGCCAAATTTGCGACCCATTCACGCGAAAGGCATCGTCTGAAATGGCGACGTACTCATGCACATTCGCCCGCTTTTGTTGGATTGCCCGGCACACCAGGTAAAGCGTCATCAGCTTGGTTACAGAGGCCATGGGCAGTTTTCGGTGAGCTTGATAACCGAATAGCACTCGACCGCTGGCGGCGTCCACCAGTTCCGCCGCCTTCGCCGAAAAGGGCGGTGGAGCCGGGGTGGTCTCAGCATCACAGACCGGGGCTAACGACCACGGCAAGAGTATTCCAAAAACACTTAAGGTGAAGCGCACCCATTTCCGCATTGCTTACCCCCTTTTCTTTTGACCGCCCTAGTGTGAGCGAGAGATCCGGGGTTGATACAGGAAAGCGGCCGCCAACTTACCCAATCCTCACCAAGGTTGGCTGCCCTAGGCTCGGGGATGATGCGCGTCATATTGAGGACGAAGCCTTCGTCGGTCCACATGGGTATAGATTTGGGTGGTGGCAATATCCTGGTGGCCCAAAAGTTCTTGCACGGAACGCAAATCTGCACCATTTTCCAGCAAATGCGTGGCGAAGGAGTGCCGCAGCGCGTGGGGATACAAGCGGTCGGCATCTAAGCCGAGAGCGTGCGCCCGCGCCTTTAAGATCTTCCAAAATCCCTGACGGGTTAGGGATCGACCGCGAGCACTTAAAAACAAGGCATTAGGACTGTTCTTCACCACTAGGCGCGGCCTTCCCTCCTCCACATAGGCCGAAAGGGCACGGATCGCGGATCGGCCTAGAGGAACGTAGCGCTCCTTTTTGCCCTTACCTAAGCAACGTATGCGTCCCGGATCGGTCCACCAGTCGTTAATATCCAATCCGGTCAACTCGCTTACCCGCAAGCCAGCCCCGTACATCACTTCAAACATGGCCCGATCGCGAAGCCCTAAGGCCGTGTCCCCGGGAACGCCGGCAATAAGACGATCGATCTCTTCCGAGGTCAATACCGTGGGCAATCCTCGGGGACTTCTCCCGGCCTGTATGCCTTGTGTGGCATCGACCTCGGGCATGTTTTCGTCCCCGATCCCCTGGAAATAGGAAAAATAGGATCGAATCGCGGCCAAACGCCGACGAATGGTCGCATCTTTATGCCCGGCCTGTTTTTGGTCCGCAAGAAATTCCACGATGGTTTCACGTTGTTCAAAGGCTCGCGCACGGAGCTTGGCGTACTCTAGATAGATAACCAGATCGCGGCGATACGCCAAAATACTATTCTGCGATAAATTACGTTCGACTTGCAAGTAGTACAAATACTGGGCTAGTTGACGGTCGATCGCAGCGGTGCTCTCCATTCGATACCACCCCCCTAGGGGAACTTCGCGTGATGCCAAGATATTCCTGCTTACCTTCGCTCTTCAGCTAAGACGTTCTCCAGTGGAAAATAGGCCAGGTCGTGAGCCTGGGCGACCGCCTGCATCGTCACTTTGCCGCGAAAGACGTTCAGGCCCTTGGCGAGTGAGGGATCTTGTTTCAGGGCCGCGACCGGACCCAAGGCGGCCAGACTACGCACATAGGGCAGGGTGGCATTGGTGAGCGCCAAGGTCGAGGTGCGGGCGACGGCACCGGGCATGTTGGCTACCGCATAATGCACCACGCCAAATCGGAGATAGGTGGGGCATGAGTGCGTGGTAACCTGATCGATGGTGGCGATGGATCCGCCTTGATCGATAGCTACGTCCACGATCACCGCACCCGGTCGCATCGATTGCACCATCGTGGCCGTCACCAAATGGGGTGCGCGTGCTCCGGGAATAAGCACGGCGCCGATCACCAAATCGGCTTGGGAGACCACTTGGGCCAAATTATAGGCGTTGGACATCAGGGTCTGCACGCGACCTTGGAACAGGTCATCCAAAAAGCGCAGGCGATCGGGATTGACTTCGACAATGGTAACCGCTGCCCCGAGGCCTAATGCCACGCGGGCCGCATTAAGCCCCACGACGCCGCCCCCAACGACCACGACTCGCCCAGGAAGCACTCCCGGCGCTCCAGACAGTAAAATCCCTCGCCCACCATAGGGATTTTCCAAGAAATGAGCCCCAACTTGACTCGCCATGCGCCCCGCAATCTCGCTCATGGGAATCAGCAAGGGAAGGCTGCCGTCCGGTTTTTGCACGGTCTCATAGGCGACGGCAATCATGGCCGAGCGTATGAGGGCTTCGGTTAAGTGTCGCTCAGGGGCTAGATGCAGGTATGTAAAAAGCAGCATATCCTCTCGAAAATACCCATATTCCCCCTCGATCGGCTCTTTTACTTTGAGGATCATCTGGGCGTCTTGCCACACCCCTTGCGCCGATTCTTCGACCCGAGCACCGGCTTTGAGGTATTGATCATTACTGAAACCGCTCCCCTTGCCCGCATCGGTCTCCACCACCACATCGTGGCCGTCGCGAGTAAGCGCCAGGGCTCCAGCTGGGGTCAGAGCGACCCGCATCTCGTCAGTCTTTATCTCTTTCGGTACACCAACTCGCACATTCTTCCCCCTTTCGCGCACGACAGGTCTATACCAGGTTTTTGGTAATCATAACACATTGGGACGAAGGCCGAACGATCTGGAAGATCGTTCCCTGTCGGCGCAAACGCCATACGCTAATGGATGAGGCGGCTAACCTGGAGCAAGAAGGGGGAGCCCACGACCTCTACGGCGGTAGCCCAGAACATGCCTAAGGCCAAGATGAAGCAGACTACGGTGTACGTTGCCAGTGCTTTAAACGGCCGGACGCGGTCGCGCTGGGAGGTTGCCAGTAACGTCCAGGCAAACCAAAGACCCAAGGTGGCCGTCATGACGTACAAGGGCACTAAAAATAGGTTTTGCGTAACCAAAGCCGCTAGGACGATACCAAGGCCGTGTCCTGTTGCTTGAGTCTGCTGCTCTAAAAAGGCGAGGGCGAAGCCGACGACAAAACCTCTTAGGAACAGCATGGCCAACACTAAAGGAATCCCGGCGACGGAGATGCCCAGAAGGTACAACAAGCCAAGACCCTTGAGATTGGTGATGACCGCCGAGCGATAGATTTGCATGGTAAACAAATGACCGCGTTCCCAACTTATCATGCGTTGCAGCCACGCATTCAGTTGTACCCGCTCGGCCACGGTCAGGACTTCGGTGGCCAGCGAACCGAAGAGCAAACCCAAACCAAATACGGCTAAGGTAATTAAAAAATACGGAAGGAATCGGGACCAGTACTGTTCCCATGCCAAACCGAGCCTTGCCGACGAAGTTGTCATGCCTGTCCCCCCTTCGATGAAGCATATGCTCGCGGGGGGAAAATAGACGACCTCAAACCTCAGCGCCGTCTTGGCTTGCTCCGATTGGATGCAGGCCTAGGGATCGGGACATCATGCCAACACCCACCAAACCCCCTCGATCAGGAGGCGGCTCCGTGGGCGATCCTCGGGGAAGAGGTTTCGGTCAACCACCCCGCCCTAAAGGGCGGAGCTTGCAGGTGCCTGCCCCAAAGCAGACCCCGCGTCTGGCCGGTTGACGGCGGCCCTACGGGCAATGTTGCC
>JAJZZI010000090.1 GCA_021797635.1 Bacillota bacterium | reverse complement strand
TCAGCGACCACAAAAGGCAAGACAATGCTCGCCAATTCTATAGACTATCTCTTCATCGACCCACCCTTCGGCGCCAATATTATGTATTCTGAGCTCAACTTCCTCTGGGAAGCATGGTTGAAGGTATTCACCAATAACGAGCCTGAGGCTATCGTTAATTCTGTTCAAGGGAAGGGATTACCCGAATACCAGCAATTGATGGCAGATAGCTTTCGGGAAGCGTTTCGCGTCTTGAAGCCTGGACGCTGGATGACGGTGGAGTTTAGCAATACCCAAACCAGCATTTGGAGTGCGATTCAACAAGCCATTCAACAGGCGGGATTCGTCATTGCGAACGTGGCCGCGTTGGATAAACAGCAAGGTAGTTTCAATTCGGTGACGACGACCACGGCGGTGAAGAAGGACCTCGTCATTTCGGCCTACAAACCCTCGGATGTCATGACGCATCGCGTTGAGGAGGGCCAAGACGCGGATGCGGGGGTGCTGGCCTTCGTGGATGAGCATTTGCGGCAATTACCGGTGTTCTTAGGGCGCAAGGGCAAGGCGGAACCGATTGAGGAGCGAACCCCTCGAAGCATCTATGACCGGTTCGTGGGATATTATGTGGCACACGGATGGCCATTGCCCATTACTCACTCCGCCGCTTTCCAACGGTTGTTGACCGAGCGATATCCGGTGCGAGATGGTATGGTCTTTTTGGAGGATCAGGTCTTGGAATACGATCAGAAGCGCATTTTGATCAAAGAGTTTGTCCAGGCGGAGCTGTTCGTGTCGAATGAATCCTCGGCCATTGAATGGATCCGCCAGCGGCTGATGACGAAGCCCCAGACCTATCAGGACTTGCAACCCGCATTTATGCAGACAATCCAGCACCTTGAGAAATACGAGCAATTGCCGGAACTGCGCGAGTTATTGGACGACAACTTTCTTCAGTATGATGGCGGGTCTCCGATGCCGGAGCGCCTCGTGAGCTATCTCCGCGCCAATTATCCCAAATACCGGGGCGAGGTCGTCACCGACGAAATGCGGCGGAAAATGAAAGCGTGCTGGTATGTCCCGGATCCGAATCGTTTGGCGGATATGGAGAAAATCCGGCAAAAGAAGTTGTGGAAGGAATTCGAAGGGTATATTGCCGCATCGCGGAAGAGCAGCAAGCGCTTGAAGGTGTTTCGCTCCGAGGTGGTCAAGGCCGGATTCCAGAAGCTCTGGACCGAGCGGGACTACGCCACCATCGTGCTCGTGGGCGATCACTTGCCTCCGCCGGCCGTGAACGACGACCTGTTCCTAAACCAGTTTCTCAGCAATGCCCGGGGGATGCTGGAGTGAGCGATTGGGTGTATCTCAGGACGGAGCAGAAACGAGGGCGCATCATTCAGCGTGAGACCATTTTTGGTCAGGATTATGCGCACGTGTGGGTGCCGGAGACGGGCTCGGTGGTGCGTGTGCCGGTTGGGATCCTGGAAGACTGGGGCACTCCAGGGTTGGATGAGATCCGCTACCGGGCCTATGCGGCACGCATTATCCAAGCCCTTCCGGGGGACGTGTTGCTGGCTCCACTTGATAGCCGGGTGGTGCCGTTGCCGCATCAGATCCACGTGTTAGACCGGGTCGTTGGGGAACGGCGGATGCGACTTTTATTAGCGGACGAAGTGGGGCTGGGGAAAACCATCGAGGCCGGTCTTGTCATTCGCGAGCTCAAACTGCGTCGTAAGATCCGCCGCATCCTCATCGCGGCCCCCAAGGGGTTGCTCCATCAGTGGGCCAGTGAACTGGCCCTGCACTTTGGAGAGAAGTTCCGGGTAGTGGCCGGTGAGGACCTTCGTGATGGCCATGACGTGTGGTCTCAGTCGGATCAACTCATCGTGTCTCAAGACGGCATCAAGCCGCTGGCGCGACGCCGTGGGTGGAACAGCGAACGGATTGCCGCGTACAATCAACAGCGGTATGAAGCAGTGATGGCGGCAGGTTGGGACCTCGTGGTGATTGATGAGGCTCATCGTCTCGGGGGGAGCACCGAGACGGTAGCCCGCTATCGCTTGGGGCAGGGGCTGGCCGCGGCTGCGCCCTATCTTCTCCTTCTGACGGCCACTCCACACCAGGGAAAAAGCGATCAATTTCGCCGGCTTCTGGGGCTGTTGGACCCGGAGCGATTTATTGAACAAGAAAATCTGAGTCCCGAACTCGTCAAGCCCTATGTGGTACGGACGGCCAAACGGATGGCGATTAATGCCGAAGGGACGGCGTTATTTCAACCCCGGCAGGTCGAGATGGTGGTGGTCGATTGGCACAGCTCCCGCTATACGATTCAGCGCGAGCTCTATGAAGCCGTGACGCTCTACGTACAACAAGGCTATCGCCAGGCGTTGGCCGCGAAGGCGTTCACCGAGACTTTTTTGTTGATTTTAATGCAACGCATGGTGACATCCAGTCCCTCTGCCATCGAAAGAGCCTTGCGGCGGCGGATTGACGCCTTGGGGGCATCGGACGACGCGGACGATGGGACGATTAGTGAGGACGACGAGATTGAAGCCGCCTTTGACGACACCATGTCGTCACGCAATCCATCCGCTTTGGAATCGCTCTTGCAATTAGCCAGGCAAGCGATTCACAGTCCGGATGCCCGGGTCGACCGCCTAATCACCCTGATCGATCAAATTCGGCAAATGGAGTCGAGCGAGACCAAATTTTTGATTTTCACCGAGTTTTTGCCCACGCAGGCGCTCTTGGCCCGCGTGTTGACGCACTACGGCTATCGTGTGAGTGTCTTAAACGGGCAGATGAGTACGGAGGAGCGGCTTCATGTGCAAGACACGTTTCGTCAAGATCGTCAATTCCTCATCTCCACAGATGCCGGGGGCGAAGGATTAAATCTTCAATTCGCACACGTGGTGGTGAACTACGATTTGCCCTGGAATCCGATGCGGATTGAACAACGGATTGGACGAGTGGACCGGATCGGACAGAACCATGCGGTGCGGGCATTTAACTTCGTCATACAAGACACGGTGGAGTATCGCGTCCAGGAAGTGTTGTTGGATAAGCTACAACGAATCTTGGCCGAATTGGGCATTGATAAATTGGGTGATGTGTTGGATTCATCAGGACTCGATGTCGACTACCAAGGTCTCTTTCTTCAGGCCATTATGCAGCCTGATGAGGCGGACAAGGAACTCACGCGTTGGGTGGACAGTGTGCGCCATACCGCCGAACAATCACGTCGTCTCAATCAGTCGATTGAAGCAGGCCCTCCCCCTCTGGAACGATTACAGGCGATTTTGCACCATCCCCTCCCCAGTTGGACGGAGGCCATGGTGGCGCATCATGTGAGAGCGCGTGGGGGACATCTCGATCGCACAACGTTGGGTTGGACCATTGCCTGGCCCGATGGGACGGTCTGGCCCCACGTCGTGTTTCGACCGGATAGCGACGATGTCGGACAAACCTATATCGCCTGGGATCACCCGCAGATGCAGCGCATGCTGGAGGAATTGCCCCATGAAGTCCCGGGGTCGCCCCTGATGCGGGTGATCTCATCCCAATGGACCAAAGGGCTTCGGGGATTCTGGAGTCTTTGGGACCTTCGCCTCTGGCACGGGAGTGAAAGCGACCGACGAATTCTGCCACTGTTTCTGTCGGATGAGGGTCGTCTGTTTCAGGTGTCGGCGCGTCAAATTTGGGAGGCGATAACCCACCCGAGCTTTCAGGGAACGGTAGTGCCATCGACGCGTCAGTTTGATGATGACACGTGGAACAAACTGTGCCAGATTGCGGAACAGCAGGCCGAAGCGCCCTATCGTGATCTGGAACAGGCGTATGGGGGACGTCTTCGGGAGGAACGGGTCGCCATGGAGCAGGCATTTCGGGTGCGGCGCGAGATGATTCAACGGGTGGGATTAGCGAACGTGCGGACGGCACGGCTGAATCGTCTCGAGGACGAGTATGTCGATCGATTGAAGACGCTCAGCGAGTCCGCGACGATCTATCCCGAACTTCGCCCTATTCTAGTGTTTGAGGTTGATGCGTCATGAGCAACAATTGGCGCGAGACGATACAACAGCATCTCACTGCCGGAACAGCCCGGGTGCGGGTCGTGGCGGATCCCGATGGATTGCTCCAGGATGAAGACTTGCTCCAACAGTTAGAACGCCGTGGCTTTTCCGTCCTTCTTTATGAAGACCCGTGGATATTTCGGGTGCGATATGAAGAGGACTTTCGTCAGGCGTGGGATGAGGGCCGAACCCCGCCCCGGTTGTTGGTGCGGGTGGCCACCATGGACCTCAACGGTGTCCCGTTTGATGTCTTTGATCAAGCGGAGCCGGTATACCTGTCCGTGACACAACTTTTTTCCCATCTCGACCGGCAAGTGGTGGCAGAGTTGGACCCGCGATTATTTGACCGGGCATTCCAGGTCAGCCGCGCCGTCGGATCCGGTCGATTGAATCGCCGGGATTCTGCCCGCCGTCTCTTACACGACCTGTATTCGGTCGATCCGGCTCTCGTTCAGAGCGCTGAGGATGTCTGGGACCTTATTTCCCGGATTTACCGGTCCGGATATCCTCTAACGGAGGCGTTGACCGAGACGTTGGTGGGAGATTTAGGTCAGTGGGAGGCCACGTTGCCCACGTCTCTTCACGATGCGCTGACGTCCCGGCGCACGTGGGAGTCCGTTTTACGACAAGCGCTTCGGGGCGGTGAGATGCAAACCGGAGCGCGCTATTGGTTAGAGCGTTTGGGTTGGGATTCGCAGATCGGAGAACCGCATGCCCGCATATCGGCCGCTTTAACTCGTCAACTTGGGGCATTCCTGGAGCAGAAGCGCATCGTGGGTCGAGACTGGCTTCAGCGAGCGGAGGATATCGCCCGTCTTCGCCTGGCCACATTCGTCGGGATCGACATTCCTGATGATCCAACACTTGACGCGTTGGATCGGCGATTTGACGACTGGGTGTATCGGGACTACGGGTTATTACAAAGCCTACCACCCTACCCCGAACCCGTGATGGTGCATCACGTGGTACATTATATGGCGCATCAAAAGGACGTCGCCAAATGGGCGCTTGTGGTGGTGGACGGAATGAGTTACGCGGATTGGTTGTACATACGATCCCTGGCGGATCTATCCGCCTATCAGGTTGTCGAACGGGCCCTATTTGCCTGGGTCCCCACGATTACCGCGGTGTCCCGGAGGGCCATCTTTTCGGGGCGAGTGCCTCGGGATTTCGGCCAGTCGCTGGGAACGACCCATGGAGAAGAGACTTTGTGGCGGCAATTTTGGCAGAGTCGCACGGGGACGGCCAAAGCGGTCGGTTTTCAAAAGACGGCGGATTCCCTGGATGCTGCGGCGTTGTTACGGGCCGTGAACGATGAGTCGCCGGACATCCTGGGGCTTGTGGTGAATATAGTGGATTTGCTGGCGCATTCGGCTAATATGGGTATGCCTCAATTTCTGTCGGATGTAAAATTGTGGGTGGCAGGAGAAGGCGGCTGGTTGCCCCGGGTTATCGGCGGATTAATCGACCAAGGCTTCCATGTTGTGCTGACGAGCGACCACGGTCATGTGCCCGTGGAGGGTATGGGGCGTCCGCCGACCGGTGACATTCCGGAATCCAAGGGTCAGCGCGTCCAGGTGTTTTCTTCGGAGGCGCTCCGAAGCCAGGTAGCGACTACGTGGGGCATACCGTGGCCGCATTTGTCGGGATTGCCGAACCACTATGTTCCGCTACTGGCCCCGATGAATAAGGCGTATGGCAATCAAGGACAGAAACTTCTCTCCCATGGAGGGGTATCGATGGAGGAACTCATTGTGCCGATGATAAGGATATGGCGATGATAGGACCGAAGATTGGATTTGACTATCGGATTCATCGGGGAGACATGGATATGGCGGCGGCCATGTGGCTCGAAGACGGCATTGTTAAGCCTGCGCGACTCCACACGGAAATGGCGCACATTGCGGGCGCCAGCTCCCGCAAGAAGGCGATTACCGTACTGAGCCGTTTGTGGACGCGGTCGCCATGGAGAGCCGGACTAGGCCAAGAATTACTGCGGGAAGTGCTGAGCCAAGATCGGAATGTCGCCTACTGGGGACTTCTCATGGTTGCGTATCCCTTCGCGGTTCACGGTGCATCGGATATCGGGCGGCTCCTCGCGCTTCAAGATGAGATAACAACCCGCCAGGTGAACCAAGCCATCATGCGACGGCTTGGAGAATCCGAGAAGGTTCGACTGGCCACACGGAAGCTTCTAATCACATTCGCCGATTGGAACTCGCTGGCCCGGCGGCGACGCGGGGTGTATGGGGCTGCGCCCCCGCACATGGTCAGAAACCCTGCCGCGACACTATTTATAACCTATTGTGCATTAATGGTGGAAGAGGCGACTCGGTTAACGTTAAGAGATATCGAGCATCTGCCATGGCTGTTTCCTTTTCAGATGCATATTTCTCCGCGGGATTTTGATGCGATCCGGGCGTTTTCCATAGCACAAAATGGTCCACACGATTTAAAAGTGGGTATCGTTCGTTAAGCCCACCCAGCGCAGTGTTTTGACCCCGGTTTTGAGGAGTTCTGTTTTAGGCACACTGTGTCAGCACCCTGACGAAAGGACAATTCCGGGGTCGGTCCGGGTGGCGATTGCGCCCATCCCAACATGCGTCCTGTGAGATTCTCGCATGGATCCAGGAATCTGCCGCATGCCTAGCCCCGTCACATCAGTCCATTGTACACACCCTATTTGCACCGTCTCGAAGCATCCTATCACCGCAAGGGCCTGCCTGGGCAACTCCTCGGGGTGTGCCCCACCGATGCGGCCATTCGGCTGACATTATTGAGTCGTGTCAGCGGAATGAGACGATCCGGAGGCATCATGGCTCGCAAGGGGAGAAGATGATATAGGGCCGTCCCGATCTGTGGAATGTCTCCGTGAGAATGGCCTTCCCAACAATGGCCGTGACATTTTGCCTGGGCTCAACCTCTGGTTCTGAGCCGTCGACAATGCGGCAGGGGTTCTACAGTAATACCCCTTTGGAGGCCATTCGAACCAAGTTGCTTCTTGATGGAGTACAGCGATAAATGGGCAGCATTTCCCCAGCGGTATTTCAGTCAAACGTCCATGGAGAAGCTGTACCGCGGCGCGAATGCACCGGAGAGATTGCCCGACGGAGAAAGACAACACGATTAGACAGTGGTCAGGAAACCGAAGCCTTTACACCACTTGACAGGACGTGATCCGCTTCTTCTTCTCTGACCTCTAGGTTCCGGTCACCTTGACGCATCCCGACTCCGCGATTATGGTGACGAAAAATCAAGGCGAGCAAGAAACCTATAATGCGCAAATCGTGGTCGATGCACAAGAGAGCGTGATCTGAGAGATCCCCAGTTTTTGGTAATTATAACAGATCGGAA
>JAJZZI010000156.1 GCA_021797635.1 Bacillota bacterium | reverse complement strand
GCGAGAAGGTGGTCTTCTTGAAAACCCCTCGGGTCGGCTTAGGGCTCCGCGTTTTCGCCGAGGGCTGCCGCGGGTGCTTACTATCGACGAGGCCTTTGCCTTGATGGAAAGTGCGATGGGGGCACTGGGGCCGCTAGGCCTACGGAACTGGGCCATGATGGAACTACTGTATGGAGGGGGACTACGGGCTAGTGAACTGGTGGGTCTCGACGTGAGCGATGTCGACGAGGCGGGACGATTTCTTAAGGTGTTAGGCAAGGGAAAGAAAGAACGTTGGGTTCCCTTTGGGGAAAAGGCCGGTCTCGCCCTTGGCCGCTATCTTAGCGAGGCCCGCCCCAAAATCGCCCGTGCTGGCGAAGTCGCATTGATTGTGAATCGTGGGGGCACACGAATGAATGTGCGCAGCGTGGGACGGGTGGTCAAGTTGGTCTTGGAGCAAAGTGCCATTGGACGAGACATCAGTCCCCATTGGCTTCGCCACAGTTTTGCCACCCACATGTTGATGAACGGGGCGGATTTGCGGGTGGTGCAGGAACTGTTGGGCCATGCCAGCCTGAGCACTACCCAAATATACACCCACGTCTCCCAGGACCATTTAACCCGCGTGTACCAGAAGGCTCACCCTCGGGCGTAAAAGACGCGAAAGCGCGGGTGTCCGTCAGAAAACTATCGTGCGACGCACATCCATTCTTCGCTTGTTTCGAAGGAGGTTCGTATGGAAACGGAACATAGCTTTCATGCCACGACGATCTTGGGGTTGATTCGGGATGGTGAAGCGGTCATTGCGGGCGATGGCCAAGTCACCTTTGGCCAAAATACGGTGATGAAACACACGGCAGTAAAGGTTCGAAGGCTGTATCATGATGCCGTTTTGGCCGGTTTCGCCGGGGCCGTGGCGGATGCCCTAACCCTTTTCGAGCGGTTTGAAGGAAAGTTGGAAGAATATCACGGCAATCTCACCCGATCGGCCGTCGCTTTGAGTCGAGAATGGCGGACAGACCGCATGTTGGGCAAATTAGAAGCCCTATTATTGGTCGCCGACCGCGATCATTTATTGATGCTTTCGGGTTCCGGAGAAGTGATCGAGCCCGACGACGGCATTGCCGCCATCGGGTCGGGCGGGAGTTACGCCTTGGCGGCGGCGAGGGCATTTGCGTCCTTGGACTCGCGGCTTGCGCTAAAAGAAATTGCTGAGCGCTCGCTCTTAATTGCCTCCGAGATTTGTATCTACACCAATAATCATCTCACTATCGAGAGCCTGACCAAAAAGGAGGCGTGAGCCGTGGACGAAGCCAACTGGACTCCAAGACGCATCGTGGAAGAGTTGAATCGCTATATCGTAGGACAAGATGCTGCGAAACGTGCTGTGGCGATCGCACTACGCCATCGTTGGCAGCGAAGCCGATTAAGCCCGGATCTGCAGGAAGAGATTACCCCCAAAAACATCTTAATGATTGGCCCCACGGGTGTGGGTAAGACGGAAGTGGCTCGCCGCCTTGCACGCCTCTTGCACGTCCCCTTTATTAAAATAGAGGCGACGAAGTTCACCGAAGTGGGTTATGTGGGACGGGACGTGGATGCCATGATTCGCGACCTGGTTGAGACGGCCGTGCGTATGGTTAAAGAGGAGCGGACGGGATCGGTGGAAGATCGAGCGGCACGACTGGCTGAAGATCGCATCGTCGATGCCATGGCTCCCTTGACCCGAGAAAGCCCGCCCACGCAAAATCCCTTTGAAGCCCTCTTTCGGGGTGCGGACAGCAGTGGCGATCAAGGGACTGGCTATGTGGATCAGGAGGAACGCCGTCGGATCGAAGAAACGCGGGCGCGCATCCGCGAACAACTGCGAAATCGCAGCATCGAACAAGACGTGATCGAAGTGGAAGTGCAAGATCAGCCTCCGACCTTGCCCATGATGGGGGGTATGCCCGGCCAGGATGACATGCAAATGAATTTGGGAGAAATGTTTCAAGGATTTCTTCCCAGGCGGACCAAACGCCGCAAGATGACCGTAGCCGAGGCTCGCAAGATTTTAACCCAAGAAGAGGCTCAAAAATTAATTGATGCCGATGAAGTCAACTCGGAGGCGGTGTGGCGGGCGGAGCAACAGGGCATCGTCTTCATCGATGAATTCGACAAAATCGCTGGTGGGGAAGCGAGTCACGGTCCCGACGTGTCGCGAGAAGGCGTCCAACGCGATATCTTGCCTATTGTCGAGGGTTCCACGGTTAATACCAAGTACGGGCCCGTGCGCACGGACCATATTTTGTTCATTGCGGCGGGCGCCTTTCATGTTTCCAAGCCTAGCGACCTCATTCCCGAGTTGCAAGGCCGGTTTCCCATTCGGGTGGAGTTTGACGCGCTAACCGAGGGGGACTTCTACCGCATCTTAACCGAGCCGCGCCACTCCCTGATTCATCAATATCGAGCGCTCTTGGAGGCCGACCAGGTTACCTTAGCGTTTGATGATGAGGCGATTCGGGCGATGGCACGCTATGCCGATCAGGTGAATCGAGATACGGAGAACATTGGGGCCCGCCGTTTGCACACCATTTTGGAGCGCGTGCTGGAAGAGGTAAGCTTTAGCGCGCCGGAACTTTCGGGACAGACCATTCCCATCACCAAAGCCTACGTGGACCAGCGTTTGGCCAAGGTCGCGGAAAGCATTGACATCAATCGGTATATACTCTGAAATTTGAGTTTCATTTAACAAATCAAGGGCATGGGTATGGTATAATGGCCGTGCAAAGCAAGGATATTGGCTGATTGGGGTCTGGGAGGGGGAACTGAGTTGCTGGAATTGCTAGAAAAGACGCGGAAAATCAACCGGTTATTGCAGCGTACCGCGGGCAACCCGGTGAATTTTGAAGAAATGGCCCAGATTTTAGGCGAATTGATTTACGCCAACGTTTATGTGGTCAGCCGTCGGGGAAAAGTTTTGGGGTATTCATTACTTGATTCCTTCGAATGTGATGTGATGGTTCGCGAAGTGCTAGACCCCGAGGTGTTCCCGCACAATTACAACCGGGGACTCTTGCGGGTCGATGAAACGTATCCCAACGTTTCGCAGGAGGCGCGCCGGTGTGTATTCTTTCACGACAAGGCCTGTCTTTATGAGAACAAGATTACCACGGTGGTTCCCGTGAACGGGGGCGGTGATCGTCTAGGCACTTTGGTTATTTCCCGGTTTGGCAATGAGTTTGATGATGAGGATTTAGTCCTGGCGGAATACGGTGCGACCGTAGTGGCCATGGAGATTTTGCGATCGAAGTCCGATGAGTTGGAAGATGAGGCGCGTAAGAAGGCTGCGGTGCAAGTGGCCATCGACACCTTGTCGTACTCCGAACTCGAAGCCGTCCAACACATCTTTGACGAACTGGGAGGCGGAGAAGGCCTTCTGGTCGCATCCAAAGTGGCCGACCGGGTAGGGATCACACGCTCGGTGATTGTCAATGCGTTACGCAAGTTCGAGTCTGCGGGCGTCATCGAATCGCGGTCGCTGGGAATGAAGGGCACGCATATTCGCGTCTTGAATGAACGTTTGCTCGACGAGTTGAAGAAACAAAGAAAATAAAGGAAGACGTGGGACGCGCACCGGCGGTTAAGGTGCGCGTCCTTTGAGTTGCAACCAATCACCAACCAGCATGCATACAGGGAGGCTACTAAAGTGACCCTGGAGGAACTGCGAGAGGGTATTTATCAAGGGGATTGCTTAGTGGTGGATGTGCGTCCTGATGGCGAGTTTTGCGATGGTCACATTCCCGGCAGTTCGCTTGCCACCTATCACCAAGCGCAAGAGGAGGTCTGGGTGGCTACGGTGGCGTCGTGGCAATCGCGCCATGGGCGTCCCTTGGTGCTGGTGGGAGCGGACCAAGAGACCACTGGGCGGCTCCGGCAAAAACTCGAAGAGAAGTCCATCGTCGTCTGGCCGTCGCCGGACCAACCCCTGTCAGCGTGGGCGGCCCATGGTTATTACTTGGCCCACATCGCTCGACTGGGTGCCGCCGAGCTTGCTCTTCAGCTGGCTGAATGGCGCGTCATTGATGTTCGTGAGCCTCACGAATGGGCATCCGGGGTCATCAAAGGCGCCATTTTAATCGCTCTGGGCACGGTGCCCGAGCGGGCAGATGAACTGGACAGCGAGCTAAAATATGCGGTGATATGCGCTCATGGCCATCGTAGTCGTTTGGCCGCCAATTGGCTGGCCGATCATGGTTTTGATGTGGCCAATGTGGTGGACGGCATGGCTAACTGGACGGGACCTGTCATCTACCCGTGAGCGGTAGCCGGGTCGTGATCGCGGCTTCACCTTGGGGACCAGGACGGACGCCCAGGCTTTGACGTTCGGGTTATAATAAAAGTGATCTATTAGACGAAACCCAGGGCCATCGGTATCATTCCGAGAAACGAGGTGGAGTAAATTGGAAATGGCGTTTGACGATTCACGGCACGCTTTATTTCAAGCTCGTATTGACCGTGGTGATCGGATCGAAGCCGACGACTGGATGCCCGATGATTACCGCAACCAGCTCATCCGCTTAATCGCCATGCATGCGATCAGTGAGGTCATGGGAGCCTTGCCGGAAAAGGAGTGGGTGCCCAAGGCGCCGACCCTTTTTCGAAAATTGGCAATCATGGCCAAGGTGCAAGACGAAGAAGGCCATGGGCAGTTGTTGATGCGCGTGGCTGAAGATTTGATGCAACCTTTGGGAAAGAACCGTGAGGATATTTTTGACGATTTATTCGCCGGTCGTCTCAAGTATCACAATGTGTTTCATATGCCTGCACCGACCTGGGCGGACGCTGGCATTATCGGCTGGCTAGTGGACGGCGCAGCCATCGTCACCCAGGGTATGTCGCTTACCTGTTCCTATGCTCCTTATGCTCGGGCTTTAGCGCGAATTGTCGAAGAGGAAGGGTTTCACATTCACCACGGCGAGAGCATCTGCTTAAGTCTAGCGGAAGGCACGCCTGGCCAGCGTAAAATGCTGCAAGAGGCTCTGGTTCGCTGGTGGCCGGCCCTTATGATGTTTTTTGGGCCTCCTGACGGCAGTCAGATGTCATCGCACCAATTGCAAAACATGCGTTGGAAGATTCGAACCAAAACCAACGAGGAATTGCGCCAGCGCTTTCTGACGAAGTACGTAGGCCGGATTCGCTCGTTGGGTTTGACGATTCCCGACCCGACCTTGGCGTATCACGAAGCCACGGCGACCTGGCAATACCAGCAGCCAGACTGGGACCTGTTTAAACGGATCGTAAATAACCAGGGACCCCTGTCTCAAGAACGGCTGGAGTTGCGCCGCATGACCTATGAAGAGGGTCGGTGGGTTCGGGAGATTTTATCTCGTGATGAGCAAGTCGGAGCGTAGGCCAGGGGGAACCTGTGAGAGAAGAAAAGCTGGAATTCAACGTATACGAAGTATTTGCTCAGACCGATTCGATGGAACATCATGTGCACCAGTTCAGCTTGTTAGCGTCGACCCCGGATCTAGCCATGGCGCTCGCCCAGGAGAACTTCTTGAGGCGTTCGGACATCGTGAGTTTATGGGTCGTGCGCCGAGACGACATAGTCCGCTCTGATCCTGAGCAGCGCCAACAGTTTCAACGGCTAAACAAGCCCTATCGCATGAAGCAAAATTACAGCGGACTTAGCGAAAAGTGGAGGCGGTATAAAGAACATCCCTTGCCGCCGGTGACTCTTGATCAGGATGGAGAGGACGCCTAGCTATGAGAGTGGAAGCTGTAAGCCAAATGCCGTCGGAGTACCGAGACGGCGTGCGTGAATTGTTGTGGCAATTGGCCGATGATGATTTGGTGATCGCCTTTCGTGCCAGCGAGTGGCTAGGGCTTGCTCCGCACGTGGAAGAAGATGTGGCCTTCTCCTCGATTGCTCAGGACGAGATGGGTCATGCGGCCATGTACTATGAGCTACTAGAACAGATTGGGGAAGGCCATCGCGACGAGATTTCCCATCTGCGACCGGCGGCAAGTCGCCGAAATACCGTGCTCGCGGAAGTGCCTAATGGCTCTGGAAGTTATTTACATCAGCCCCATTTTGATTGGGCGTTTACCGTGGTGCGCCACTACTTCTACGACGTTTGGGAAAGTCTTCGCCTCGCTAAACTGAGCCGCGGTAGTTATGGACCGTTGGCGGACGTGGCGGAGAAGGCCCTTCGCGAAGAGGCCTACCACTTGGCGCACCAAAAGCTTTGGATGACCAAAATGGCTCGCCATAATGAAGAATCGCGAGAACGACTGCGTGCGGCCTTGGTGTATGCATGCTCGCTGGCTGGCGATCTCACCGATTTAGGCCTGTGTCAAGACGCATGTCTTAAGTGGGACATTTTTCCCCAGGCGGAGACCTTGGCCGATTGCTGGAGGGATCAGGTAGGCCAGTTTGTGGACGGCTTGGGATATGCCATGCCTACGATTGCCACGAAGCTGAACGGCAGGCGCGGTGAACACAGTGAGGCCTTAGCCGACCTGTTGGCGACCCTGTCCGAAGTCTATCGCTCGGAACCGGGGGCGACCTGGTAGGTCTTAAAGGAGGCGAGGTGGTGTTGGAACTCAGCGGGGACCAGGTGTTGGAAGTGCTAGCCGAGGTAAAGGACCCGGAGATTCCCACCCTTAGTATCGTTGATCTCGGTATGGTGGAGGGCATCGAGGTGTTTGAGGAGCCTAAGGCTCTTGCCGTAACGCTGATTCCCACGTTTTTGGGCTGTCCCGCTTTAGACCTGATCCGCGTCCGCGTGAGGTCCGCGCTGGCCCAGGCTTTTGGCTTGGCTGAGGGGCAGTGCCGGGTGGAATTTAGCCTAAAACGGGCGTGGACGAGTCAGCGGCTTACGGATAAGGGACGTGCCCGCCTCGGCGACTTCGGCATGGCACCTCCTCCTCGCGGAGCGAGTGTGGCCGATTTTGTTGAGGGATCGGCCACCGTCGTGTGCCCTCTGTGCCATTCGCCCCAAACAGATCTGCAAAACCTCTTTGGTTCGGCTGCCTGTAGAGCCTTATATTATTGTAAAAGTTGTCGAAATCCCTTTGAAGTGATGAAGCCTATTTGATCACGCAAGGGGAGAGAAGGAGCGGGGCCGTTGTCAGACCTGCATGATATTTCATGGTATTACCAAATGCATCGCTATCAGGGAAATCTCCTCGTCGACCAAGCGTATGTGTATTTTATTAGTGATCGTGGCGGGAACTTTGCCATCTGGCGACAGTTGCGCCGAGGGGGTGCGCCAGAAGCGGTGACCCACCTGGACGCGAGCTATTCCGTACAAGCCATGGCGGCCGATTTTAGTCATGGCTTGTTGTATTTCTTGGCGGACCGCTTGGGACGCGAGACATGCGCGCTGTATCGCTTGCACCTGAGCTCCGGTCGACTGGTGACGTTGCAGGAGGGCGGGTCCGTGCGCCGAGAAATGCACGAGTTTTGCCTTTCGCCGGACCGGCGAAGCTTAGCGCTTAGTGCCAACGATCGGGACCCCGAGGCCATGGA
>JAJZZI010000082.1 GCA_021797635.1 Bacillota bacterium | reverse complement strand
CCGCCATCCATCCAGCACCCAATGGTCTACCACGGCTATCTGTACCCGACATTGGATGCCGGTGCTGTGTAGGTCGGTCCAATCCCCACGCCCAATGATTGGGGGGGAATTTTCATCAAGCCCCGCCGCGGCCGCGAGAAACCCGCATGTTTTCGTAAAAAATTGGGGGAAAGTCAAATTCGTCTGGCCCGAAACCCCTTGCTCAGCGCTTGTTTTACAACAACAGAAATAGCTCATAGTGTGGTCCCCAACATTCCCGGCATGGGGGTCATGACCTCGGTAGTCAAAGACTTCGCCGTTGTGGTGGCTTCGGCCTGATAGGCCATCTCCATCTAAGGGCCGCCCTGATAGAAAACAGAAACCGCCAGTAGGCCTTTGAATTCGTTCAGCCGTGGAGTCCACCTAGATCGAACCCCAGGTGTTGGATGAGACGAAAAGCGATACGCGAAAGGGGGATGAAAAAAGTCACGGATCTCTTCACCCGATAGGCCGATGCGTACCACGTGAGGATGGACACGTTGGTGCATCTCATGGCCTCTTTTTGGTTATAAGTACCAGCGGAGGTTGTCCACCAGCCGTGCCCTGCCTCAGGCACCGCGCAAGGTGGTGCCGAATCGACGCGTTCGCCAATGGTGTCACCGAAAGGGTTAGGCGGACTCGTTCATATAACTTATGGTATGGTTATAAATAGAAAAGTTTCATTCGCAGTTAGGTTGGATATTGGATATTCTCAAATAAGACGACTCACCTTTCGACAGCATGCACGAAATCGCAGGATGTGTCGCAGGTGGTCTTATGTAGAGCTTCTACTTGAAGGGGCCGATAAGGAGATGAACGCACAGTGAACAGCCAGCAGAAGGGTTCGAGCCTGTGGGATCAGTTCTATGGGGCCAATGCTGGATATGTCATGGAACTCTATGAACAGTATTGTCTTAACCCATCCGCCCTCGACCGGGAGGTCCGTGAGTTTTTTGATGAACGCGGCACCGGTTGGGAAACGGCTCGCGGTATCGAGCCTCAGCATTTTGATCAGGCTATCGACGCCGACACCATCGCTCAAGTGGCGCGCTGCGTGCTGCTTATCGAGGACATACGCCGGGAAGGTCACCGCACTGTCCATTTTGATCCTTTTCATTCGCCTGAAGGCCCAGAGTTATTTGATCCAGCTCAGCGCGGTATCAACCTAAGCACCCTGGCCTCCCTTCCGTCGCAGACCCTGGGGAACCGTTATGGATCGCTGGGCGCTACGGTGAAAGACGTCTTGGTTAGCATACGCAATACCTACCTTGGCCAAATGGGCATCGAATTTGAACATCTTTCTGATGGCAATGCGCGCGAGTGGCTTCGACAAGCGGTCGAAACTCCTGGTGATCTTGGTGTAGCCCCAGCCGAGCAGAAACAAGCGCTTCTACGCGAATTAGTCGAGGTCGAGGAATTTGAAAAGTACCTCCATCAAACCTTCCCGGGGCAGAAGCGATTTTCGATTGAGGGATTAGACGTCATCGTTCCTGCGCTCAATCGTTTGGTAGAATTGTCGGCGAGCGCAGAGATCAGCAACGTGGTCATAGGCATGGCGCACCGTGGGCGTCTCAACGTGCTCGCTCATGTCTTGGATAAACCACTCGAAACCATCATTGCCGAGTTTCTGCATCACCGTCCCGGCCCCATCTTGGATGACCCTCGATGGACGGGTGACGTTAAGTATCATTTGGGCTTTACCACGCTCAAAATGCTTGCCGATCGAACCGTCGAAGTTATCTTGGCCAACAACCCAAGTCACCTGGAACTGGTTAATCCGGTCGTCGAAGGACACACCCGTGCATTGCAAGATAGCCGCGACCAATCCGGATCTCCCGCGCAACAGGTCGACCAGGCCTTGGCCGTCGTCGTTCACGGTGATGCCGCTTTTGACGGTGAAGGCGTCGTCGCCGAGACACTTAATTTATCGCGTCTTTCCGCCTACGGCAGCGGCGGAACCATCCACATTATCTCGAATAATGACATCGGGTTTACCACGGAAACCCGCGACGAGCGGTCGACGCGCTACGCCAGCGACCTGGCCAAGGGTTATGATATCCCGATTTTGCACGTCAACGCGGATTGCCCGGATACGGTATTAAGTGCGATATATTTAGCTTTCGCGTACCGACAGCGCTTCCATCGGGACTTTCTCATCGATGTGGTAGGATATCGGCGGTGGGGCCATAATGAGGGAGACGAGCCGGCCTTTACGCAACCTGATTTGTACCAAGCGATCGCATCTCATCCGACGGTTGCCGAGATTTACGCCAATGAGCTTTTCGAAGCCGAAATCCTCTCCGACGTGAAATCTTTACGCCAGTCGGCCCGTGCCACCTTAATGGCCGCTCACGAACGCGCATCAAGCCAGACCATCGAAGAGAGTTTTGGCCGGCCGGTGCCCGGGCCAATGCCTAAGTCGCTGCCCCCTCTCGATGAACCGCAATTGGTCTCGTGGAACCGAGAGCTGTTATCCGTACCTGACGGATTCCATCTTCATCCGAAGTTGGCCCGGGTCGTCGACCGTCACCTGCACGGCTTAACCGAGGAGAATGCTATTGACTGGGCTTGGGCTGAGTCCCTGTCGTTTGCCTCGATTCTAGCGGGAGGCATTCCGATCCGGATGACGGGCCAAGATACTGAACGCGGGACGTTCAGTCAACGCCATTTAGTCTGGCACGATGCCGAGGGTGGGCCGTTTATGGTTCCCTTGGCGTCATTTAACGGATCCCGGGCATCGTTTGAGGTTCACAACAGTCCCTTATCTGAAGTGGCCGTTCTAGGCTTCGAATATGGCTATAGCGTCAGGGCGCCCGAGACTTTAGTCATTTGGGAGGCGCAATTTGGTGACTTTGCCAATGTGGCGCAACCCGTTATTGACCAGTTTCTGGCCGCGGGCAGAGCGAAGTGGCGCCAATCATCCAGCCTCGTTTTACTGCTTCCCCATGGTTACGAAGGCCAGGGGCCAGAACATTCTAGCGCCCGGCTGGAGCGCTACCTCCAACTCGCCGCTGAGGATAATTTTTATGTGACCAACTGCACCACGGCGGCCCAATACTTTCATCTGCTCCGCCTTCAGGCGGAGCGCCTGGGCTCGGATCCCCGCCCGTTAATCATCATGACCCCCAAGAGCCTCTTGCGTCATCCTCTGGCCGCTTCCAGCTTGTCCGATTTGGCCACTGGCCGTTTCCAACCGATACTGGAGCTCCCCTTGCCACCGAGTGCGAACGACAGCGTGCGACGGGTGGTCTTTACGAGCGGCAAAGTCGCCATCGACCTAAAGTCCAAGGCAGAATCGCAACCAGAGTCGGACTTAGAGTTCCTGCGCGTTCTGCGCATCGAACAACTTTATCCATTTCCCGAAGAAGCCATCCGGGCATACTTAAGTCAGTTTCCGAACCTGGCCGAGGCCTTTTGGCTTCAAGAGGAGCCGCAGAATATGGGTGCATATCACTTCGTGGCAGACCGTTTGGCGGCCATGTTGCCCAACAGGATCGCGTTGACATACGTAGGACGCCCACCCCGAGCCAGTGTAGCCACGGGAGCCGCAGACGTGCATGCGGAGGAACAGCAAAGCCTACTTGAACAGTCGTTACAGTACTCTCCTGCTCATCGAACTAAAGTCCGTCTTTAGGAGGCCAACATGTCCATCGATATTACTGTGCCACCCCTAGGTGAATCCATCGTCGAGGCGACGGTGGGTCAATGGCTTAAACAACCCGGCGACGCCGTCCAACTGGGCGACCCGCTGGTGGAACTGGAAACCGACAAAGTCAATCTGGAAGTCACGGCCACCGAATCTGGCCGTCTTAGCCAACTGTTGCGTCAAGAAGGCGAAACGGTGACGGTGGGAGATGTTTTGGGGCAGCTGGAGAGCAGCGAGGCCAAAGCCCAGCCCCCTTCGCCAGCAAGCCCACATGAGACCTCGCCTGCGGTAAACGAGCCGACATCAGCCGATCAGCCCCATCATCGGGCTTCGCCTGATGTCCGTAAACTTGCCGAAAGCTTGGTCGTGGATCTGCAAGCTGTGGTCGGAAGCGGTCCCCACGGGAGGGTCACGCGGTCGGACGTCGAGCAATTTTCACGAAGCACCCCAGCGGCCCCGACCTCAGCCGTGCCGACCCCTGCCCCTCTTTCCTCAACCGAGGCTCACGCCGGGGAACGCCGCGTCAGATTATCGCAACGCCGCTTAACCATTGCACGCAGACTGGTTGAGGCTCAACATACAGCCGCCATGCTTACCACGTTTAACGAGATTGACATGTCTTCTGTGCAGGAACTGCGTCATCGCTGGAAAGACCGATTTAAGGAACGCTATGGAGTTAGCCTCGGCCTCATGTCCTTTTTCACCAAGGCTACCGTCGCTGCGTTGAAGGCCTTCCCGCAGGTCAACGCCGAAATTCAAGAGAACGAAATGGTCCTCAAAGAGTACTACGACATCGGCATTGCGGTGGGCACTGACCAGGGACTCGTGGTCCCAGTAGTTCGGAGCGCGGATCGCATGAGCTTCGCCGAGATTGAGCTCGCGATTCGCGAGTTGGCTCGCAAGGCTCGCGAAAAAAGCCTTAGCCTGTCAGAACTCAAAGGCGGAACCTTCACCATCACCAACGGCGGCACTTACGGTTCACTCCTTTCCACCCCGATTCTAAACACCCCTCAGGTGGGCATCTTGGGCCTACATAAGATCGAGGAACGCCCCGTCGCATTAGAAGGCCAAGTTGTGGTGCGACCCATGATGTATGTCGCGCTGACCTATGATCACCGCCTCATCGATGGGGGCGATGCGGTGCGTTTCTTAGTCCAGTTGAAGACCTTTATGGAAGACCCTGAGAGCCTTTTGTTGGAAGGGTAGATCCGACCGGATGCGGGCATCTGGTTCCTTTATCCGACTCGGTCAGTGCCAATTTTCCACCCACAGCAGTCTTAGCAACCACGATCGCCCTCAAGAAAGGAGGAGCGGGACAGGGACCTCGACCTAATCCGATCGCTGATTCCGTACATGGCCGAGGTGTCCCGCGCATACCCATGAAGACTGAATGCGAGTATCTCATCGTTGGCGGTGGCATGGCCGCCGATGCAGCCTGGACGACGCTACGCCGTAAAGCTCCTGATGCGTCACTGATAATGCTCTCCAACGAAAAGTATCCTCCCTATCAACGACCGCCGTTGAGCAAAAAACTTTGGACGGAACAACGCATGGAGGACATTTGGTGCCCATCCGGCGCGAGCCCTAATCTAAGATTGACATGCTCCGCCATCTCACTGGATACATCCCGGCACGAGCTGACCACCGTGACAGGAGAAGTGTATGGATATGGCAAGCTACTTATCGCCACGGGCGGCACTCCTCTTCACCTCAGTGACCTTCAGGCAGCCGAGGATCCTGGCGTGCTGTATTTCCGTGGGGTAGAGGACTACGTCAGCCTCCGACGCTTGGCCCAAAACGCCCACTCTATCGCGCTCATTGGTGGAGGCTTTATCGGAGCCGAGCTATCCGCGGCGCTTACCAGCCTCGGTAAAGAAGTTTCTTTGATAATGCCCGAGTCATCCATCCTAGGTCATATGCTACCTCCGGAACTAGCCACCCGCGTCACGCAAGTCTACCAGGAGCACGGCGTCAAGATATGTTCAGCATCTCGCGCGACCTCCGTTAAGCAGACGTCTAAGGGCTTCGAGGTCCATTTGCATAGCGGGTCGAGCATATCGGCTGACGTCGTCGTGGCTGGCCTAGGCATTCGTCCCAACACCAGTCTAGCCGAAAGCGCAGGCCTCGGCGTGGCTAACGGCATTATCGTGGATTCCCACCTTAGGACAAGTCATGCCGATGTTTATGCAGCGGGCGACGTGGCCGCCTTCCCCTGGGGAGGTTCAGGCCCCACCGTGCGGGTGGAGCATGAGGACAACGCTCTTAGCCAGGGCCGCCTGGCGGCTCGCAACATGCTAGGGGAAAATCAGGTCTATAGTCACCTTCCGTTTTTCTACTCGGACTTGTTTCAATTTGGTTTCGAAGCTATCGGGCGCCTTGATGCGAGTCTACCCGTATTTTCCGATTGGCAAGTACCGGGCGAAGAAGGCGTCTTCTATTATTTGGACCAAAATCGGGTCGTGGGAATTCTCAACTGGAATGTATGGGACGGTATTCCCGAAGCTCGCCGCATCTTGCAATCCGGGCAGATCATCAACGACCCCAACAGCTTGAAAGGTCGAATCCAAAACAGCTAGCCTCCAGGAAGCGTGGGCGGGGCCCCCGTGTTGGGGTTCTCGCCGACCACGACCGACCGCACCTTAGTGGACCCGTTGTCGTCCACGGTGAAGCGAAGTTGAGCGCCCACTTTCGCCCTAAGCACCAGAGCCCTCAATTGGCTTGCGCTGTCGATGCCAATGTGGTTCACCCGAGTAATCACGTCGCCAGCGGACAGTCCTGCCGCGGCAGCGGGACTTTGGGGATCCACTTCGGTGATTACCACTCCACGCGCGATGGCTAGGTTATACGCCGCAGCCATGGCGGGACTATCGGTGGCAATATAGGCTCCAATCCAAGGTCGCGGCGCACGGGCCTTCATTAACTGCGGTAAAATTTGTTCCACCGTGGTCGTAGGGATAGCAAACCCAATCCCCTGACCCTGTGACTCTACCGCTGTATTGATACCAACGACTTGTCCCGCGAGATTGAGTAAGGGCCCCCCACTATTACCCGGATTAATCGCGGCAGAGGTCTGCAACAAGTTGCGGTACTGACGGTTGCCAATGGTGAGCGGACGGCCTTTGGCACTAATGACGCCGACAGTGACCGTGTGGTACAAATTGTATGGATTCCCGATGGCTATCGCCCACGCCCCTACCGGGGTGGCCGTCGAATTGCCAAACGTTAAGACCGCCGCTGGCTTGTTTAGATGCACTCGCAACACGGCCAGATCACTGGCATGGTCCGTGCCGATCACGGTCGCCGGTAGGGGCTTTCGATATCCGGGCACGTCGACCTGAACCCGCGTAGCCCCTTGAATGACATGGTCGTTGGTTAACAGATATCCATGGCTATTGAAGAAAAATCCGGAGCCGATGTCAGTCGCCACTTGGGTTTGCGAGGGCGATCCAAAAAGGGACCCAAAGAAGGGATTAAAGAAGGGTGATGAGGAAATGGACAGTTGTTGCGGCACGGTGGCCACTATCTTGACCACAGCAGGACTTACTCGCTGAACCACATCAGAAATGGTAGACGGTCCCATGGCTAACGCTCCCGACGAAGGGGCGCTATAGCGAACCGTCCCAGCCGCACCCGTTTGCTCGACTTGGGCGATAACATGGCTGCCATCCACCATCGTAAACACGCCAGCCGACGCTCCCGCGCCTACGGCAAATCCCACCACCGCCGCCGCCGCTGTTTTCCACACGGAAGGCATCATTTCACCACACTCCCTTAACACCGAAAAATCTCTTGGCCAGAGTGTACCCAATCTTTATTACAAAACCGTTACCATCCGCCAAATTTAGTCTCAAGGCGGATAACCCGGCCTTTCAGCGATGCTCATCCGGTCATAAGGGCC
>JAJZZI010000004.1 GCA_021797635.1 Bacillota bacterium | reverse complement strand
CTTGGCCAGCCTGCGAGAGGAGTTGGCGAAAGCTTTACCGCTCACGAACAGCGTGCCCCTTTTGGGGCAGAAAGTCGTCGTCCAGCCCAAGGCAACCTTTCGCGCCGGCCCCGGCCAACGGCCATGTCGTCTGGGGACCAAGAGCGGGCTTTCGGGCCTTTGGCTGGCGGGCGACTGGACGGATACAGGCTGGCCCGCAAGCTTGGAGGGCGCCATTCGCAGCGGCATGACGGCCTCAAGGGCGGCCTTGGTCGAGATGAGCGGCTGAAGTTGCGCTAAAATGGGAGCATCTCAGGAAGTGGAGGCTCAAAGCATGGTTTATGAGTGGCGTACGTATGTGGCGGTCCCTGGTAAGATGGAGGCCCTGCATCGGCGGTTTCGCGAAGTGACGCTAGGATTTTTCGCCCGTTATGGGATCGAGGTGGTGGCGTTTTTTGTGGAAACCATCGGGGACAACCAGCGTTTGCACTATATTTTGCGCTATCCCGACATGGGTGAGCGGGATCGTCGCTGGAACGCCTTTCAAAGCGATCCAGAGTGGATTTCGGCCAAACAGGCCACGGAGGTTGATGGGCCGTTGTCCGAGCGCATTGAAAATCGGATGATGCGACTTACGGATTATTCGCCCGAGGTTTAAGCGGCGGGGGGTCGCCCTGCGGGGGAGGGCCGATGCCGGTAAGCTTTTGAAAGTCGTAGGCGAAGCTGTCCGGCTGATTGGGCCCGAGTCCGGGATTGCTGTTCCAGGCGAGGCCATTGACTTTCCAGCCTCGGGGGGTGTGTCGAAGGCGCATGGACACGGCGGCGATGCCGGTGCTTTCCCCACGCGGTCGAAACGTTCGCCACCAATAGATGTTTAAGGTGACGATGGGGTGGCCGTGGCGAGTGGTGACGACGGCGGCGCGCCGCGTCCACCAGTGGGAGGCTTTGGGCCGAAGGGTTGGGGCCGCCAGATCTTGGGTGAGAATCCACTGGGTCCACTTGGCGGCTTGACTACCGGGCACGATGAAGCGATGAAAGGGCTGATACGCCAGCGGTTCTTTGAGGGTGCCCTTGCCTAGGTTGAGCTCGAGGGTGAGGACGCGTGCCGCGAGCTCGGTCATGGCGCGGGTCCGCTTGGCCTTTTGGCCCAAGTACGATGCCGCTAGCACGATGACCAACAAGATGATAGCGGTAAGCGCCGCGGCCAGCACGATGCCGCCCTTGGGACGCCGGATTGGGGAAATTACCGGTAAGGCCAAAGTGCTCCTCCTCTCCCATCAACCAATGGGGGCTATTCGAATTCAGGATATCATGTTTCGGCCAAGGTGCCATAGGAAACTTCCGGGGGGATTAGCAAATATGCAGTCGGATTCCTGGTTTTTAAGGGCTCAGGAGGTAATATCCGGGGGCGTCAACTCCCCGGCCCGGTCCTTTGCCGCCGTGGGCGGTGCGAATCCTCCGGTCATGCGCGAAGGCAGGGGATCGCGCCTTTTCGATGTCGAGGGACGGTCGTATATCGACTATTTAGCCGCATTTGGCCCACTGGTCTTGGGCCATGCCCACCCCCGAGTGGTCGAGGCGGTGGAGCGCCAAGTCCGGCGGGGAAGCCTTTTGGGTACACCCAATGACCTTGAGATCTTGTTGGCTGAAGAGCTGGTACGCTCGCTGGCCGGCGTGGACCAGGTGCGCTTGACCACGACAGGCACGGAGGCGGTGATGTCGGTGATTCGTTTGGCCAGAGCCGTGACCGGCCGATCGCTCTTGGTCAAATTTGAAGGCACCTATCATGGTCATTCCGATGCCGTGCTGACGCGGGCGGGATCGGGGGTCGCCACCGGAGGAGGCGGGGATAGCCTCGGAGTGCCAGCCGGAGTGAGCCAAGATGTCATGACCCTGGCCTATAACGATCTTCCTGCCTTTGAGACCTTGATGCAGGGGCGGGGGCGGGAGGTTGCCCTGGTGCTGACCGAGCCCATCGTCGGCAACATGGGCATCGTGCTGCCCAAGCCCGGCTATCTTCGTGCCGTGGCCGATATTTCGCACCGCTATGGGGCCCTCTTGGCCTTTGACGAAGTCATCACCGCCTATCGTTTTCGCTACGGTGCCATCGCAGAGGAACTGGGCGTCGTGCCCGATCTGTATGCCTTGGGCAAGGTGATTGGAGGGGGGCTCGCCCAAGGTGCCTACGGGGGCCGCCGAGAACTTATGCAATACGTGGCGCCCTTGGGAGGGATGTTCCAGGCCGGGACCTTAGCCGGAAATCCCTTGTCGGCGGCGGCAGGGTTGGCCACGCTCTCGGTGCTCCGCGAGGAAAATCCCTATCCTCGGATGGAGCGCCTGACCAGCCTTTTGGCCCAGGCGATTTTGGCCAGCGCCGAGCGTCACGGCATTGCCGTGAGCGTAAATCGGGTGGGCTCTGCCTTGACCCTCTTTTTTGGAAAGACCCCCGTCGTCGATTATGAAACGGCGAGGTTGGCCGACGCCACCCAGTTTTCCCGCTTTCATGGGGGGATGCTCGAGGCGGGCATCTATTTAGCGCCGAGTCGCTTTGAAGCCTGGTTTGTTTCCGCTCAACATACGGAAGACGATATCAACGAGACCATACGGGCAGTCGATGCCGCCTTCGGTAAAATGACTTCTCGCTGACGGCAAGATCGTTGCCAGGCGGAGCGCCAGAGCCGCTCGCCATGGGGGGTGCCCTGTCCTGTTTTGGGCTTACGCTGCATAGGCTCCCTTAACGGCTGGGGAGGGAACAGGGCTATGAGACGGCACTCGATTTGGGAGGGAGCGTTCTGGCTCTCCTTAGGTTCTTTGGTTTCCAAAGTGATTGGCGCCGCATACCGCATTTTCCTGCCCAGGGTGCTCGGAGATTACGGAGTCGGTCTCTTTCAAATGGCCTATCCCATGTATTCGGTGCTGCTCGCCGTCTCGGTCAATGGAATTCCCACGGCCCTGTCGAAGCAAACGGCGGAGTTGCACGCGGCCGACGACCACGCCGGTGCCGAGCAGTTGGTAGCATGGGCCTTGGTGTGCCTCGGGGTGCTGGGAACGGCCATGGCGGTGGCCATGGCGTTCTTGGCACCGTGGCTGGCGTGGCATGTTTTCTCTGAGCCCAAGGCGGCGGCGACCATCCTCGCGCTGTCGCCGGCCTTGGCCTTCGTGTCCCTAGAGGCGGGCTTTCGCGGAGGCTTTCAAGGGCAGCAGGAGATGTTGCCCACGGCCCTATCGCAAGTGATCGAGCAATTGACGCGGGTGGCCGTGATGTTTTCCCTGGCGTTGGCGCTCTTGTCCCAGGGCGTCGCCGAGTCGGCCGCGGGCGCCACCTTTGGGGCGCCGGTCGGGGCATTTCTAGGGGTGTTCTATCTTGCCGCGCACCGCCTGCGCCAACGTCCTCGACTAACCCTCACCGTCCCTCCACCGTGGCGTGCGCTAAGGCGGCTGGGCGCTGTGGCGGCACCGATATCGCTTGCCGGTCTCCTGTTTCCCTTGATGTTGTTGGTCGATTCCATCTTTGTGCCCGAACGCCTGCGGATGGCCGGAATGACTATGACTCAGGCCACCAGCCAATTTGGGCTCTTAAGCGGCGAAGCCATGCCGCTCATTAATCTGACCATGGTGGTGGGTGCGGCGCTGGCCGTCTCCTTGGTGCCGGCGGTGGCTGAGCACGTGCGCGCGGGAAGACGGCTGGAGGCGGCCAGGCGGGTGGATTCCGCGATGCACGTGGTGTGGCTGCTCGGCCTTCCCATGTCCGCCGGACTTTTTCTTTTGGCCCGCCCCTTGACCTTCTTGCTCTATGGCCAGTCGGCATCGACGCCAGCCTTAGAGATCTTGGCCTTAGGCTCGAGCGTCTTGGCGATGCAGCAGGTGCTGGGCGGATCCTTGCAGGCGGCAGGCCACGGTTGGATGCCCGTCAAGAACTTGGGTATGGGGACGATCGCCAAGTTTGCTTTGACGTGGTGGATGACGCCTTGGCTGGGCATTCGCGGAGCAGCCTTGGCGACGGTTCTGGCCGGAGGCTTGGCGGCCTATTTAAACTGGCGCGACTGGCGCCTTGTCATCGGTGTGGCCAGTGAGCCTTGGCGGTTTGTGCGCTGGCCTCTAGTCGGATCCACGGTGATGGCGATGGCCGTCTTGACCTGGCGCGACAAGGTTCCCCAGGCCAACCTGGCCGTGCATTCTTTGGCCGCGATGCTTCTTGGCGGCGTGGTGTATGGCGGGGTGATTTGGATTTCTGGCGAAAAGGCCGACATCCTCCGTATCTGGCGGAGCCGCTAGGGGATGGCAGCGTCGAATAGAGCTTTGGCCCTGGGCCCAGCGATTGAGGTCTTGGATACAGGGCACGATCAGGATGGAAATCCTCTTAAAAGTGTGTTGAAATTCCTGAAATCGCAATGGTGATGCGGTTTTCAAGCGAAAATTAGGTATACTGTGGAGGAAGCTCGGGGAAAATAAGGCAAATTCTGGGACATGCCCCATATTATGCTGGCAGGTCTAGCGACATCCAGAATCGGGCCAAGTTGGACAAATTTGGCGAGGAAAAAGGATTTTAGGCGTTGTTGGCGAATAGTGGGAACCTGTATTGGGTTAACAGCAGCCTTCATAAGAGGAGGGGTTCGTTTGAATAAAGCAGAATTGGTATCCGAGGTCGCAGAGCGAGCACAAATGAGCAAGAAGGACGCGGAGCGCGCAGTGACCGCGGTCGTGGAGTCGATTGAGGACGCACTGACCAAGGGAGATCGCGTTTCTTTAGTAGGGTTTGGCACCTTTGAGGTACGGCAGCGGGCGGCTCGAGTGGGTCGCAACCCTCGCACCGGAGCCGCATTAGAAATCTCCGGAAGCAAGGTTCCGGCATTTAAGGCGGGCAAGGCGCTCAAAGAGTCCGTAGCCAAGTAGATTTTGTCCTCCGAGCGATGCCAGGCCCAGGTGGCCTGGCTTTTGCTTTTCTGGAAGGCAAGGTGGCGCATACACTGAAAGGGCGGTGAAACGTCGTGCGGGTGGATAAGTTCTTGCAAGTGAGCCGGCTCATCAAGCGGCGGGCGGTGGCCAAAGAGGCCGCGGAATCGGGCAAGATTCAGATTAACGGCCGGGTGGTTAAACCTGGCCACGAAGTCGCCGTGGGAGACCGCCTCACCATCCAATGGGGCGCCCGCAGTATTGCCGTGGAGATCGTGGAGATTCGCGAGCACGTGCCCGCCAAAGAGGCCGAGTCCCTCTACCGCTTGGTCTAACCGTGAAGCTCCGCGCATATCCATGAGCAGATACTGCGAGGAGGCGCGGCCCGGTGGATCGTCTAGATGGAATTCAAAAGCGCGAGCACATGGTATCTCTCAACTCCCGGAATCAGTTAGCCATCACCGGGGTGCAGTACGTGGATACCTTTGATGACAGCCACATCGTGGTGCACACGGACATGGGCCGTCTGACCGTCAAAGGCCACGGCTTGAAGATTCAGCACCTTGACCTGGATCATGGGGAATTTGTAGCCTCGGGCGAGGTGGACGGCGTCATCTACAGCCAACGCGCGCTAAACGCCGGGCAGGCATCGGGCTGGAAAAAGTTATGGGGTTAGGACCTCGATGCTGAGCGCGCTGCCCGCGTCGATGGTCCTGGCCATTTGGACCCTGACGGGGATGTTTTTGGGATTGACGTCTTCCATCTACGGAGCCATGCAGCGCGTCTACCGCTTGGGCGCTTTCCTCCATCTTTTGGACGGACTCTGGTTTGCCATGGCGGGCATGATCACCTTTTTAGTCCTGGTCGCCACCAATTGGGGCGTTTTTCGCGCTTGGACGCTCCTCTTTCTGGCCATTGGCTATCTGTTCTGGGCCTGCTCGGCGGGCCCCTTGGTCTACCGTTTGTTCTGTCTTCTATTCACCGGTGAGGCCAAATTGGTTCGCCTATCGGCCCACCTGGCCCAAACGCTGTTTCGGCACGTGCCTGAGGCCGCGCGCCAGGTCCGCCACCGTCTTCCATCTCCGCCGAAGCGACTGCATTTTCGATGGCGTAGAAAACCTCCACAAAAGTAGTGTGCCCGGCTTCAAGATGCCTTATAATGTGGTCACGTTGTCATTGTTTTGTAGTTGTTTTGTACACAGCTTGTACACAGATTGTGGATAACTGGGGCCGAGCCAATGCAGTTGGAGATACGAGGGTTGGAGAAGTTGTCATTCCGCGAGCGCCAGGTCGTGGCGCTCAAGGAGACAGGCATCAAGAATGAGGCGGTCGCGAAGCGGCTGGGATTGTCCCCGGCTACGGTGGCCACTTTGTATAACCGGGCCAAAAGCAAAGGGTACCAAGTGGTGTTAGTGATCGAGGGCGATCCCTTGGGCGTTTCCGATCCAGACGGCGATGAGGGTGAAGATGAGGTGAATGAATGACCGGCACGGTGCGTAAACGGCGTTGGAACTGGAGAAAGCTATTATCGTACGTGATTTTAGGATATCTGGGCGTATGGTTCAGCCATTCGCTGATACAATATTTTAACCTAAGCCACCAAGAAGCTGTAATCCGAAGCCAAATTCAGGTGGCCCGGGCCAGAAACCGTCAACTTGCCCACGATTTAGCGGATCTGAACAATCCCGCCTACGTCAAGCGGATGGTGCTGGGCCAAGTGGTGACACCAAGGCCCAACCTCAACGGCATCAGCGCGGCGCAGCGCCCTTCATAAGAGGCATAGAGTCGATGTTTACCAGCAACAGAGCATTGACACTCTATAGTGGTGAGCATATAATGGCCACACGGAATATCCCATAGGAGGCTCCTTAAAACACGTATGTCGTCCGACACGGTTGAAGTAGCAGTAGGCAAGGTGGTCGAGGGCACCGTCACCGGGATTACCCATTTCGGCGCCTTTGTGGCACTGCCCAACGGTAAGACAGGATTGGTTCACATTTCTGAGGTAGCGGATGCCTACGTTAAGGACATCAAGGATTACCTCCATGACAACGATGTGGTTAAGGTGCGGGTCTTATCGATGGAAGAGGGGGGCAAGATTGGCCTCTCGATTCGACAAGCAGCGGAACCAAGGCCAGATGCACCGGTGCGGGAACCGCGTCCACCTCGCGACCCCAGCGCTCATCGTGAACCGCGTGAGCCGCGTGGACATGGACGTGGCGGCAATAACCAATTTGCCCGCGGTGGCCAGCCCACGTTCGAAGATAAGATTCAGCGCTTCATGCGCGATAGCGAAGATCGCCTGCAGGACTTGAAGCGTAGCACGGAGTCCAAGCGTGGTGGCCGAGGTGCTGGTCGTTAAAATATTGCCGGGATGGCGGAATCGGCAGACGCAGAGGACTTAAAATCCTCCAATAGGGAACTATTGTGCGGGTTCAAATCCCGCTCCCGGCACCAAACTTTTGAAACCCTCATGGCAGTAGGCCAAGCGGGTTTTCTTATTTCCTAAAATCCCCTTCGGGCCGCACGAACGCCCGATAGCCGACCAGACGCCTCAGGATACGCCATGACGAACCCCCACCGTGGGGGGAGTATGGGGGGCGGTCCGTAGCATGGGCCGCAGCAAGTCGGATCTCGGGATCGATTCGTACGAATTTGACGCAATAGTTTATCATAGCACGCGTAAGGCATCGATGGACTGCATCATCCGTTTGGCAGTGGGGCTTCTCACTTACGTACG
>JAJZZI010000151.1 GCA_021797635.1 Bacillota bacterium | reverse complement strand
TTTTTTTCACGCGCCCGGTCCATAAAGTCGCCCCGTCTTTCATGGCTTGATGGCGGGCCCGAATGAGGTCTTGCGCTTCTTGCACTGCATCTTTGGCATAGCGTAAGGGCAACTCCGTGTCGCTCGATAGATGGCGCTCCAAGGCTCCGATGTGGGACAAACCACCGAGTAAACGATTGAACGCGAATCGGAGCATGAAGCCGTACTTCCGCATCAGACGGCGGAGAACCGTATCTTGTTCTGGCGTGACATCGAGCAAGACCCCAAAAATGGTCGTCTTCATTCGGAGACTCCTTCCTGAGCTAAGGTCGCCATCGCTTGACGCACGGTCGAACCCATCTTTTTCCCTCCGCGTTTGCCATAAATGCGGGCCGAGCACGACGTGGTAATGGCAATCAAGTCCTCCACAAGTTCCTGCGGATCGTCTTTCACCGGACTCTCCATCACGACCACCCGCACGCCGAAGGCATGCAGAAAGGTTTCGAGATAGCCCAAGCCGAACCGGGCTAATCGGTCACGATATTCGACAACCACCAGGCTGGCCTGGTGGTCTCGGGCCAAATCCCACAGTTGATGCAAGCCCCGACGCCTTTCGTTTAAACCGCTGGCGACATCGGTCAGCGCGGCAACAACCGTCCAGTGTTGCTCGGCAGCGAACGCCGTCAGCCGGCCCAATTGGCGATCCAAATTCCCCGCCTCTTGTTGTTTTTTCGTGGAGACCCGGGCATAGAGGAGACAACGAGTATTCTTAGCAACATCAGGCGCATCCTCGTGCATCAGGGCGCGTAAGTCCGCCACCCGATAGCGACGATGATTCGTCAACGTGCGCACGGGAATCAACCGTCCCTCGCGTTCCCATTTCCGGAGCCCTTCGATACTCATCCCGAGCATCTTCGCCGCTTTGCCAATACTGACAAACTGTTCGTCCATGGTTCCATCACCTAAAAGGATTATACCATCTTCTGTAACATAATTGTAGCTTTATCACAATCAGTTACAACCTCCTACTTGGCCTATCTTGATCCATCGGCAGCAGAGAGCCGCGAGAGACGCCATGGGTATCGTGCGGACTACCCCGCCGGGTTTCAGGGCGCCTGAAAGATCCGAAAGCTTACGGACCGATCCGCACACGTCTAGCCCGACCTCTTCGGATCCATGGCCGCAAGCGATCAGCTGATCTCGCCCACCAGTTCCAAGCCCTCGCGATTTAGTTTGACGCCGAATCCCGGTCGATCGGGAAGTTTTAGCCGCCCCTGATCGGGAATCGGCTCATCGATGAGGAGAGGAGAAAACATCGGCACCACCTTGTCTGCGGCTGGCGCCATCATGAGAAACTCGGCAAAGGGACTCCCCGTCCGGGTGACGACAAAATGATAGCTGTAGACGCTCGAGCCGTGAGGAATGGTCCAGGCCCCATGGGCATCGGCCAATGCGGCAATCTTGAGCAATTCGGTCATGCCACCGCACCAGTTGACATCGGGCTGGATGAAGTCGGCGCCTTCCGCTTCCAACAAGCTGCGAAATCCCCAGCGTGTGGCCTCGTGCTCTCCCGTGCTGACTAAAATGCGTCGGCCCAACTGTTGACGCAAGGTTCGGTAGGACCAAAGGTCATCCGCCGGAAAGCATTCTTCCAGCCACTTGGGATGATAGGGGGCCAGAGCCTCGGCCAATTGCACCGCATAGGGCACATCCAGCGCCATCCAGCAGTCCATCATGAGCCAAAAATCCTCTCCGACCCGTTCGCGCATCCTGCGAAAGTGCTCTTGCGTGAGGCGGATTCCCTCTTGGCCCGATGCGGGCCCATAGCGAAGGGGCATCTTCCCCCCGATAAAGCCCATCTCTTTGGCTAAGTCGGGACGTGGTCCGGTGGCGTAAAACTCGATCTGATCGCGCACCGCTCCCCCAATCATGGCGAACACCGGCTCTTGGCGGAGATGGCCCAGCAAATCCCAGAGCGCCAAGTCCACCGCCGATATGGCGTTTAACACCAAGCCTTTACGGCCGTAGTACAGGGTCGCCCGGTACATCTGATCCCACATCAATTCCACGTCGCTGGCCCGTTGGCCAATCAAGAATCTGGCCAAATGATGTTCGATAATCCAGGCGGCCGGCGGACCGCCGGTGGTGACGCCAAACCCCACGGTGCCATCGCTCGATTCAATTTCGACCACCACGGTCCCTAACACGTTGAGCCCCCATGAGGATCGGGTCGCTCGGTATTGGGGGTAGACCGACATCGGCGTGGCGATTTCGCCCACTATCCAGTGTTCTTGACCCTGGTCGTGATAGTCTCCGCCCCCCTGACGCACCACGTGCACCCGTACCGCTCGAATCTTCTGCCGCTCTGCCACTTGGATCCCTCCCTATTGCCCTCTGGCTACTGCAAGTTGACGAATAAGCCGCCGTCAACCAAAATGTCTGCCCCATTGACATAGCGGGCGTCGTCAGAGGCCAAAAACGCCGCCACTCCCGCGATGTCTTCAGGTTGGCCCAACCGTCCCAAGGGTACCCGCCCGCTATCGCGAGCGAACACCACGGGATCTTGATAGTGTTCACGATTAATCTCCGTCAAGATGGTCCCTGGCAAGATGGAATTACAGGTAATCCCGTAGGGACCGAGCACAATGGCCAAAGACTGCATCAGTGACCGAATGCCCGCCTTGGTGGGCGTATAATGCGTTTGAAAACTTCCTCCGACCAGGGCCGAAATGGAGCTTAGGCTAATGATGCGGCCTCCTCGGCCCTGATCACGCATGATTCGCGAGGCCTGGTGAGAACATAAAAATGCCCCTTTGAGGTTCACCTGGTGAACTCGCTCAAATATTTCTTCGGTCATGTCAAACCACTCGACAAATGGGCAGATTCCCGCGTTATTCACCAAGATATCGAGGCCACCGAATGCTTTGACCGTGCTCTCGAACATGGCTTCGACTTGGTCCGCCTGGGAGACGTCGGCCTCAAGCGCAAGCGCCGAGCCGCCCCTCTCCTTGATTTCCTCGACCGCCGCCTGGGCTAACGCTTCCTCTCCAGGATGGTTGACCACCACCCGAGCCCCGTCCGCCGCCAAGCGCAGGGCAATGCCCCGGCCAATGCCACGAGAGGCTCCCGTCACCAGCGCCACCTTGCCTTGAAGCGTCATGGCCATCCTTCCTTTCGCTACCTGCCGATTTGTGCCTTCAGTCAGACGGTAAGAATGATCTTGGCAAAGGGTGCCGATGGCGAAGCCTGCTCAGCAAAGGCCGCGTTGCCCTGTTCCAAAGGACGTACATCAAGCCAATCCCGATCCTCGGGAAGCGCCTTGCCGCTATTCATCAACGCCACGGCCCGTGAAAATTCTTCGTCACGGTAGCAGAAACTGCCGTGAATCATCACTTCGTCGCGAACCAGCGCGTTACCCGGCAAGGTCGTATCATTTTGATGAAGTCCGATCCAGACCGAGCGGCCGCCTCGGGCCAATATCTGAAGTCCAGCTCTTCGGGTCTGATCCAGTCCGACCGCATCAATGACGACGTCGATGTCGTTTAATCCCTCAATACTAGACACCGTTTCGGTGGCCCCAAACGGTTCCGCTGCATCGCGGCGGGACACATTGGGATCGGCGACAATCACCCGCGAGGCGCCGGCCAAGCTTAGGATCTTGGCCGCCATGAGGCCGATGATGCCCGCTCCGACCACCACCGCCTGATCCCCAAACTGGACCCCGGCCTGGTTGACCGCGCGCAGGGCACAGGCTAGCGGTTCAATCATCGCTCCCGAAATGGCATCGTCAACGGCATAGCACTGGGCAAGCGGTACGGCTACGTACTCTGCGTAGGCTCCAGGGAAATTGATACCGATGATCTGCCGTTCGGGGCATCGTTGACGATCCCCTGCCCGACAGTGGCGACAAGTACCGCAACTGACCAGGGGATTGGCCGTAACCAGATCGCCCTGGGTCAGACCCACGGCTCCTTGATGCACTTCTTCAATCACCCCGGTAAATTCGTGGCCCATCACCAATGGGGGCACGCGCAGCTCATTTTGGCCTAGATATCCCGAGATTTCCGATCCACAGATGCCTGCCGCCTGCACCCGTAGTAACGCCCACCCTGGCGGCAAGGTAGGCCGCTTGGCGTCCAGGATGCTCATTTCATGAGGCGCCGTCCACGTTAATGTCTTCATGATGCTCACTCCCATCTAGATCTCACTGCGAGAAACGCTCACCCGACCTTGGGGAAACCGAGCCAAGGTTCTCGGATCATACGGCGAAACGAAACAGTCGGTGGTGCGGCGAAGGCGCTGATAGGCCATCTTGCACTCCTCCATGCTTTCTTGGATGCCAAGCGGGCGATCTTCTTCTAAGTTTTCGTAATAAAACACGACATCGCTGAAGCCAATGCGGCCGCGCGCACTCTCGATGGTGACGGCCAGAGAACTGCGGTGGTGCGTGCCCGCCCACCAGGTCATGATGCCTGGGGCCAGTTCCTCTTCATCCTCCAGCAAGCGCACCCGACCCGCCGGCCAGGCGTCAAAGAGCAAGTATTTTAACTGCTCGTCAGGCACCGCCATGTGCCGCCGGGCATCGAAGAATTTGGGGGCAAACAAGTCTATCCAGCCAGTCCGCGAGACACAAATCTCAGCCCGCTGAAAGCGGGCGATGTTGCCTACGGCATAAGCTTGAAGAGGGGTCAGCACCACCATATCCACGTCATCGGCGGAAATTTGATGCCGGGCTAAGACGGCATCGATGTGCTGGTCGGAGGAAACCGTCATTTGGGTCATTTCGCCCAGTTCCTCGCGCCACACGGCATTCATATGATCCAGATAGTCCAACGGGGGGCCCGTATTCACCAGCACGGTTCGCCCCTGTCCCTGGATGACTAGCACATGAATCGACAGATCCAACCATTCGCCAAAGCGATCCATCCAGAACACTTCCGGTCCAGGCACCTTGCCCAGACTAGCTACTTGTTCCACCCACACCTGATACATGGAAATGCCTCGATTCTTTTCGTTAATGTGAACTCAAGTTCTTAGTCTCGTGATTCGGGATCGCTTGGGTTTTCTCCTGCTTTAGGAAAATCTTTTGCGCACTTATGCTACGCTAAACGCATTGCGGTCGATGGGGAGGTGTCAAGTGCCGCTAGTCAAGTCAGCTACCCGGGTGGCCGAGCTGTTGGAACTGATTTCTCGCCACCCCCCGGGACTCGCCTATACGGAGATCTTGGAGGCCAGCTCCTTTCCTAAAAGCAGCTTGCACGCGCTTTTGACCACGCTGGTCCATGAGCAGTTGGTGCGCTATGACCCGCTCAGCAAGCGCTATGGCTTAGGTAGCCGTCTCTTTGCCTTGGCCTCCGCCTATACCCACCAGTTTCAAATTGCCCCGGCGGCCTGGCCCTACATGGTAGCCATCCGCGATCAGCTCAACGAAACCACGCAGCTCGCCGTGCTCGAAGGCGTTATGGTCGTCTACCTGGCCAAGGTGGCCTCCAGGCGTCCTTTGCAGTTGGCCTCATCCGTGGGCAGCCAGCTGCCCGCCTATGCTACGGGAATCGGCCAGGCCCTGCTGGCCGCCCTAACCGATGACGAGCTGGCCCTCCATTGCCCTAAAGTCTTCACTGCCTACAGTCCGATGACCATCACCTCGATCCAAGAGCTGCGTCAAAAGCTCAACCAAGCTCGAAAAGACGGCTACGCTTCAGATTTGGGCGAGTATTCCCCCGACACGCGTTGCCTTGCCGTGCCCCTTTTAGGCACGGATCATCAAGCCGTTGCCGCCCTTAGCATCTCCCTCTCGGCCTCGCGTTTTGATGACCGCTTGCGCGAACAAATCGCCACCGTGTTGCGCGAAAAGGCTTCAAGCCTTTCGCTGACCTTGGGCGCCACGGATCCCGACCGCTGGCGTCGGGAGGGTTCGTAAGGACACCGCAACGCTCTAAATGCTCCACGATCCAACGATTGTGCTATGCTAGAGGCATTACGTGATCTTCTTTCAATTCTTTCGATGAATGTTGGAGCATTATTTGAAAACGCTTGGCGCCTGCGAAGCGTTTTCCAGTCGACGTCTCTCATGGCTGCGTCAAGAGGACGTATTTTAACTGTTGAGGTTCCCACGAAAAGCAATCTCCCGAAAGGAGATGTGGGATGCGCTTTCGATGGCTGCATTGGCGCCACGTCATCATCATCGGCCTTTTAGTGTTCACGGGCCTCGGTCTCTTTTTGGCCAGTTGGCGCAGCCAACTGGGCTCGCTCTTTCCTGCCGTGCAAGCGGTCCACGAGTTTGGCGGCATCCTCTACGGCATCGCCTTAATCGGCTGGGGGGCACGCTTTTTTCCCATGGCTCCCGGCCCCTACCGTCCCACCTATGCCCGCTGGGGCTACTTCTGGTTAATCTCTTTAGTCGTCACCGGGGCAGGCCTCCTGGTAGGTCCATCCTGGACGCGATCCATCGCAACGGTAGGTCATGGTATGGCCTCCTTGGGCTTCATCATTTGGGCGCTTTGGCATTTGATTACGCGAATTCCCTTCCGTAAAGTCCGAAAGCCCGCACCCGAGACTGGCTTCGGCATCCGCATGAGCCGCCGTCGATTTCTGCGCTGGGCGCTGGCCGGGGCGGCCGCCATCCCCGCCGCTTCGGCTCTTCCCACTTTGCTGAAGATGGTGGGAGGACGGCTGATGCCTTCTTTCACGCCCACCTCTGAAGCGGGAGCCCTGCCGGGATTCATCCCCTACACGGTGACTGGAACCTATCCCAGTATTGACCGCGCCACCTACCGTCTAACCCTGGAAGGCTTGGGCAGCACTAAATCCTTTTCCTTTGCCGAGCTTGCCGCGGAACCTTCTCAAATCAAGATCATCAACTTTCAGTGTGTCACCGGCTGGGTCGTCCCGCACGTGAGCGTCCGTGGAATTGATTTGATATCGTGGTTGCAAAAGTATGGCTTTACGGGAAAGGCGGGGCAAGATTGGCTCACCTTTTATTCTGGAGACGGAGTCTATACGGAAAACCTCAGTCGCGATGAGTTGATCAAGACGCGCCCGCTTTTAGCCTATGCCTTTGATGACAAGCCCTTGGCCGTCTCCCAAGGCTATCCTCTAAGACTTTTAGTGCCCGAGATGTATGGCTACAAATCGATCAAGTGGCTGGTGCGCATCCGGGTAGCCCCCAATACCAGCGTAGGCTACTGGGAAGCGCGGGGATACCCTCAAAACGCCGCCTACGGCTCTTACACGGGAATCTAATCTCAAGGGCACGCCCCAACCAGGCCATGTTCAAGCGTTCTATTCAGACGGCGGCATCGCGTGCGGTTGTAGCTGACACCAGTCCAAAAAGTCCTTCCACAAAATCGTCGTGCCAAAGAAGTGGGTTCCTTCCACCACCCGTCTTACCGCGCGCGCATATGGCCCCTCGGGCTGGTTTCGAACTTCGCGTGCCAGCCTTCGCCAGTCGGATAAGGTGCCACGATCTAAAATATCGGCTACCACGGCCGTGTTGGGTGAGAGTTCGGGCACTACATTACGATGCTCCATGGCGATATCCCTCCTACTCGCTTACTCGAGGATGCTCCGCAAAAGCCTGCCGGCTAGTTGCCGGCAATACCTGGTGACAAAGTCCCAGTCCGTCCACGGCGGCTGAAGCTCTCGCCACACGGTCAACATATCCTCGCTCGGACGAAAGTCAAAAGGCAGGGGCTCAGCGAGCATCTTCGCCAACTGTTG
>JAJZZI010000014.1 GCA_021797635.1 Bacillota bacterium | reverse complement strand
TTGCTGAAACGGACGAGAAAACTCGTCTAACATTGGTATGCTGAGGGCTGGATTGTCGGCAGTGTTTTCGGCCGCGAAAGCTCGGATCGCCTTGAGTAGACGGCTTGGCGAGTCGGGGATGGTTGCCGGGCAACATCTTTTTGGGGAGGACAGTGAATGGCAACGAAGTATCCGGTGCTATGGTTTATGGGACTTTCGGCCGCAGGCAAGTCCACGCTGAGCGCGAATTTGGAGGATCGCCTGGCCGCTTTGGGTTGGCCCGTTACGCGTCTAGACGCTGATGAACTGCGTCAGGGACTCAACCAGGGACTAGGATACAGTGAAAGCGATCGCGAGGAAAATATTCGGCGGGCGGCGCATGTGGCCAGCCTCTTGGCAGATCATACCACCGTATTGGCCGCCTTTATCACTCCTTATGCGAAAATGCGGGAAATCTTTCGCCACATATTGCCCGACGCAGTTTTGATTTATGTGAAATGTCCCGTGGAAGAGTGTGTGCGCCGCGATCCCAAGGGCTTGTACCAGCGTGCGCTTTCCGGATCATTGAACACCTTCACGGGCATTTCGGACGCATTTGAGGAGCCCCGGGATGCCGACCTCACCATCGATACCAGCCAAACCTCGATTGAACAGGCACTGGACGCCATTGTTGGTCACTGTCAGCTGCGCGGGATTTGGTCGGAGCCGCTGACCCCTGAAGTGCACCTCAACATGAGCGGCGAGGTCTTGGCGCGGATGCAGGCGCAAGCAGCGTCCAGTGGGATGTCCGTCGAAGAGTATCTGATCAAGGTTGGGGATCCTGGACCTCGGGGATGAGCGGTCCACCGCATACCCATTTTGACCACCGTCGAGTAAGGAGTGATGAACGAATGGCCAATCAACCGCATGGAGGAGCGCTGGTCCATCGCCTGGGATCCCTGTCGCACGTCGACCATAGGTGGCCTCGAGTCCAAATTTCGACCATGGCGGCATCCGACTTGGAGAACATTGCGCTTGGGGTTTTAAGCCCTTTGGTCGGCTTTATGGGTCGAGCGGATGCATTATCCGTGTTGGAACGGGGCCGATTGACCAGCGGTCTAGCCTGGACGGTGCCCATTTTGCTAGACGTTGAAGCGCAAACGGTAGGGCAATACCACGTGGGCGATCGCGTCGCCCTGGTTCTCGGCGAGCAAGTGGTGGGTTGGATGCAGGTGGAAGAGGTGTTTCATCTGGATTGGACGCGCCTTGCTCGCTCGCTCTACGGGACCGACTCGCCCGGGCATCCAGGCGTGTCCATGGTTCATCGCCAAAGCGGGGAATATTTGGCAGGACCGGTCGAAGCGGTTCATGTACGTCAACTGCCGCTTCGAATGACGCCGGAGACCGCACGAGCACTTTTTGCTCAACGGGGCTGGCAGCGGATAGCGGCCTTTCAAACCCGAAACGTGCCGCACATCGGTCACGAATTTGCCCAACGCACGGCCTTGAACCTGGTCGACGGCCTCTTTTTGAATCCCGTGCTCGGCAAAAAGAAACCCGGCGATTTTCGTGATGACGTGATTGTGGACAGCTATCAAACGTTTATCCGCTACTACTATCCACCGGAGATGGTGGGCCTGGGCACCCTCTGGTACGAGATGCGTTACGCTGGGCCTAAAGAGGCCATTCACCACGCGATTATGCGAAAGAACCTTGGTTGCACGCATTTCATTGTGGGCCGCGACCATGCCGGGGTGGGCGATTATTATGATCCCTATGCGGCTCACCGAATCTTCGATCAATATCCCGATTTAGGCATCGAGCCTATCCGGCTAGGCGCCTTTGTGTATTGTCGTCGGTGTGGTTCGGTCGTCGGTGACCGCACCTGCCCGCATGAGTCGGAAAAGGTGCGGTTCAGCGGAACCTTGATGCGCCATTCCTTGAGAAATGAGCCAGAACGCTTGGCCCACTTGCTGCGGCCCGAGGTTTTAAAGCAGCTTAGGGAGCATGAAGATTTATACCATCAAGATGAAGAGGTGCTCGACCTGCCTTCAGAGGGCAAGCCTTAACGATTTTCGGCGCGCTTTTCGCTAAGCAGGATTTTTATCTGCCAAGATCTTGGGAATTAACATTCAGCAACAGTTCAGGAGCATTCTCTGAGAAATCCCGTATTGTAATAATATTAGGCTTTTCTCTAGGAGGGGTCCCGTCTGGGCTGTAAATGGGTGGGCTTGCTGGCCGCACTGGGACTAGCGTCCGGAGCGGTTTCAGGGGCAGCCGGGCAGACCAGCCCCGCTGCTACGGTAGTAGACACGTATGTCGATGTAGCGCAAAATCCAGGTCCCGTTACGGCGTCTTGGCCGATAGATTACAACAGCCAGGATAACAATCCGGTCGTGGGCCGGGTTGCCCTGAGTGACGGTCCCAAATATTTGGTCAACGTGCCTGCCTTGGTCAATAGCGCCCCCGTAATGGCGGGGCAAGATCTCTATGTTGCTGGCGGGTTCGTGTCCGGGCCTCGCCGTGAAGCCCATCCAGGTTATGTGTGGGCCATCAATCCAGCAGACGGGGCGCTGATTTGGACCGAGAGTTTGCCCAACAGTGTGTTTGCGCAACCGATTGTAGCCGACAATATCTTGTTGGTGGGCGTGGGTAATGCGGCCTTCGCGCAACCGTCGCTTAGCCCGGCCACGACCCCAGGGATGGTTCGAGGGGTCGGCCCGAGCGGCCTCTACGCCTTTAACGCCACCAATGGGCAGGCGCTTTGGAGTTTTAAGACCCAAGGCGCGGACCAGGCACCACCCACGGTGGTGGGCAACACCGTCTATCTGGCCAGTGGCAGTCGTCGCCTGTACGCGCTTAGCCTGAGCACGGGCAGGGCGCAGTGGTCGGTGAATATCGGCCATTACGTCAGTCGATCCAGCCCGCGTATTATGAACCACATGGCCTATATGGGCGGAGCAGGCCCCTTAGGTGTGGTCGCGGTAGACCTGAAGACACACCGAGTGGCCTGGCAGCGACCGATTACAGGCGCCCTGCAAGGCGTAGACGATACCCCCATTGCCGTAAGTAAGAGTCGTCTGATCAGTGCTGCGATGGCAGGCCCCGAGCATCTGTCCTCTAGTTCGAAGCAGCATGAGGCCATGATTTATGCCTTGAATCCGACCACGGGCGCCATGGTGTGGTCGACGGTGGTTGCCCGTGGGGCGGCCCCGCCCTTTAAGGCTACAGGAACGCCGGTAGTCGTGGGTCAGCGCATCTATGCTGGAAACGCCATCAATGGCCGGGTGGTTTGCCTTTCTCTTGAGACCGGCCACGTGATTTGGTCGGTGCCCACGGGCTCACCCGTGACGAGGCCAGTGGCCGTGGTCGATCACCGCGTGTATGCCTTGACGAAGACGGGGATGTTAGTGGCCATATCCATGAAGGGCCACATCATGGCCAAAGAATTCGTTGCGCACTTCGTCAACACCTATGGACCGGTGATCTATAATCATACGTTGTCGCTATCCGGCAACACGGCGCACCAAGGCTATGTGGGGGCTACCCCGCTGTTCGGGTTGCCTCGGTAGACGCATTGGATTTTGGAAAGGGGGGCGGCGGATGTCGCGCTCTATGGAAGTTCTGCCAACCTTTATTGTGGTAGGTGCAGCCAAATCGGGGACTACCGCCCTCTACCACTGGTTTGATCAGCATCCGGGAGTCTACATGTCTCCCGTCAAAGAACCGCACTTTTTCTCCGGGCTCAAGCCCACCTATTCGGGCCCGGGCGACGATCGCTTTAATCAACCCATCGTCACCGAGTGGCAGGATTACTTAGATCTGTTTTCCGCCGGTAGTCAGTTTGCCGTACGCGGCGAAGCCTCGCCGTCGTATCTTGACTTATACCAACCCGCCATCCAGAGGATGCGTGAAGCGGTGCCTGGCGTCAAAATTGTGATTTTGTTGCGCCATCCCACGCGTCGCGCGTTTTCTGAATATGTGCATCTGGTGCGCGATGGCAGGGAGAGCCTAAGCTTTCGGGAATCGTTGGACGCCGAGGAAGAGCGCCTGGCCAAGGGTTGGCGAAGGATATGGGCACACAAGCGTCGTGGACTCTATGCCGATGCGGTCGAGGCCTATTTATCCGCTTTCGGACGAGAAAACGTGGGCGTATGGCTTTTTGAAAATCTCAAGAATCATCCCGAGACCACCTTTCGTCAAATCTGCCGGTTCGTGGGGGCGAGCGACGAGTTCCAGCCCTTCTTCAGCCAGGTGAATGTGGGTGGTGTGCCTCGGCTGCGCTGGCTCCATCGTTGGCTCAACCGGCAAAGTGGGTTTCTTACCTGGATGCGGCGAAGGTTGCCGGCAGGATGGAGGTCTCGCCTGCGACAGTCGGTGGACCATTTAAACTTGGGTAAGATATCGATGAGTGAGGACGATCGAGCCTATCTGGACGAGTACTATCGAGGCGATATCGAACGATTGCGGCAACTCCTTCCTGATGTGGACTTTTCCCCGTGGATGCGGCAGAAGATGGGGGAACCGAGTCCCGTGCTTGGCTCCCGGTCAGCGCCAGCCCGATTGTAAGTCCGACGCCCCCGCGAATCGTCGTGGATTGCCCGAGAGAGAGGTATGATAGGAGGGCAATCACCGATGAAACTAATCAAGGGGGCGTTGACATGGCGGGTCTGATGGACCGGGTGAAGACGATTTTGGGATCTAAGGCAAACTCGGCCTTAGATAAAATGGAGAATCCAACGGAGACCATCGACTATTCCTACGCGAGAATGCAAGAGGCTTTGCAAGAGACCAAGCGACACGTGTTAGAGGTGGCGACAGCCAAAAAACAGCTGCAGATGCAGTTGGCCACACTCCAGAAGAAGCAAGCGGATTATGCGGAGGACGCGCGGGCCGCGGTGGCAAGCGGCCGTGACGATCTAGCCACGCAGGCACTGGCGCTTAAGGCTGCGCTGACGCAGCAGATCGACGATTTAGGCACGCATGTGCAGGAAACGGCCGCCGAAGAGGAAAAGTTGAACCAGGCGCAAAAGCAGCTAGAGGCGAAAATCGAGTCCTTCCGCAGTCAAAAAGAAGTGATGAAGGCGGAGTATTCGGCGGCCAAAGCATCGGTCTCGATTGGTGAGGCCATGCATGGCATCAATCAGCATGCCGAAGACATCAGCGGTTCCTTAGACCGTGCACAAGATAAGATTCAACAGATGCAGGCTAGGGCTTCGGCCATCGACGAGCTCGACGAGAGCGGTTCGATGGCGGCGATTGGAGATGGCGGCGACTCCATCCGCCAACAGTTAGAGGCGGCCAAGACGAGTGACAGCCTAAAAGAAGAGTTGGCTAAGCTTAAGGCGGACGTCAAGGGCTCGTCTTCGGCGAGCTAGCCACTAGGCGTGATGAACCCCAAAGACACACTCCTGGCCATGGATATGGTGGTGGCAGGCAGTGTGTCTTGCCTTTTTCGCCATCGTGAGGGGAAGGCTTTTTTCGAAGGTGTAACCAGACTGAGTCGGTTGGCGTTATATAGGGGACGGCTTTCATCTAACTTTTTCTTTTGGAGGGTTCATCATGAACAGACGGACGTATTGGTTGGGAATCCTTGGGTCCTCGGCGGCCCTGATGGCGCCGGGCATGGGCTTTGCAGCAACGTCATTGCCTACGACGTTCAATTCCACCGTGGTTCAGGCGATGGACTACGTCAGTGGACGGACTGCCCTCGCTTTAAACGCGCCGACTCAGCTGCCGCAGTGGCAACACGGATATCTCTCGGCAACGGCGAGCGCTCAACCGAGCTCGTACCGCGTGGATTTATGGGACACCCGGGTGGCTCTGCCCTTGAACGCTGGCGCAATCTTGGGAAATAGGCTTGTACGAGGCAGCGCAAGTTTTGGAGAACTTCGATTAGCTGCGCCGCTGGCGCGCCCCGGATCACCGGGATATTTGACGCCACTTATCCGACGGAACCCCATGTGGGTTACGGGAGCGGCGCCTGCGTCGGGATCGCTCGCCTTGGGCGAGGGCATCCGGGCCATACGCTATCGGGTGGCCGGTAAGACGCTTTTAGAGTGGAGTGAGGGCGACTGGACGATTCAAGTTGGCGGAACCAATCCCGTTGAGCTGACGCGTGCGGCGCGCTCCGTGGTGCGCCTTTTGCATGCCGCGTTTTTGCCACCGTTTCCCGGTGTTTATGCCGTGGACCTTACCGGCCAAGGCACTCAAGCGGTGACGGCCATCGATTGGGCCCGCGGGCGGACCTTGGCTTGGGTGCAGAACGGTCACGCATCGACGCGAAATTCCGTGGCCACGGGAAGAATGGCGATGTCGTGGCGAGCGTTCAGTAAAGCGAAAAGCGTGATCCGTACCGGCGGGCCGGCGATGCCGCTTCAGTTGGGTCAAATGCGCCTGATGCTCCCGTCCGGTTGGACACGGCAGCCGGTGAAGGCCGAACCGCTCGCTTCGCAGTCGGTCACTGCCACCTCAGCCAATGGGGGACGGATCACCCTGCGTCAGCTCGGCTTAAAAGGTTCCAATATCTATCAGCTGCTCCCACAGTTGCCCAAACCTTCGGGCTTGACTCAAAACGCTTGGAATGCTCGTCCATACTTTACCGAGAGCCGCACCACGGTAAGCGGCGTGATCCAATTTCAGATGACGGATCTCACGGCCTCGGGCGTGGAGGATGTGGTGACCCTTCAGGTGCCAAGCCAGGATGCTTCCACCGTGAACACCATCCAGCGATCGCTGAAAGTGCCTGAACCGGCCACGATAAAAGAGGCCGTGCATCTCTTGTTGGCCAAGGCTAATCCCGGCGTCGGCCTTCCGTTGGCCTCTGCCCAGGCAGGGCAAGGCAGTGGCTGGCTTTTGGCGGGCGGACCGCCAGCGACCGCGCAAGAGGGCTGGTTCCTCTTTCACACTCAAAACAGCGGCAAGACCTGGAGAATCGAGGCTGAGACCACGTGGTCGGCTCCGTTCAAGCCCTTTCCCGATAGCGTGGGAACGCCTGCGATGCTCTTCTGGAACGCTAAGGACGGCCTGATCGCCATGCCCTCCTATGCATCGGCCGGCCTTTTCGTGTACCGAACGACCGATGGGGGAACCTCATGGACGGAAAGTCAGCTCGCTACCCCTGGTCAACCTAATAACGGGAAGGCGCCACAGATCACACGCTACGCTGGCGGTCGGCTGACCCTGAAGGCTACCCTATACTCGGGCAAGGCCGTCCAATTCACCAGCACCAACGGTGGAGCAACCTGGAACCGCTCGTAAGCATGGCCTGTAGCCACGGGGCGGGCTCTGCGGTAAACGGCTACAGCCCAGCTGCCTTGGTGAGGTAAGTCAAGGGTGGCGGAACGAAGCGACCGTCGATCGCTCGTCGTAATCCGGAAGTCACCCAAGCGGGTGGGCCATGGAGCCCATTTTTGGCTCATAGCTTTTCGAGAACGGACCAAGAAGCATAGACAGAGCCATCGTTCGCTATTCGAACGATGGCTCTGTCTATGTAAAGTGCCGCCGCGGCTGAAAAGGCATCATGGCCTCCCGGAGCGAGTTTCTGGAACGGATCCTGAAACCCCCGGTTAACCGGGAGAAGAGCGTGGTAGACGGACCTCACCGGCGAAACTTGCTTGGGATTCAGCTCCCTCGGTTGCGTCCCTAAGCTTCCATTCGACGCGCCCAAGACCGCGATGCGCCTGCATGCTCGGATTCGGGACCCTACTTGGCCGAGCGCATCATCCAACCCAACCCGTGG
>JAJZZI010000052.1 GCA_021797635.1 Bacillota bacterium | reverse complement strand
GGAAAAAGCGAGCGATCGCTTGTTGAAAGCGGGTGAAATGGGTGCAAAACTCCCGAGCCGAATTAGTGCGGGCAGCCGGAGAACTGTTTAGCCAAAAGGGCTTTTACGGTACCAGCATTCGCGACATCGCGAGTGCACGTGGGATTCGTTCAGGCAGCCTGTATGCTCACATTGACAGTAAGGAAGATCTGCTCTTCGAGGTGGTGATGGCCGGGGCCGCCGCCTTTATCGACGCCTTGGCTCCGATTGTAGAGGGATCAGGTAGCGCTGAAGAAAAGCTGGTGGCTGGCTTAACCGCTCACATCAATGTGGTGGCTACCCATCTTGAAACCTCGCGGGTGTTTCTGCATGAGTGGCTGCTGTTAAGCCACACGCGGCGTGAACTGATTCAACAGCAGCGTGACCGTTATGAAGCGATGTGGACAGAGATTCTTCAAAGTGGAGTGGACGAAGGTCTTTTTGCCCCGATTTCCCTTCGCTATGCACGCCTGATCGTGCTCTCGGTGGCCAACTGGGTCTATCTCTGGTACGACCCTCAAGGGCCACTCAGTCCACGGGAAATGGGGGAAGTATTAGGGCATTTGCTGCTGTTTGGACTCAAGGGATGGAACGAAGGAACGAGGGGTGTCGCCACCCTTCTTGGCCATGTGGACTTAGATGGAGCGGGAGGACGGGATAACGATGGGGATGCAGATGCAGATGCAGATGCCGAGCCGAGTGAGGGTGGGGGTGGTGGACGGCCAGGATCTGGTGCGCCTGGGGCTTCGCTCTGTGATCGAACGTGAACCCGGCCTGGTCCTAACCCGCGAATGCCTCACCGGAGAGGAGGCCGTGCGTCAAATCCCAGGGAATGCCGATGTGGTCGTGATGGCCGATACGTTGCCGGATATCTCAGGGATTGCCCTATGGCAGCAGCTTCGGACTCGAGCCGTGGTGCATGTGATTATGTTGGCATTCCACTGGACTCAACAAGAGTTACAAGAGGCCCTGCAGGCAGGGGTATCTGCCTGCTTGCCGGTCGATGCCAGGGCAGAGTCGATTGTCGAGGGAATCCGAACGGCCAAGATGGGCGGATTGATGGTGGCCATGGGTGGCTTTGACCGGGTGCTGCGAGGAAGCCCCACCCTGGACGCTGGCGATCCCGTGGACAGCCTGACGCCTTCGGAACGGCGGGTGCTGGTGCTGGTGGCCAAGGGGATGACGAACCGCCAAATCGGCGATGCGCTGTATCTCAGCGAAAAAACGGTAAAGAACTATGTCAGCCGCATTCTTGATAAGCTTGGATATGCTAGACGGGCCGAAGCGGCTTCCCATTTTACTCGCTATGAACTGGCCAATCCTCGCCATTAGCCTTAAACGATCACATCCCAAGGCAGGAGAATTCTCCCACAAATGGCATGATATGAGGGCCCGGGGCGATTTCCGACAATGTTTGCAGAAGGGCTAGCATCCTTTCCCTGGTAGGAGGATGGCCGGGGGAAACTCGAAGGGTTTGGGAGGTATCAAAGTCATGCAACCTGCAGCATCCATAAGCCCGCATGTCGTCACTTGGGAGTTGACTAGGGCTTGCGCCCTGCATTGTCGTCACTGTCGCGCCAAAGCGGTGCGTCAGCGTGACCGCTTGGAGCTCTCACTCACGGAAATGGGGCCGGTGCTTGACGATTTGGCTTCGTATGACGGGCCCCCCGTGCTTGTCTTTACCGGGGGCGACCCATTGGAACGGGAAGACTTGCCCGAAATTTTAGAGGCGGCGGCCATACGCGAGCTCCGCACCGCCATGGCTCCGAGTGTGACCCCTCGGCTGACCTTAGACGTTCTGAAAACATGGCGAGATCTCAAAGTGGGGAGTGTTGCGCTCAGTTTGGATGGGGCCACTCCAAAGAGCCATGATGGCTTTCGCCAAAGCCCAGGGACATTTATCAAGACCATGGAGATGGCTCGCGCCGTCGTGTCCCAAGGTATGCGCCTACAAGTCAACACCTCCGTGGGGACCTATACCAAAGAGGAATTGCCCGCAATCGGCCGATTAGTGAAAGCATTAGGGGTGTCGAGTTGGGAGATCTTTGTGGTCGTGCCGACGGGCCGCGCGGGCTTGGGTGAGGCGCTTACGGCACCGCAGATCGAGGACATCCTTCGATGGATCGCCGAATATTCCCAGACGGTGGCCTTTCGGGTAACCGTGGTGGGAGCGCCACAATATCGTAGAGTCTTGGATGGCACCTCGCCAACGAGCCGGCGTCCGCCGTTGCGGGAGGGTCGTGGATTTGCTTTCATCGACCATCAAGGCTTCGTGTACCCTAGCGGTTACCTTCCACTTAAGGCAGGCAATGTACGGCGTCTTGGATTTCAGGCCATCTATCGAGAGGCACCTCTGATGGCCGATTTGAGAGATGCCAGTCTGCTTAAAGGCCCATGTGGGCGGTGTGCTTGGACTCTCCTGTGCGGAGGATCGCGGGCTCGCGCCTACGCCGTGACCCAAGACGTGTTTGCTTCTGATCCAGGGTGCCTGTACGCGGTGGAAGGTGTCCAATAGCAAAGATGGCGAGGACTTTGGTCCGAAAGGCGGCGACACCCGATTGGATTCCTACCAAGGACTGTTTTTTGAGCCGAGTGTACTGCGCATCGCCTTGATGCGCATGAGGCCGAGATGGGCGGGGCCGTGGCCGAGAATGGCCGGGAGATTTCGCTGGAAGCAGATTCTCGAAACGCCCCAGGAGGTCGTCAGCCGAGCCGATTGGGTCAGCCTCAAGCCCAGGGTGGCGGGGATCTGCGGATCGGACACGGCCGTGTTTTTCGGCAAAAGTTCAGCCTACCTGGCCCCCTTAGCCTCCTTTCCCGCCGTCTTTGGCCACGAGGTCGTGGCCCAGGTAACTGAGTCTCGCTCGGGACTACCACGGGGAACCCGGGTTGTGGTCGATCCGACCCTCGGATGCAGTGCCCGCGGGGCCAAGGTGTGGTGTCCCGCTTGCGCGGCCGGCAACCCCCATTTTTGCCGTCAGCGCCAGGATCTGGAAGGGGGTCCCGGCATGCTGCTCGGCTATCATGCTCGCTGGCCAGGCGGATTTTCTACCGCCATGTGGGCACCTGTGGCTCAGACCTGGGTGGTGCCAGATGCCATGACGGACGAACGCGCCGTGCTGACTGAGCCGCTGGCAACCGTGCTTTCGGGTCTGGAGCAAGTGGAGGAGAGACCCTTGGCGACGGTGTTAGTCATTGGCGCGGGCACCATCGGGCTGTTGACGGCATTTGCTTGCCGCCATCTTTGGGATCCGGAAGAGCTCCATGTGGTCACTCGTTACCCCCATCAAGCCGCGTGGGCTGAACGCCTGGGGGCCGATCGGGTTTCGCTGGACAAGGGATTTGGACCCCGTTCCCGCGAGATCTTGGGGCTTCCCAGCTATCGCGGCAAGTTTGGCGCCCCGACCTACTATCCCGGTGGCTACGATGTGGTCATCGATGCCGTGGGCACGGCTGCTTCCGTGCGCCAAGCCCTTGCCCAAACTAAGCCAGGCGGGCAACTGTTGCAACTAGGAGGTGCGGGAGCAATGCGAAATGACTTAACGCCTCTTTGGGCGCGCGGCATTCGCTGGATAGGAGCATATGGGTATCGCAGTCGCGCCGGGATCTCAACCTTTCCGAAGGCCTTGTCCTTGCTGGAATCCACCGACCTGCCCATCGAAGACCTGGTCACGCATCAGTATCCCCTACCCCAGTATGCTGCCGCCTTGCGGGTGCTCACCGACCGCAAGGTGCCAGCCATCAAAGTCGTCCTTACGCAAAGCTCGGCCGGACACGGAGACTTTGGGAAATCACCCGTGGTCACCATTCCAAGCCGTCGGGGAGTCCAGGCCATGCGAATCCGGGAATAAACAGTTAGGCCGATCGGCTCTATGGGATACCGCGCATTAGGACTAGGGTAAAGATCGTGGTCGCCGTGTTGTGGTCGTGCGATGCTTCATCGGAACCCAAGAGAAAATCAAGAGCGCCGCATGGGAAATACTTGCACGCTAGACGAACTGAATGGTAAATGGAAAATAGTAAATTGAAGGAAGGCGGATCACCCATGGCGGCTAGCCATCCGAGGCAGCGTTTGATAGCGGGAAAGACTCTTCGAAGGCGGCGTCTGGGTGTTTTGAGTTGGATAGGGTTGGTATTCGTGAATGCTTCGGGCTTTCTTGACCATAGTACCCATTCGGGGCGGGGTTGCGGAACCGAGTGGCCGCTTTGTCATGGGGCGCTGGTGCCTCATTTTGTTGACACCTCGGTCACCATCGAATACGTGCACCGGGCTCTTAACCTTGGCTGGGGGATCGTTTTGGCTTGGTTTTTCATCGAGCTTGCCCGCGATCGCCACGACTTGCCATTTGCCGTCGTTCCCTGGATTCGAGCCTTTCTGGGCCTACTTCTGGCAGAGGCTCTAGTGTGCACGACAGGAGTGCTGTGGACCATTCCAGGAGCGCTGTTAGGGGCGTTGCCGATGCTTGGCCTCGGCGCTCAAGCGGTCCTACTCGTGATCTTGGCCCGCAGTTGGTCCTCGGGACCCTTGGTCAGCCGTCCCCCGAGTTTGGTTATGTTGGTCGTCATCGCATGGGCGGCGATCTACGTGTACGCGGGCGGATGGATGTCCTACCCTCACGGGGATCTGGCTATCCAGATCGTTCATGCGACGGCGCTAGGCCTCGCCTTTGGGGCGTTAGTCTGGGCGTGGACCATTCGTGGAATAGATCTTTGGGTGGCCGTGGCCTTGTTGCCTTGGCTGGGGGCGCCCTTCATCTTGGAATTTACCCGACCAGGTGTGTGGCCAGAGCTTGGCGTGGTGCTCTGGTTGTCGTGGAACACGGGAGTGATCGCCCTATTGGCAAGTCGGACGATCGCCCTCCCAAAGTCACCTTCCGTCGGGATCGATGCACGACCACATCACCGTCCAAGCAGGCGAATAGACCACCAACACGCACCGCTCGACCAAGCCAATCGACCTTAGCCCACACACAGCGCGGCTCCAGATGAGCCCATGGAAGGCGGCGGCCCTCACTGGGATCGCTTTGGCAGACAAAAATTCTCGATTGCGACGATCTGAGGAGGGCACGCGTGGCCCGTCGGCCACGGTTACGACGAAACGCCCGTCTACCCAACGTCATGGTGAGATAAGCTGTGGTACAGCGCCCAGGTGCGGGTGCCATAGCGTTCACACTAGACCTTCGTAAATAACGTCGCGTGGCTTGCCGCAACCTCCAAGCATGCCTATGTAGATTGATGACGGGGGTTAAGCAGCGAGGGTTAGCCAAGCCGGGGGTCGTTTCGCGATGTTCCTCCCATAAAGGTCGACCTGCCCAATAAAAAATTCCTAACCAAAACTGGCTGGTATTACGTCTTCATGGTGATCCTGCCGAATATCTACAACGAGCCGGACCTATAGGAGTTTCTTCAAGACGAACGGGTTCCTTTCGACGCCCAGGGCAACCTAGGGGACCGGATTTTCGTAGGTGGCGCCAACTTCACCCTACCCAAAAAGGAGTTTGAGCGGTAATGGCCTATTCCGTTAGTTCACTTGAAGCGGGGATGGTGATTCTATGCCTGCCCGGTAAGCACGATCCCATTTGGGGTCGTTTATTGGATGATGCCATCGCGTGGAGCAGCGGGCCCTTCGTTCATGCCGCTTACGTCGGCCATGGCCACCTCATTGAGCAGATAGCGCCCGTACAATTAGCGCCGCTCGACAAATACACGGAGAACGGCTGGCTTTTTCATATTGAGGGCATGACTCCTGCCAAGGCTCGGGCGATGGTGCACTGGGGGATGGAACGATGGGGGCAGCACTACGGCTACCGAGCCTTGCTCGATGATGCCGCGCTTTACGATCTGCATGATTGGGGTGTCTTGCGGGTTCATCCTGAATTTCCCGTGTGCAGTGGCTTTGTGGAACGGGCGGCCCGGTGCGGAGCGGGGATTGCGTTAACCGAACAGCCTTTGCCTAGTCCCACCAGTCTGGCTTTCAGCCCTCGCCTTATTGGCCCCCGACCGTGGGGTTCGGCCTAACGAAGCGAGTGTTTCGCGTCTAACGCGGTCATCCGTAATTACTCCGGCATACAAATCACCGATCTAACGCGCCTGGAAGGCTATTTTCACTTGGTCGAGGACTTGTGGTCGGGGGTGGCTGGGAGCTAAAAGGCTTTTCGCCATTATGACTTCTTGCCCAAGGCCTCATCCGATCTTTCCCACGCCGACCATGGTACCCTCTTGAACCTTTTCGGCGTTATGAATCAGTGTCACCAAGGGACGCAGGCATGCCACGTCGACATCCCTGGAAGTTTTCTACAGGATGGCGTGAGGTAAGGAGTTGTTCCAATGCGATTCTTGTTGTCAAGGCGCTGGATAGGGGTGGCCGTCATCTTCATCATGGCCGCGATGACCATCGGTGCACACGGTGTCATGCGCGCGGCGATTCGCTCGCTCGCACCCCAAACGACGATTTTGCCCAAGGGGATTCCCAATCCAGATTTCTGGTGGGCCCTGCCCAGCTTGCTGAAAACCGGATATCCGGTCATTCTGCCCACGTGGCTGCCTCGCTCCGGCAAGGCAGGAGCGACCTTTGATCCCGAAAAGATGAGAGGCTTTCCGCCCATTACGATTTCCGTCACGCCGCGTAGTCGTAAAACTGCTGCCCTCCCGGGCTATTCCATTGGCATTGGCGACGTGGGAAGCGATGGCGCGGTGCCCGTGCTTAGCAACACACGCAGATCCTTTATTCCTCGAATCGTTCCAACTACACTGACCTCGCCGTGGACCTATTCCACCGATGGTCGAGACTCCCCTCCCCTTGGCATCCGTGTGCTGAAACTGCCAACTCCGTTTCGCCCCATTGGATTCCCGGTTCGGTTGCAAAACGGCCTCGTGGTGCATATCCGCCCGTACGTCTCGGGAGGCACCATGGGAAACTTTGTCACCGTGGGGTTCCAAGAGGGCTCCTATCTAGTTCAATTGACCTACCCCGGGCTGGACCGTCGCACGGCACTTCGCATGGTCGCGAGCCTAGTGCGTGTGGTGGCGATTCCGAAAACACTCCAGGTTGCCTTTGACACCCATCAATTAACCCTTACCCTCAACCCGACGACCTTCTCGCGATCCGTGAATCGGGGGCACTCGCACGCCTACGGATATCGCTATCGGATACGCACTATCCGCCGATTGTCTCAGGTGACCAGCACACCCCCCGTGGGGACAGTGGTGCCGCCGAAGGTCCCGGATTTGCCTCCGCTGCCCTGCAATACCTGCATGTTAGAGATTCCACAACCGCCCTACGTGTTCCCCGGCGCGTGGGCGAGCTCGCCGATGTTCGTGCGTTCGCCCTTTCTCATCGGAAGTCCCGTGCTTCTTCCGCGATGGCTCCCGCCTACCCTCCACATGAGACCGGTGATGGCGTGGCGGACACGGGTTGGGTACTACGTCGGCTTTTTACCGGGCCCGAACGGGCCAGTCGCTTACGGGTGGGCTCAAAGTGGACAAACGCCAAAACTCTTTTATCCACGGCGCGTGTCCTTGATCGATGGCAAGATGGGCACGCTGGGCCGCACCTCGACAGGGTGGCAACTCAACGTCCCTCTGGGATCGGACATCACTGGATATCTCTCGGGTGCCGTGGCACCGGCTCAATTGCTACGAGCTGCCACGAAAGAGATTCGTCCGAGCATTACCATCTCGAGCGTGCCCGGCCACCAGCCTCTCCCCGGGGGACGTCTGCTTAGCCTTCGGTGGGGGCGAGGTAGCGAGCGGGTCGGTCCTCGGCAGGTGCAAATCGTGGGATGGGCCTATCATCAAACCTACGCCGTTATCGTGCGCGGGCCTGGAGATCGCTTGAAAGAAGCCCTAAAAATTGCTCAGAGTCTTACTC
>JAJZZI010000123.1 GCA_021797635.1 Bacillota bacterium | reverse complement strand
GAGCGCGCCTCCTAGATCGCGAACCCTCGGTGTCGCCTCCAACGCAGCCAGGCGGGAGCGATCGCTTTTTATCTGGTTTCGAAGCGCACTCTTTTGTTGAAGCGCCCTAGTCGCCAATTGGGAGAGAATCTCACCTTGGCGGACACTAGCCACCATGGCCAGTCGGCTGTTCAGGCTAATCTCTTCCGTAATGAGAAACCCCAAAACCATGGCTACCACGGCCAAGATCCGCTTACCCTGCTCGCCCATCTTCCGCGATTTCCTCCGCTGGTGTCAGTCTCGACGATTTTGGGGCTACTCTCATTATAGGAAAACCCGCGACCCCTGCCCAGTACTAATCCAAAGCGGCTCCGCGCTCCATGCGGACGGTTTGAATGCCCCTGGCTCGGCCTAAAGCGGTGGACCGGATGGGTTGGCCATTTTCGTGACAGGAGTTCGAGGCAGGGCATACCATCGCCGTTTCATCACCGAGCACGCGGACCGTGAGCCCATGCGGGGCGAGGGTATGCCAGTTCATCTTAGGGGAGGTGTTGGCCATGGGTCGTCTGCATGTTGCCGACGGTCAAGCCGAGATAATGTCGGCCCCAAGGCTTCGTAGACGGCCATCCAAATCATGGTATCCGCGTTCAATGATTTCTCGGTGGGCAATTCGCGTCGAGCCCTCAATCTGTAACCCCGCCACCACCAGCGCGGCACCCGCTCGGAGATCTTTGGCGCTAACGCTAGCGCCATAGAGATGTTGTCCTCCATAGACCACGGCCAGGCGCTGATCGGCGATAATATGCGCTCCTAGCCGTCGGAATTCTGTCACATGGCCCAATCGATTTTCGAAAACCCGTTCGGATACCAGATGAATGCCCGGAACTTTGAGCAAAAACGCCATAAACTGCGCCTGAATATCCGTGGCAAATCCCGGATAGGGTCCCGTATTCACCGTCACCGAGTGGGGTGCATAGGCATGGGCAGCGGTAATCGCGACCTGGTCCCCCTCACATTTCACCTCTACACCCAAATCGCGAAGCTGTTGCCAGAGGCCTGGGAGATGGTCCGGGACACAGTTTAGAAGTCGAACCGCGCCACCGGCAGAGGCCACGGCCAGGGCAAAGGTCGCTGTTTCGATCCGGTCCGGTATCACCGTATGATCCGCCGCCCCCAGCTCGGGGCAGCCTACCACCCTAATTTCGGGGGTGCCTGCGCCACGCACCGTCACGCCCATGCGCGACAAAAACTGGGCCAAGTCTACGACTTCGGGCTCCATCGCGGCGTTGCGAATTCTGGTTTCTCCCTCAGCCAATGCGGCCGCCATGATGAGGTTTTCCGTCGCCCCCACGGAAGGAAAGGCCAAATGAATCTCCGCACCCACGAGCCGGTTGGCCAAGACCACCGTCCCTTGCAGCTCATCACGCACTTCAGCTCCCAACGCCTCGAATCCCTTCAGGTGAAGATCGATGGGACGGTCCCCGATGGCGCACCCCCCGGGGTGGACAATTTCCGTTCTGCCCAGGCGAGCCAACAAGGGCCCCATGACGAACACCGATGCCCTCATTTCCTGCATGAGGGCATCCGGCACGCGACATTCCTTAATCAGAGCGGCGTCAATGACGACCGTGCTTCCCTCGCGTTCCACCTTAACCCCTAGCGCCCGCAAAACCTCGACCATGACCGAGACATCGCGGATTTCGGGTACGTCCCGAACAATAACCGGCCGCTTGCTTAAGAGGCTCGCGGCCATGATGGGCAGGGCGGCATTCTTCGCACCGTTTATTCGCACGGCTCCCGCAAGCCGACGCCCTCCTCGAACCACAAATTCTCCCATGTTGCCCTGGCTCCCCCTTCTCCTGGCCCGATCCACCGTACCTCAGGTCGCAGGATGACGTGGTAGCGCTGATATACCACACAACGAATGCGGCGCATGAGATGTAAGACTTCCGAGGCCTTTGCCTGGCCTACATTGGTGATGAAGTTCGCATGTAAACTAGAGACCTCAGCGTCTCCGATCCGCCATCCCTTAGCCCCAACCCGTTCAATCAATTGGCCAGCGTAAAGCGGCGTGGGATTCTTAAACACGCTTCCAGCGTTGGGTTCCCCCACCGGCTGCGTCGATTTGCGCTGGGCCATAAAGTGGCGCATGGTTTGGCGGATGTGGTCATGGTCGCCTAATGCCAAGACCATTTCAGCGGATAGCGCAATCCATGGATAGCGCTGAAAGCGGCTCTGCCGATATTCAAACTCGGCTTCATCCGCCGAAATCTGGTGCACCCCGGCAACCGGATCCCAGACCCGCACACTCTTCACCACTTTCACCATGGCCGAACCGTGGGCCCCCGCGTTCATGACCAACGCTCCGCCTAACGTGCCTGGGATACTAATGGCAAATTCCAGCCCAGCCAGCCCCGAGCGTTCGGCTAAGTGTGAAAGCTTGGTCAGCAAGACCCCCGAGCCCGCTTCCACGGTGGTTCCGGAAATGGAGCAGTCCTTCAACCCCCTGGATGTGGAGATAACCACGGCTTGCACCCCGCGATCGGAGACGAGCACGTTCGTGCCTTGACCGAGAATGAAGTAAGGAATGTCCCGATTTTTAAGCCATTCCAGCGACGTCACGACGCCGTCTTCGGTTGTCGGTTCAAGGTAGACGCGCGCTGGTCCGCCAATGCGATAGGAGGTATGACGGGATAAGGGTTCTTCATCCAGTACCGCGCCTAACTTCAGACTACGCAGATCGCGGGCAATTGGTGCGAAATCGATCGAAGTCACCTTCTCCCTCTGGCTTTTTCCCGTCTGACCGCCTCATAGGTGAGAGCCACCATTCTCGCCATTTTGTCTGCCGCCCCGGGATCGAACAGCGACTCCGCCCGTTCGTGCATGGGAATCCGGGCCCCTTCGTCAGCCAAGAGCCTAAACACTCGCGGCAAACCGACTTCGCCGAGCTGGCTTTCGGTCACCATCAGCGCCACGCCTGCCTCTTCTAAAGCCTGGGCATTTCGCGTCTGATGATCTTCGGCCACGTTCGGCGAGGGCACCAGCACCATGGGCAGACCGTATGCCAGGCAATCGGTAATGGTCATCGCCCCAGCGCGCCCTAAGAATAGATCGCTCGCGCGGTAACACCGTGATATTTCATCAAAGTACGCCTGAACCTGGATCCTACGTGGATCTAAATATAGCTTTCGTTCTCCTATCTCATTTTGGATCCGTTCAAAATATCGAGGCCCAGTAGCCCATAACAAACCGAAGTCTTCTCGTTGAATCATCTCAGGCAGAATGCTCAAAATCCAACGATTGATAGCCCACGCGCCTTGACTACCTCCGGTAACCATCAAAAGTTTAGACTCGAGCTTGAGGCCTAGCCGCATACGCGCCTGCTCTCGACTTTCACCCATTGGCGCGGACACGGGGTTAGCCACCACCATGAGGTTGGCCCCGCGCGGAAAGTATGGGCGACTCTGTTCATAGGGCGAGAAAATAAGCTTGGCAAAACGGGCTAGCACCCGGTTGGTCACTCCCGGCCATACATTTTGTTCTTGGATGATTAAGGGGACGCCTAACGCCACGGCAGCCAGACCCACTGGCCCGGTGACATAGCCCCCCGTGCCAATGACCACATCGCATCGAAATCGCCTCAAAAGCCTGAGCGCCTCAAAAAATCCACTAACCGCCAATATGGCGGCTCCCGCCTTTTGCTTCAGCCCTTTCCCCAGGATGCCGCGCGCTTGAATGGGGGCAAAGGTAATTCCGTGTTCTGGCACGACCCTTGCTTCAAGCCCGTGTTGGGTTCCTATATACAACACTTCCACCCCATCGGGTTGGCACCGTCCGAGTGCCTCAATAATCGCCAGCGCCGGGTAAACGTGGCCTCCGCTCCCTCCGCCAGCCAACACCACTCGCACGAACACCGCTCCCTTATCGGACCAATTTGCCAAGCATGTGACGGCAACCCTCCCATCTTGCGCCTGTCGACCTCACGCTTGTGAACCATGGTATGCACCGGCTTACACGGCGTGCCGGCTGATATTTAGTAAAATCCCAATCCCAGCCAAACTTAATACCAAGGAGGAACCCCCGTAACTAATAAAGGGCAAGGTAATTCCCGTCACCGGCAAGGTATCGGTCACAACGCCAATATTAATTCCTGCCTGGAGAACCAGCATGGTGGTAATCCCTGTGGCCAAGAGCGAACCAAACAGATCCGGCGCTCGCATTGCAATTCGGTATCCCCGCCAAGCTAAGAGCAAGAAGAGGCCCACCACGGTCACGGTGCCGATTAACCCCAATTCTTCGCCTAAAACGGCGAAGGCAAAATCGGTATAGGCCTCAGGTAAGAAACCTAGGGCCTGGCGCGACGCCCCAAGGCCCACCCCCAAAATGCCCCCCGAGCCTAAGGCGAGGAGCCCCTGTATGGTGTGAAAACCCGCTCCAAGGGGATCCTTCCACGGATCCAAAAAGGTGGTGACCCGCTGGAGGCGATAGGGTGCCGCCACGATGGCGGCGCCGAGTACGGGTAGGCCAGCCGCAAATAACCCCAGCAAATGACGACGACGGGCGCCAGCCACAAAGAGCATGACAAAAAAGGTCCCGGCAAGGGCCATGGTGGTTCCTAGATCCGGTTCGGCGATGACCAAGCCGAACACGATCGTCGCTAAAGCCAGATGGGGGACGACCCCCTTCCAAAAGTCGTGCAAGCGATCCTGATGAATGCTAAACAGGCGGGCAAACAGCAATACCATCGCCAGCTTAGCGAGCTCCGAAGGCTGCAAAATTAGCGGTCCGACCCCCAACCAACGCCGAGAACCGTTAATTTCACGGCCAATATGGGGCACCAGCACCACCAACAGCAAAAGGAGACTAATGCCAAAAAAGGGGACAATTCCTCGGATATAGCGCCAATAATCAATGCGAGAGGTGGCTACCATCAGCGTCACCCCTAAAAAGGCCCACATCAGCTGGCGTTCCAGAAAATGATAGGGAGAGCCATAGACTTGTAGCGCTCCGGGAGCACTGGCCGAGAAAACCACCAGCGTGCCAATACTGAGTAGCACCAGCACCAAGATCACCAGCACAAAGTCGGGACGCGCCTTAGAGAACACCGGGCTAATCTCGGGGTTTTTCATATCTGAGTGGGAATTCGAAGCCACCAGGCCACCGCCGCTCCGCACATTGCTACGACCCAAAACACCGTCACCACCCGTTCTTCCGTCCATCCCGTTAATTCAAAATGGTGATGGAGGGGACTCATGCGAAATATTCTTCGACCCGTCAACTTAAAGCTGATTACCTGCAAAATCACGGACAGCGTTTCCACGACAAAGAGCAAACCCACCACAGGCAACAATAATACCGTGTGCGAAATCAGGGCCGAACCGGCTAGTGCCGCCCCCAGGGATAAGGAGCCGGTATCTCCCATAAAGATCGAAGCGGGATGGAGGTTGAAGCGCAAGAAAGCTACCAATCCTCCTATCAATACTAGACTGACCACGGCTAAAGCCATGTCGTGGCTACTCACGCCTAAGTAGGCAAAGAAGGCCGTGCCAATGGCAGCCGCGCCTCCAGCCAGGCCATCGAGACCATCGGTAATGTTAACCGCGTTGCCCGCCCCCAAAATGGCCAACACCGAAATAGGACCATACCATATGCCTGGGTCCCAAGGCCTTAAGCCAAAGGGAAGTACCCAAGCGTGGTGAGCGGAGCCAAAATGTTCTGCCAGCCAGACAAAGATGACGGCGACGATGATCTGCATCAGAAGTTTCTCGCGGGCTCTAAGCCCTAACGAGCGCTTGTACGCGATTTTAACGTAATCATCGGCAAATCCAATCGCGCCATAACCAAAGATGAGAAACACCAGGCTCCAAGCCAAGGGCGAACTTCGGTCCAGCAAGGGAATGGCAAAGGCCAAGGGCAACAGGAAGAGTACCCCTCCCATGGTCGGGGTACCTTGTTTCTTCATGTGCGACTCGGGCCCCACTTGACGCACGGTTTGCCCGAACTTCATACGTCGAAACAGCGGAATCAACAGGGGGCCCAAGCTAAGGGAGACGCCAAAGCCAATGATGACCGATAGAATCAGTCTCACGACGGCCCACCCCATTTTCTTAGGGCTTCCACTAACCGGTCCAGTCCGACCGCATGGCTAGCCTTAACCAGCACCACGTCTCCCGCCCGAAGGATTTGCTGCAGCGTTGCCGCCGCCTCATCGATGGTCGTCACCGCATAGGTCGGCAATTCCCGAGCCTGGGCCTCTTCCGCCATGGCGCGCGCGCGATCGCCCACAGTAACCAAGAGGTCCGCCGTTTGGGCTGCCCGTACCCCGACTTGACGGTGCAGGCGCATCTCCTCTTGACCCAACTCCAAAATGTCGCCAAGCACCGCGACTCGCCGCCCCCGTTGCTGCGCCAGTACGGCTAAAGCTGCTTGCACCGACACCGGACTGGCATTGTAATCGTCCTCAATCACTTCGATCGAGCCAATCCGCTGACGCCGGATTCGCGAGCGATCCGCTTTGACCGCAGCTAAGCCCTCGACGATGCGTTCGGGCTCGATTCCAAGGCGCACCGCCACTAAAAATGCGGCAGCCACGTTAAAGGCCTGATGCGTTCCAATCCAAGGCAGGCGAATGTCAAAGCGACGCCCCTGCCACTTGAGGCCAATTAAAGTGTGGTCGGCTTCTAATTGACTGGATTCGATCGTGGCGTCGAGACCTTGGGTCTCGCCGTACCATAGCACATCCCGATCTTTTAAGCTGTTGCCTAAGTACCGCACCCGCGGATCGTCGAAGTTAAGCACTGCGGCACCACCGGGCCGAACGCCCCCCAAGATTTCCCCTTTAGCCGCCTGAATGGCATCCAGGGATCCTAAGGTTTCCAAATGACTAGGCCCAATATTGCTAATCACGGCAACCTCAGGTGGGGCAATCTGGGTCAGCCGGGCAATCTCCCCGGAAAAACGCATGCCCATCTCGGCCACGAAGTGGGTCATCTCCGCCGCGGCTGCAAAAAACGAGAGGGGAATGCCAATGGCGGTGTTGTAATTGCCCTGGGTAACACCCGTCGCGAAGCTTCGCGACAGCACCGCGCCCACCAACTCTTTGATGCTCGTTTTCCCGACACTGCCCGTAATCCCAACCACCCGGATCTGGCGCCGCTCGATTTGTGCACGAACGACTTCAGCCATCGCGGTCAAGGGCGAGGGAACGCGAAGGACAGGGCCCTTGATGCGTGCCAGATCAAAGTTCGACTCCACCAGTGCCGTGGCACCAACCGCCCATGCCTGGTCCACGAAGGCGTGGCCATGAGTATTCTGACCAGGCAGAGCCACAAATAGATGGTGACGCTCGAGCCTTCGACTGTCGATGCTCACGGCTCGAATACTTTCGTCTAAATCCACCCCGTGGGCCTCGGCGCCCGTAATCGCCGCCCAGTCTCGAAATGTCATTGGAATCACGACTTCATAATCTCCTTTAGCACCTGACGGACCACCTCTCGGTCGTCGAAGTGGATCGTGCCGTCTCGGTATATTTGGTAGGTTTCGTGCCCCTTGCCGACCACTAATACCACATCGCCCGGTCTAGCTCGATAGAGCGCCATGCGAATGGCACGTTCCCGATCCAATTCCACGGCCCATTTCCCGCCTACACTTTCCAACCCTTGCTCAATTTGAGCAATGATATCGTACGGATCTTCCGATCGCGGGTTGTCGGCGGTCAGCATCGTCCAATCGGCAAGCCGACCCGCCACCTGCCCCATCATGCCTCGCTTACCTTGGTCACGATCCCCGCCCGCGCCAAACACGACCATCACCTTGCCCAAAGCAAACTCACGCGCCGTCACCAGCACATTCTCCAAACCATCGGGGGTATGCGCATAATCTACGATGACGGTAAACGGCTGCCCCATGTCGACCCGCTCGAAGCGGCCTGGAACTCCCGGTGAATGCGCCAAGGCATTGGCCATGACCTCCGCATCAATGCCGCGCACATAGCCTACCGCCATGGCCGCCAAAGCATTTTGGACGTTA
>JAJZZI010000038.1 GCA_021797635.1 Bacillota bacterium | reverse complement strand
AGGAATATTGCCCCTCGGTGGCCTTGACCGCCGTTTCGATGGGCGCTCAATCCCTGGCCTCGAACCGGAGGGTTCGGGTCTCGCGAGTCTGCTTTATGGCGCGAGCGCATTCCGCCTGTAGGGACTTAGGATTTCGCAGGATTGTGGGAGAGCGTATATATCAGGTGGCCGAATAGCAGGGGCGATGGGTCGCGTTGATCGGGTGGACGGCGGCGTTTACGTTTTGTGGCGAACAATGCCGGATTTCTGATTTTGCCGGATGCCCATGTACCTCATCTAGGGTCCCGCGTGTTAGAACTGGCCATGCCCCGACGACGACCGGATCTTGATCAGTTCCGCGTCCGCGTATGCCAGGGCCATGGGTAATGCCGCCGAGATACGGCCATGGAGTGAGGCGGTTTAGCACAATAAGCGTGAGTGGGGTCAGCATTCCGGTACCGACCAGAGTCTGGGCGAAATGTCCAATCCGGTCTGAAGGACGGAGCTCCCACGGCCGAAACCTCGCTCACGGACGTCAGGGCTGGCGACCGGAGAAGCATCGCCGGGCGTCCGGATCCTTGCATCAGCGAGACTAAGACTGGGCGATGGCTATCAATGCAGACCGGGTGGTTTCGGAGTAGGCGGCTCAGGTCCTAGTCGCAGTACCTCTTCATACACCCTCAGGGTTCGTGAAATGCCGTGAGCGACCACGTCCCCAATCGGGTCAAAGACGCCGCCGTCGGCGGCCTGCAAGGCCGCATAGTATGCCGGACGATCGCCCGGTTCCAAGATGGCCGGGACATACCCATGGCGCATGAGCCAGAGATTGAGCAGCAACCGCCCCGTACGCCCGTTCCCATCGACAAAGGGGTGAATTCCCATCAATCGGGCATGCATGATGGCCCCAGCCACGACCGGGTGAGCGCCCATCGCTTGCGATGTCGCCAGTAACTCATCGACCGCACCGGGCACGATGATGGGGTCGGGGGGCACAAGGGGACTGCCCGCGATGGCGACGGCCTCCTGACGATACTGACCGGCATGCTCTGGCCGCGATCGCCGCAACACCAGGCCATGCAAGGAACGCAACAAAAACGAGGTAATCGGCTCATTGGAACGCGTCCATTGCAGCATGGCATCCCAGGCATCTGCATGGTCGATCGCTTCCAGATGATCGCGCAAGGATTTCCCGCCCACGGTAACGCCGGACAACACCACCTGGGTTTCCGCTAAGGTCAAGCGATTGCCTTCAATGGCGTTCGATGCATACGTGACACGCGTTCGCAAAGCTTCCGCCAGCGATCGGCGTGTTTCCACCGGTAGCGGCCCGAGTTGATTCAGGCGCTTCGTACGTTGGTCCAATGACGCGAGCAATGCGTTCACACGCCCTCTCTCCTCCTTCCTCCTGGATTTTACCGTAATTCTAGCATAGCGTGCATGGCTATGGAGGTTTAGCACGATGAGCGTAAGCGTGGCCAGCAATCCGGTACCGAGCCAGAGTCTGCGCGAAATGCCCAAAAAACCTCGCGTGGAGTTGGTCGAACAGGTCCATCCCTGGGATCGCATGGTGCGCACATCGTCTTGCCAGGCGGATTCGTTCAGTGAGCAGGTCGGATAGGAATCCACGTAGGGGTCTGTGTGGGGCCACCAATCGGGCAAAAACCGAGCCCCATTCCGTCCGATTCCGTGGCCCCGGCGGAACCCCCATAGGTCGTCTGGTGGTGGCGAATCGCCCTGGCGGTGCAAGCCTAGCGCATCGTCGAGCCGGGAGGGAGGCGTGGTACTGGGCACGGTCGCGATACTAGACCAGGCCGAGATGGTCGGAGGAGTCAGGAATCTGCGATCGAATACGGCGAAGCTCGGCGACCCTGATAGAACGCCAGGAGCATCACAATGGTCCTTTCCTTTTGGGTTATAAAAAAACCCCTTGGTTGATCTATGGGGATGAAGGCCGATGGAGTCTTCCCTCTCATTGAGGGGAGACTCCCATCCGGTAATGCCAGCGTGCAGCAGTACTGACGCATGAACCTCCACCTGCCCGAGCCAAGCGGGCCGAGGCTCGCGCGGGAAGATACACGGTTTTGGGGCCCCAGATATCGTCTAAGCGAGGACGTTTCGACGACCCGCCGCTATGAGCATAGCGGTGCATCCAAACTAAAAACGGCAAAATTTTATGGATGAAGGCGACGAAGCTCAGGCCCAGCCAACCCAAGCCGTAGGCCAAAATAGCCAGCACCTGGAAGGATGGCTGATGGGTTCGTAGCGTTTCGGTTCTGAACACCTCAAAGACTACCAGGAACATGGTGGCCAAAACCTGTGTCCGCAAGGCCGGGTCCTACCATCATTCCAGCCCGCCGCACGAAGATCTGTCAACAAAGCTGCGGCTTGACACACCCAGCCCAGCCACACGTAAGGGCGTGGGTTTCTAAACATCGTGGCGGTTACCCAAGTTACGCCCCGTAGGTCTTTTATGAGGTGTTTCCAAAGCCCTGAATATCTCTGCTAGAATAAGGTATGGACCATCGGCAGGATGAAATCATATCGGTTCTGATCATCACCGGGCCAGTGGGTATTGGGAAGTCTAGTGCAGCCAAAGCGGTGTCTGAGCTTCTTGAATGGGATTACGCTCTGCCGCATGCGGTGGCCGACTTAGACTGCCTTAGGAGTGCGTTCCCTCGGCCAAAGGACGATCCGTTTAACACGTCCATGGGCTTTAAAAATCTGGCCGCCGTTTGGCTGAACTATCGTGAGGCAGGTGCCCGCTACCTGATCATTCCCAGCGTCATGGAACACGCGGGCGACCTAGACCGCGTTCGCGCGGTCGTGCCCGGAGCCGAGCTCGTGGTAGTGCGCCTCACTGCTTCGCTGTTGGTCAATCATGCCCGTATTCGAGGCCGTGAATCGAGCGCCGATTCCCTCCAGTGGCACCTAGCTCGCGCAACCCAGTTGGCGGCCGAGCTGGAGGCATCCTCGTTGGAGGATTTTATCGTGGACACTGAGCAAAAGACTGCCAAAGATGTCGCCCAGGAGATTGTCCGTCACTGGGGCGTCGGCGAATGAACTCCGCCTAACGGGATCACTCCGCCAGCACTCACTGAGCTTTTTGCACTGTGATGGTCCAACAGCTCAGTGAGGATAAAAGTTGGGAGCGGTAGCGGGTTGGGGCAAGATCATGGGAGGGTCTGGCCGCAATACACAGAAAACGGCCGCAAATAGGGGGCCAAAGTTTGCGTTGTGGGTGGGTTCGCGGAATTTTACGCCGGTAACACCACCATTCGTTTGTTTTATTTCGCAAGTTGGGCCAGTCATCGCTTCACGGGGCCCAGGATCGTCCCGGGCCCGTGGACCCGTCCTCACCAGCCTCTGATGGATCCACGACGCTTAGACCCGACGCGGGCGTCGGGTCTGCCGGGGAATCGATGCTCGAGAACGCTCGCGTAGCGAGCGTTTAGACTGCCTTTGGGACGAGGCTTCGCAGTCGGTCCGGCTGCTTCGCCCGAATGCAGCTCAGGGCCATCGCCAACATGACGATAAGGGCCAACCCACACCGCAGGCGCATTTCCTTTAGGCCGCGAATCGTAGGTAACTCGAAGCCAAACGACACATCCAGGCGACTGTTTACGCGTTCCCCGGCCGTCCGGTGGGCGTGTTGCCGTTTCCATTTATAGCTCGCCCGATCGATGGGAGTGAAAATCCGCCGATCTTCGTCCAACGCGATCCGAAGTGGATGCTTCACCGGACACTTCGCTGCCCCGTCGCAGACTCCGCCCGAGACCTCGACGGGACACAACTTTTCAGGGTGCTCCGATCGTGTGCGAAGCCCCCGTTCGCCATCGTGCGCTTCACCCCAGTGCGGGGATCATCACACGATACGGTCCCTGCATAATCAAAGACGACATTCTCGTAGCCGAGCAAGACATGGGTGGCCTCCCATCCTTCCACAGGTTCCGAATATCCATGACGGGTTTAATATGGTAGTGGTCCCAGAGCGGAACGATCAGGGCCTTACTGTCATAGCCCTTGTCCGCCGTGAAGACGCGGGCGGCCTGCAGGGCTAAGGGGTGGCGGTTGGCCAGTGGGTCGAGCAAGGTGGGGGCCTCCCAATCGGGAGTTCATACTGCGAGTCGACCAGGAGGTGAATTTTATATCCAAACCACCGGACGAGTTTTTCCCAGGGTTGCCATCTGGATGCTGCCCGTGGTAACGCTTGATGCCATCGTCTGCATCCAGATCCCGACGCCCATCGGGCGTCGTATCCGTGCTAAAGGCTCTCTCAATTCTTTGAACCAGTCATCGTTAAGCGGGCATGGAGATTCCTGAAGTAGTTCCGGCAGTCTGTTTCCGCGGTCAGCCCCCCTAATCGTGAACACGTTCGTCTACCTCCCTGAAAGACGAACAGTCACGCGCTCGGTAATGGGGCACCAAACGAACGGCGTCACACAGAGCGTACAAGAATCCACCCTCTGCCCTTCGAAGAGCGGAACGTCCACGGGGTCGAAGGACCTCCGATCGAAAAAAAGGGATTCCCTGCCTCCGCGCCCTTCCTTGTCCTCGAAGGCACCTGGGAACGTTTTAGTCGCGATAGCGAGACCGATCTCCTCCAGCACTTCAACGCTGGGTCGCGGCCTCGGCACGTTCGCCCAGGTCAACCGCGCCGCCAAACCCGGCCCAGCAGCCTAGGTAGAGAATCCTGGGGTGATCATTGCGGTGGTGGACTAGGAGTCGTCCATCAAGCGCGACCAAAATGACCATCGCCGCCCGCCTCCGTCCGTTAGGTCCCCTCTGGTCTCGTTCGGTGCGGACCTCGAACCGCCCGAAGGCCTCCCATGGCCAGGGCGATCCACGCAAACCCCTGCAAGCCTATTCCCACCATCCAAGCCCCTTGACCCCTGGCGCTCCATCCCACCATCATCGTCGTGAGGCCTATGGCCGAGGCTAGCGCGGGCAGATACACGGTTTTGGGATCCCAGATATCGTCTAAGCGAGGACGTTTCGACGATCCGCCGCTATGAGCATAGCGGTGCAGCCAAACTAAAAACGGCAAAATTTTATGGATGAAGGCGATGAAGCTTAGGCCCAGCCAACCCAATCCGTAGGCCAAAATGGCCAGCACCCAGAAGGATGGCTGATGGGTTCGTAGTGCTTCGGTTCCGAATGCCTCAAAGACTGCCAGGAACAGGGTGGCCAAAATCTGCGTCCGCAAGGCCGGATCGGCCATGGTCCTACGATCATTCCAGCCCGCCGCACGAAGGTCTACGACATAGGTCAAAACCGCTGCGGCTTGACACACCCAGCCCAGCCACACGAGGAGATGGGAGGAGCCCGCATAGCCGATACCCATGGCGATGATCCCCACGTTGGCCAAGCCCAAAGTAGCTTTCCATCGCTGCGGTTCTTGATGGCGGCGGCCAAACATCGCCCACAAGCGATAACTGAGCCCCATCATCAACAGGCCAAACCATCCGCCTAGCGCCACCACGAGGTGCAGGGCCAGAACGTGGCTAAAGGAAGGCCAATGGACTTCCAAGCGCATTACCAAGAGACCGCCCAACATCAGCGTCAAGGCTAAATAGCCTAGCGCACAGCTAAAGAACCAGGCGGTAATGTTCCAGGTTCGCCGGCGAAGGATGAGCCGACCTAGATTGGCCAAAAACCATCCAATGCCCCCCACCACGCCTAACCCACCCAGGGCGATCCATGTTCCTTGGTCATCGCTTAGTCCACCGATCATGCCCGTCAACCCGATCACATAAAGCAGCCATTGACCCAGCGCCGACCGTGTCCGGACGGGTGGGCAATTGAGGAGGACCGGCACCAGTTGATAGAGCGCACCCATCATGAGCATGCTGAATCCAGCCAGGGTAAACAGGTGAACGGCCCCCAAAACTCTGGGATTTCCCAGGTGACGATGGAGCACGAGATGGGCGCTCGCAGCGAGGCGCCAAAACCCCAGCACGATCCCTAACCCGCCTGTGGCCCAAAAGCCTAGCGAAACCCCGAAAGCCGCCGTGCGCTCGGGGTAGGTCCGCCCTACTCTCAGCGGCTTCCTCGCGTCTCCCAGCTTCTTGCCCATCTGATTACCCCCGATGCTTCGTCCCACGGGCCGGATCCCGCCTTCCTCGTCTGATGACTTGCCGCGCTCAGCATTCGTCGGTGAGCGGAGGTAACAGGTCGCCGATCGATATACGGCGAGAAGATCTGCAAGCCACCCTTAAAAATGGCTACTGACGATGGCCTCTCGGGATACGGGCAGTCGGTCCACCAGTCGCGAGCAAAGGTCCATGATGTGGTCGTCGTGGTGGGTAGGACTGCAGTGGCATTGCTGAATAAGCCGGGTCCAGTGCATGACCTGCCCATGGGGAGAGAGCGAACCGCTAGCCATGCGCGCTTGGATGGTCGCCGTGACCACGGCTGCCAAATCTGCTTGGATCTGCGTATCTGGAGTATCGGCAGCATGGGTTAAGCGCACCGGATAGTGGTCCCAGTGATACACTCCCGTATGCACCTGGTAGTCAAATTCCCATACCCCATGCTGCCAACGCTGGGATAGCAATCGAATCATGTCATCGCCCCCGTCTCGGATCCCTTGGTCCATACGACAAAGGAACCTGCCTCTATCCTAGGATTCCCAGCAGAAAAGACTGTGATCGGCGTCACGCCCAAAGCGTTTTTAGGCTTGGTGGTGCCTCCAAAGAAATTGGCATCCCCGAACATCGTGTTGGCCGTGATCGATGTCACAGAAGGCTTTAGCCCTGGCCGGTATCTTCCTTATGAGAGTCACGCGAGTCTACATCACCGTGAATCCCCAGGCAAGGTATGGATGAGAGAAGGTCACCCCATGAATAGACCTCCCATCGGAGGGGATTCCTACAAACCCAGCATTAACCCGGCCCGATCGCCGAGCATGGTGGCACCGCTCCTTTATGTGGGTAGCGCATATGCTTTTTTGATAGCCGCCGCCCTGGTCCTCATGAAAAATGGCAGGTTGCTGGCCATTGGGGACTACGGGAGTTTCGCCGTAGTTCTGGTTGTTCACCTGTTTACTCTGGGCTTTCTCTCTATGACGGCCATGGGCGTGTTGACGCAGTGGGTGCCCGTGGTCTTTGATGTCGCGCCCCAAGCAACGCGCCATATCGTTCGAAACTTCCTTCTTTATCTGATCGCCATCTTCACCTTTGCGGCAGGCCTGACCTTCCACCAGAGCGCACTTCTTGCCGTCGGCGGCATCCTCTTGGCACTGGCCATCAGCCTTTGGAGCATCGGCGTGTGGCAACAGAGTGCGGTGAGCGCTAAAGCGGAACCCACCCTGTTGCGGGGTCTACGGGGATCACTGTGGGCGTTTAACCTGGTATGGCTGCTGGGGTTGTTCATGGCCTTGTCATTCTTGGGCGGATGGCCTACTCGGGGGATCTTACCCGTGCACATCGCCACGGCCTTAGTCGGTTGGATGGGGCTTTTAGTGCTGACCGTGCAGCAGAAACTGAACCCCATGTTTTCGATGTCCCGGGGCCAGGGGATCCGATTTCACCTGCCGATTTACACCGCGGCCACAGGCCTCATCGTGAGCTGGTTTTCCCTATTCACCTCGACCATCCTCTTTCGCGTGGGTGCAGGCTTTTGGTCCCTGGCCGCGTTGATTTCTATGGTGCAGTCGTTTCAGGTCGTGCGCCAAGGTAAGGAAAAGAGCCTGGATCCGGTGTTTTTCGGCGTAGCCGCATCCTGGATGATGTTAGCAGCCTCGGCGGTGCTTTCCCTATGGATGAGCCCGCTGGCTGTGATTGTGGCCTTTTGGGGACTTTTCATCCTAATTTTCAGCTATCAAACGCGCATTTTGCCCTTCATCGCCGCTATCGCCATCACCCGGCGGGCACCGGCTCCGGGACACCCGGCCTTTTATTTGGCCAAGTCTCTTCAAGCCAAGCATTTGCCCCTGTTCACGGCGGTCATCGCAGTGGCCGGGGTTACCCTGGCCATCATCGGTCGGCTCACCCTCCGAACCCAGTTTGAGGCCGCCAGCGGAGCCACGGTGATCGTGTT
>JAJZZI010000224.1 GCA_021797635.1 Bacillota bacterium | reverse complement strand
CCCCCCTGATCCAACCGACGCGGACGGAAGCTGACTTTGCCAAGCATATTGCTGCCGTGGTGAACCTCCATCCGGAAGACGCCCATGTCTTTATCCTGGATAACCTCAACACGCATCAATCCGAAGCGCTCGTGCGCTTCGTGATTGAACACGATCATCTCGACATCTCGCCAGAAGAATTAGGGAAAAAGGGCCGATCTGGTATTCTCTGGAGTCAGGCCACCCGCAAACGGTTTCTCGAGAATGCCCTCCACGGCATTCGCTTTCTGTATACCCCGAAGCACTGCTCCTGGTTGAACCAGATCGAGTGTTGGTTTAGTATCTTAGTTCGCCGATTACTGAACAAGCGGGCCCGTTTTACATCGGTCGCCGCACTGGAAGAGCGCATTGGCCAATTTATCGACTACTACAATGAACAGTTAGCCAAACCCTTCCGGTGAGACTTTTGACGGAAAATTGCTCAAAATGTGATCGTCACCGTGATTACGCATTAAAGCCACGGTGTACTAGAGGAGTCGCCTTCCGAGGCCGACCTTTCTGTTTATGCTCGGCCTGCCACTTGGGCTCAGGCTATCCTCTATCTCTTAGAACAGTTCGAATATGGATGGTCGGGTCATTATTGGACGTTTCCCGCCACAACATGGACGGTGCAGGGACATCCTTGTGTGCTATGTGTCCCCGTATCATTCTGACACGACGGTAGAGAGTGATTGCACGTTGGGAGCAAGGCGTCGCGGGGTGTCTTGGACTTCTCTAGACAATCAGCGTCTACTAAGACCGCTTCCCCGAGGATGGTCAAGGGGGGCCATGAGCGGCCGACATACGATGTTCTCCGCTTTACCAGGGTGCTCCTGGGCATCCCAAGATCATCGCCGAGTTCATACGCTAATTCCCCCGTCTGGCGGTTCGAAAGCATAGGTTAGAACGAAAGAAGGGTAACCATTGAGGCCTTGGAGCCACCGCAAAAAGGCGGTCGCGATCCTCGCCACACTCCTCCTCGGGGGAACGCTGGCGATTGCGTGGTTCTCGATTCGCTATCACCGCCAGATGGTGGTAGCGCGGTTTGTCACGGCGTCGCTGCGACCCACGATCGAGGCTTTCAATCATTGCGGACCACGAATCCTGGTGACGATGACCCGCGCATCGAATCCCCGCCATCGACGGATCCGCTATTTTGTAAATCCGAACTACCCGAATGCCAACAACCCGAATCCGGTCTATCCCAATCCAACCCCGACGCCCGCTCAACGATGGATCTTGGAAACCACCGCCTACCGGTTAGGTCAAAACCGGAAGGCGTTTCCCGTTCGGTTGTATCATGTCAACACGTTTACGGCCCCGCCTTTTTTAAGCGTCTCCGTGAACGTTCTCTATCCGCAAGTTCTTGGGGGAATGGCGGTGGTAAGCGTCAGCGATAATTTTACAGAAACCGCCTATCGTACAGCGGGTCCCACCACACTCTCGCTCTGCTACGCACAGAGCATTGGCTAAGGCGCACTTCCGCCCATTGATGCCGTGTGTTCTAGGACGGTGCCCATTTATTCGAGCAGGATTAGCGCCAACCCGAACATCTAGGGTTTTTTTCATAAACAAGCGAATATACGGTAGTTGTTCCCGTTGTGGATTGAATTTGTGGACAGGTTCCAAGGTTAGGCGCAATCTGTCGAGGTGGTTTTCTTAATCACATTTCGCCGCCTACCCACTAATGCCTGGACCGTGGGACCGCGCCATGCGGGTTCGAGGACCGATGCAAGGACCCCCTTTGGGTGTACACCGTTAATCGAGGGTTTGCATGACGCACTGGATGGTGCTGAGACGGACGCCGTGTTGTTTTGCGGTCTTCCGGTAGCTCAGTTGGCCGGATCGCACGGCGAGGTCCGGAGCCTGAGCCTTTGCCCGTTTTTGGGGATCGTCGGTAATCTTGCGGCGTCCGACGCGCTGGCCTTCCTGCTGGGCGTGGTCCATCCCCCTTCACGTGGGCGCAAACCATGGCGATCCGGAAGGGGACTCGGACGGTGGCCGCGAGTCCGTCCCAGTCTCCTCGCAGGATGGTGCCGAGGCGTGGCAGATTCGTGCGACCCGGAGTGCTGAACCTAACGATCTCACCGACGCCGTCTTTCGCCGAAGCACGCGAGTCCTCGTGTCCAGCGACCGCCAGCGGGCGCCCGAAGCCCTGCTGGACGCGGACAACACGCAAGGCGTCCACGAACCAGATCACGCGGGGATGAAAGGCGTCTGCAAATTGCCCCACTCTATCTCAAAGACCCCAAGAAAATTGCAGCGTATGTCGCGCGTTCCTCCCGTGGAGATGCTTGGAAGCCGTGACGCGGCAACGGCAACCGCAGTTGGGGATGACCTTACCGTATCCCAATGGGGCCTTGCAGCCTGCCCCCAGACCAAGCCCTCCGCGAACGGCTCCAACCCGTGCAGGTGATCCCGTGGCGAGACGAGGCGGGGTTGGCCACGACGGAGTGGTAGCCAACTGACCCTGGTCCAACGTCAGGCCATCCTCTTGCTTAATATGGATTCTCGGCGCTTTATTCAAGTTCCCTCCGGATAAACCAGGACGCTCCCCATATCCTGGCGCGAATCTAGGGGTGCGAAATATGGGATAAATGGGGTCATCATTTCAGGAGCTCGAGGTTGACATTGAGCAGATGGCGAGTTGCATCCATAACTTACGGGCATGGACCATCCATGGCCCCGATTCGACGCGGGCGGTGCGACCCCTACACAGAACAATCTTCGGATGGAGCGACCTGTGCTGAAGATCCGGCATCAACCTTGTTCCACAGCGTCGGTTGCCGGCTGACGAGGGATAAGGTGCCTTGATGGGAGCCGCACGCGCCTTACCGCTTTAGTTTCTACGCCTCCTTGCGATAGCCGGTAGCCGTAGTGCCGGTTGCCTTGCGGAACACTTTGGAGAACCGATGGGGATCTTGGTATCCACATTCCTTCGCCACCTGTTGAATGGGGGAGGAGTCTTCGAGAATGGCAGAACGATGAAAGCATGTCGAATGCGGATCATTGTGACGTGGTCGCCAATGGCCGTTTCCTTGGGGCGCTTGAAGAGGCGACAAGTATACGATGGATGCATGTTCAACTCAGTCGCGATTTGATGACCTGGCATGTCCGTTGGTAGCGTGCCTCCACAAGATGCCGAATATCTTCCACGATGGACGAAAAGCTCGCCGACTGGTGTTCGAGACTTTGCAAACGAGGACCCTAACCATCGGTGAAACGGGAAGCCCTGTTCAATCGCTAGCTACGCACTTTAGTCAGGATCTGTAAATCCCGTTCTTGGCCGACCGCGTCCTGCACGCAGCCTGCGCCATGGCCGAGGTGCGAATCGAACGCTCCGAATCCCTCGGGTCCGTCGGCCTGCGGGGCAGAGAGTGAATGCTGAAGACCTGTATCTTTGCAGGTTGATTCAGTATTTTCCTGGCATTACAGGAAATGCTACCAGAGGCGTAATCGTCCGCTAGGAGATGGAGGAGTGTGTTTGCTACAGGACCTCTTACAACATGCGCAGGACACCCTGGATGAAATCGATGCCTGGCTAGTTATCTTGGCGAACACGCTCGCGCAAGACGCCTTAAATCGCGGGGATCTAAATAGTCTGCGATCATTGATCACTACCTGGCAGACGGGCGCTCCCGATCTGGTTTTGCAGTTCTTTGGAGATCATGCGGTCTGGTATGTCGAGGGTATCGTCGATATGGATCGACTAACCACCATCTTGACGGCAGGTTCCCTCCCTAAAAAGGTGGCCACCAGTGGCGTCGCTCGTCCGACCAGCGTGTGGCAAGAGGTCGTCCAAGGCCTGTGGACCGGGCACGTGGTGGTGCTGACCCTTCATCAACCGGGGGCCATGTTGCTCAACCTTGCCAAGCCACCCCAACGCGATATTGGTGAACCGCACACGGAGCAAAGCGTACGAGGTCCTCAAGAAGCGTTTGTGGAACCTGCAGGCACGAAACTGGCGCAACTTCGCCACCGTCTTCCCAGTCCTAATCTGGAGGTGACCACGTTCACCGTGGGCCGCCGATTTCCGGTTCGTTGTGATCTGATCTACTGTCGGGGCATCGCCTCAGAGGCGGTGGTGCATACCATGCAAGCACGCATTCAGCAACTTGATGTGGACACCATCACCAATGTGACCCGTCTTGGCAGTTTTATCCGCGACCAACCGTGGTCGCTGTTCCCGACCGTTCGCTACAGCGAACGCGTCGACTGGGTGGCACTCCAGCTAGAAAGTGGCAAGGTCGCCGTGTCGGTCGCTGGCGATCCCTTCGTGTTGACGGCCCCCGCCAGTCTGATGGACTTCTATCGCACCAGTGAAGATTACTCTGCGGCGTGGTACGACACCTCATTCATGCGGATCATTCGCATTGTAGCCTGGGCGTTCGGGGTCATGCTTCCGGGGTGGTACATTGCCTTGACGGAAGTCAATCCCGACCTCATTTCGCCGACTCTCTTCGACATCGTCTCGGGCAGTCATACCGGTCTGCCATTCACCCCCATCGTCGAAGTGGTGGTGATGATTTTGGTCATTGAGATCCTGCGCGAGGCCGCCGTGCGACTTCCGACGGTCTTGGCTACGACCATTGGCACCGTGGGGGCGATCGTCGTCGGCACCGCGGTGGTCAAAGCGGGATTTGTCAGCCCGCAAATCATCGTGCTCATGACCTTTACGGCACTAAGTTTGTTTAGTGTTCCCACCTATGAACTGTTGGCAAGTTGGCGTTTTACCAGTTGGGCGGTGTTGCTTTCCGCCTTTGTATTAGGAATCTATGGGATCGCACTCGTGACCCTGGCGTTATCCATCGAGCTCGTCGCCCTGACGTCCTTCGGCACGCCATATCTGATGCCATGGAGTCCCTGGCGTCCTAAAGATTGGTTGGACACCTTGTGGCGAGTCCCCTGGCGGAGTTTGCGTCGCCGCTCTACGGCGGGGCGGGAAGCGGACCTGCAGTGGCAGGAAGAGATCTGAGCGATGCGTTGGAAAAAGCTGTTAGAATGGGTCCTTTGCATTAGCCTAAGCCTTCTTTCGCTCACCGGATGTTGGGATCAACATCCGGTCGAAGACCGCGCGGCAGTCGCCGCGATTGGCGTGGATCCAGGACCTAGTGCTTCCAACTACCGCTTCACGGTCGTTTTTCCCAATGTCACAACGACTCCCAGCAGTCTAGCCTCTTCTGTCGCCAGCCAACAATTTTATACCGTATCCGTCACCGCCCCCAATCTTTTGGCGGCTTTGGCCCAGGTCCAGCGGCGGGAAAGTCGTTCCCTCTACCTCGGTCAGACGCGGATCGTGTGCCTATCTTCCAAACTGCCCATCGCGGTGTGGCGAAACACGTTGAACCTGATGGCCGACTCCGGCCGCTTTGTGCTAACCACATGGCTCGTCGCATCCCCGCAAGCCGCGCGGGTCGTCACCTTGGCACCGCCCGTCGAGGTGGTGCCGGAAGTGGGCTTATATAATGCGCTAATCTGCCGATGCCAGGCCATTCGATGGCCGGGCAGGAGTTGGCGAGTCTGGACAAACATGGAGACCGAAGGGATTTCTCCCACGCTAGTGGACGTCATCGTTCGCCACCATCGATTTATTCTCACGCATCTTGTGGTGATGGGGTCTCAGCATGTGCAGACGTGGTCTCCAGCGGCCAGTCTGGGATGGGCATACCTGGAAGGCCGTGTCCTCCGCGCCACTTCCCGGATCACTCTGCAGCATACCCCGATGGTCGTCGGACTGATTCGCGGTGGCAGCCATCTGGGCTTTGAGCTTAATCGGGCGGGGCATATCACCGTCCATGCTGCGCTGCGCTACACCGGAGTCCTCCTTGGCGATCCCGGCGGTTCAGATACCTTGGCGCGGGATCGCCTCGTGGAGCACGCGATGGCGTCCACCATCCGAGCCCAAGTTGCCGCTGCCTGGAACATGGCACAACGTTCAGGCACCGATCCCATGGGGTGGCATCGGGACGCGGCCTGGTCCAACGCCGGCATCGCCGAGCAAGTCGGGCATTGGGCGAACTGGACGCTTAAGAGTCGTGTGACGTTTCGGCTGCGAGAGGAGGGCGTACTGCGCTGAACGCTCCTCGATTGAATACCTGGTCCCTACTCTGGATCGTGTCCGCAAGCATCTTGCCGGGAAGCTTCTTCTTTTGGCCCTTGCACGTCGTGCAGGCGGCCGGGCAAAATGCGAATCTCGTGTTGATTGTGGCCTTAGTGTGGGGAGTGTTGCTGGCAATTCTAAGTGGCCCGATGCCTCGCACGCAGTGGATGAATCGCGTGATAACCGGGTGCGATTTAGCATCGCTTATGGCGGTGATGGCCGTCGACGTGGTCTTAATGAACCAATTAAGCAGTATGTTGCAAACCTTCTTTTATTTCGATACGCCGCGTGCTGCCTTGCTCGTGCCATTACTGGGAGTGGTCGGGTTGGGCGTGCTTCGATCCCCGCAGACTGTTTGGCGCCTTACCGGCCTCTGGATGCCCGTGTTATTTCTCTCTTCGACGGTCATCGGGAGCCTGGCGCTCGTCAACGTCTATCATGTTCGCCAGTTATTGCCTAACAGCGTGATTGCCCTGCATCCCCTCGTGCGGGGGCTGGCAATGTTGGCGTATTTGGCGATTCCTTTGGGAATGACGCTCCGCCGCGTTCTGCCGCGCATGGCCAAGCACCCAGGCGTTCGCGCTCGGACGGTCGCCGTACTGGGCCCCTGGCTCTTTTTGGCTATCTTTTACCTGGTGGTCGTCGGTTCCCTTGGTCCGGAAGCTATGACCCAACTCCGCTGGCCGGTCGTGTTTGCGTTGGATCATGTAACCTTAGACAGCACGTTCTTTCTCTCCCGCATCGGAATGGTCGTGGTGTTTAGCTGGACAGTGGGTGTAGCCATCGGTCTCATGGTGCATCTTCGCCTGCTACTGACCGTACCGCCCTGTTCCTCGCTGCTTCCTCAACGACACTGGCTGATCCTGGGCATCTTGGTTCTTTGGGGAGGGTTAGCGCTGGCCATTCCTTCACCGGACCAATCCAGCCGCCTCTTGCTTCATTGGTTCAACCCCGCCATTGGGGTCTATCTTATCGTAGAGCTCCTAGGAATGCTCAGTCTGGCATATTACACCCGTCATCGACGAAAACCTCCATGATCTTCCTCGCCGTTCCTTGAAGGAGTCGAAGGGTTTTCCCCTCGAAGACGGCCGTGAGAACCTCGTGAGGCAGGACGGCGGCGTCTGTCGCCAGTGGGATCATGCTGACCCGCTCTGCATTTGTGCGGCTACGGGTAAATTGGCGACGAAACACGGGTGCCAGAGCCTACTTTTTCCCATAGCACCAGCGAGGGTCTAGCCAGTATGTCCGGGAAGTAACCGTCCCAGAGGCAATATATCCAGGCGACTGGATCTGTGAGCCAGTCCAGCCGCCTCGGAGTCTTATCGAGCAACCGCCGTCGTGGGACGGAGGAGGTTCCACACGGTGAGACCTCCATCCAAGTTATAGACGGACTCCCGACCCATTTGCTATAAGATGCGGCTGGCCAGATAACTTCGATGTCCGCTTCGGCAATAGACCACGATAGGTGTGTGACGAGGAACTTCTTCGATTCGGGCGCGGATTTGGTTGAGAGGAATATGACGGGATCCGGAAAGGATCCCAGTCTTCGCGATCTCAGCGGAATCGCGCACATCGATGACGAAAGGTTTCTCGGGATTCTCTCGCCAGTTTGCCAAGGCCTCGGACGACACGCTGTCAATGAGGGCATGTTTTCGATTTCCCGCACTCATGCCCGCAATGATGACCGGATCTTTGGCGGCACCAAAGGATGGGGCATAGGCCAAGTCTAATTCCGCCAAGTTATCGATCGTCATCCGCCCTGGAATGGCCGTAGCCATGACGTCAATGCGCTTGTCGACGCCCTCTTGACCGGCTACCTGGGCACCTAAAACCCGCCCCGTCTCGGGATCGAACAGAAGTTTAATGAGCAAGTCTCGGGATCCGGGATAATATCCAGCGTGGTGTCCACGCAGCGTGTGCACGACTTGGTGAGCGATGCCTTCGCGCTTAGCCGCGATTTCTGTAAGCCCGGTAATCCCGACTACATAGGGATGGA
>JAJZZI010000226.1 GCA_021797635.1 Bacillota bacterium | reverse complement strand
CGGGCTGAATCATAGTTGGTGGTGGCTTCCGCTAAATACAGGCGGGCCTTGGTGGCTTGGTGAAAGTCGGCGAGGAAGGCTTCCACGTGGTTGACCACGGCCTGAACGGCGGCGGTGTAGGTGCGAAACACCCCCACCGGTTCGCGATCGGCGCCGGGCACTCGGCCGCGGAGAATCCAAGGCAGGGCGATGTCGCGCGTACCATCGGGCTCGATGGCCTCCTGTTTGGCTGCGGTGACCAGCGGCGGAATCGGTTGATACAGGGCCAGGGCCTGCGCTTGCACCCAGTGGGGCAGATCGGGCTTGGGCTCTTGCTGAAGATAGGGATCCACAAGCGAATCGGAAAAGAGCTCCAAGCAGCGCGCCACCTGAATGTAGGCGTGGGCTCGGGGAACGGCGACTTGATGGAGTTGCTCGAGGACGTCCAGGACTTGACCCCCGACCAAGCGATATCCGGTGAGTTCCGTGTAGTCTTTAGAGACATGATGCGAAAAGGCTTGCCAAAATTTCATCAGGATTCCTCCTACGCTTTTTCGTCGAGAGGCGCTCGATGCCAATGGGCCTACTCGAAACGGATAATGCGGTCAAAGTTCTTTGGACAGTGTAGCAAACCTTAAGCGCGAATGAGTAAGAGCCGGCCTAGCTGGTTTAATTTTGCGGGAATACTGCCCGAGAGGAGTGAATCGGGGAGGCGAAGAGCGATGATCGTGCGGTTTGTCTGTCGCAGGTGTGGACTTCGGATGGCGGAAATGCCTGGACCCAAGGGCGGTGAAGAGTTGAATCTTCAGGCCTTTGGCATTGAACGCGAGGATTGGCAGGACTGGCTTCGCGCCGACCTCAACGACGAAGTGGTGGTGGTGCAGGCGACCTGTCCCGACTGTTCCTTGGTAGGAGGCCCCGAAGATGAAGGGATTTGGTACAATTAAGCCATCGCGGGCACCAAATGGAGCCGGGAGTGCTTTTGGGTTGCCTTAGTGGAAGAGGGGAGACATTTTGCCCGATTTATCCAATCTATCCGATTTATCTCTGCTCGATTTATCTCTGCTGCTGCCGAGCTGGGAGGCCTACCCGCCGTTTCAGGCGATGGTGGAGGACTTGCTCGGGGGCAAGTCCGCAGAAGTACTGGGCCTTTCGGGATCCTCCCCGACTTTCTTGGCAGCGTCGCTGGTGCGCTCTGCCGAAGGGCATAGCGGCCAGCCTCTGCCCTTATTAATGATTACCAGCGGCATGGCCGAAGCGGAGCGCCTGGCCCAAGAAATCCGCCAATACTTGCCCGATCGCAGCACGTATACCCTGCCACCGCGGATGCAGGTGATGGGCACGGTCACGGCTGCTAGCCGGGACTTTGAATTTCTTCGCCTAGAGACGTTGACGGCGTTAGCGGGCGATCCATGTTCGGTCGTCGTGACGCCCTTTGAAGCCGCGCGCCAGCGCATGATCCCTCTCGCTCATGCGGGGGCGGTGGAGGTGCGGCCAGGAACGGTGATTTCGCCAGAAGCGCTGGCCGCGCGGCTGGTCGAGCTCGGCTACGAGCGGGAAGCCGAGGTCATCCAGGTGGGCCAATTTTCCTGGCGGGGCGGAGTGCTCGATGTTGCTCCGCCGGGGCAAGATCCCGTCCGGCTGGAATGGTTCGACGACCAAATTGATTCTGTGCGCACGTTCAGCTTTGAGAGCCAGCGCAGTATTGACAACCACGCCTGGGCTCGCCTGGGCCCGGCGCGCGAGCTGTTGTTAGAGCGGAGCGCCCGTCAGCGGGGCATTGCTCGGATTAGTGAAGAAGCCCGCGAGCTGGTGGAAAACCTGAGGGCCATCGGTCAGCCCGAGCGGGCGGTTAAGGCGGAGGCCCGCTACGCCGAGATTCTGCACGCCTTAGAAGAGAATCGGATCGTGCCCGGGCTCGAGCGCTTTCAGAGTGCCTTTTCCCCGGGGCAGCCGCTTACGGCCTTTTTCGAGAGGCCGCCCTTGATTGCTTACGTCGATTCTTCCCGCATTGCCGAAGCCTTTCGGGGGCGGGATCAGGCCGAAGAGGAAAGCTTTCGCACCTGGATGGAGCGGGGCGAACTCTTGCCCCTGGAAACGGAAACGAGCTACCGCGAGTCTGAGGTCTATGGCAAGCTGAGATCGGCGGCCTTGGCCGAAGTCAGCCTGGATTTGATGGCCCACGGCCACAGCGGCCCAAGGGACCGCCACGTGGCTTTGGTCGGTCGACCGGCGCCGAGAATTCATGGCCAAGATGACTTGCTCCAAAGTGAGTTGAGTCATCTCAAGAAGTCACGCCAGCGCGTGGTGATGGTGGTGCGCGACCAGCGGGCCGCTGGTCTAATGCTCGAACGCTGCCAAGAGGCGGGATTTTCCGTGCAGTCGACGTTGCCTGAACCTGGGGGTCTGGGTGTCGTCATTGGGCAGCTAAACCACGGCTTTGTGATTCCTGAGTTGGCCCTGGTCGTCTTCGGGGAAGCCGAACTCTCCGGGCGCGAGGTCAAGGCCAGCGTTCCCCGGCGCCGCCGTCCCCAGGGTGGGGTAAATCTTCAAGAACTTTCGCCAGGCCACTTGGTCGTCCATGTCAGCCACGGGATTGGGCGCTATTTAGGCATCGAAACCCTGATCATCGATGGCCAGCACAAGGACTATCTCAAGGTCCAATACGCGGGTGAGGATACGCTGTACGTCCCCGTCGACCAGTTGAATCTGCTCCAAAAATACGTCGGCGTCGAGGGCCGCGAACCGAAGCTGTCGCGCATGGGCGGCGGGGAGTGGTCAAAAGCCAAAGACCGCGTGCGACAATCCGTCCGCGATATTGCCGACCAATTGGTGCGCCTGTATGCCGTGCGCGAAGCCCGTCCGGGCTATGCGTTCCCCCGTGATACGCCCTGGCAGGAGGACTTCGAGGCGTCCTTTGCCTACGAAGAGACGAAAGACCAATTGCGCGCCATCGACGAGATTAAGCGGGATATGGAGAGACCGCGGCCCATGGACCGCTTGCTGTGTGGCGACGTCGGCTATGGCAAGACGGAGGTGGCCCTAAGGGCCGCCTTTAAGGCGATCATGGCGGGAAAACAGGTGGCGCTGTTGGTGCCCACGACGCTCTTGGCGGAACAGCATTACGCCACGGCCAAGGCCCGCATGGCGGGGTATCCGATCGTGGTCGAAGTGCTCAGCCGATTTCGCACCAAGGCCCAACAGACGGATATTCTCCGCCATCTGGCCAAGGGCCAGGTGGATCTTCTGATTGGCACGCACCGCCTTTTGGGCAAAGACGTCAAGTTCCAAGATCTCGGTCTCTTGATTGTCGATGAAGAACACCGCTTTGGGGTGGCGCATAAAGAGCGGATCAAAGCGATGAAGGAGCATGTCGACGTGTTGACGCTCTCGGCCACCCCCATACCCCGGACGCTGCATATGGCGATGATTGGCATCCGTGACATGAGTGTGATTGAGACGCCGCCGCAAGATCGTCTGCCCGTGGAGACCCTGGTGGCGGAGTTTGATCCCGACTTAGTGCGAGAAGCCATCCGGCGCGAAGTCGACCGTGGAGGCCAGGTGTTTTATGTCCAAAACCGCATCCGGGCCATGGACGCCTCGGTGAGCCGGCTGATGAAAATGCTGCCGGATCTGCGCGTCGCCGTGGTTCATGGGCAGATGGACGAGACCCGCATCGAGGACACCATGGCACGGTTCATCGATCAAGAGTACGACCTGTTGGTGGCCACCAATATCATTGAATCCGGTCTCGACATTCCTAACGCCAATACCTTGGTGGTAGAAGACGGAGACCACTTGGGATTGGCCCAGCTTTACCAGTTGCGAGGCCGGGTGGGCCGTTCGACGCGTTTGGCCTACGCCTACTTTACCTTCCGCCGCGACAAGGCCCTGACCCCCGAGGCCGAAAAGCGCTTAGAGGCCATTCGCGAATTTACCGAACTCGGGGCTGGCTATCAAATTGCGCTGCGCGATCTGGAAATTCGAGGGGCGGGCAGCTTGCTTGGCGCCGAACAACATGGCTTTGTGGCCTCCATTGGGTTTGATCTGTACACCGAGCTTTTAGCTGAGGCCATCCGCGAGATGAAAGGGGAACCTCGGCCAGCACGGATCGAGCCACAGATTGAATGTGGTGTCGATGCCTATTTGCCAGAAAGCTATATCGCCGATGCTCGTCAAAAGATCGCGATCTACAAACGGCTGGTGGCCGCCCTATCGCTCACCTCGATCGAGGAATTGGCAGATGAGCTTATCGACCGCTTCGGCGACTGGCCGGATCCTGTGGCCCGACTGTTGGAGACGGCCAAAATACGCGTCTTGGCTTCGGATCTGGGAATTAGCCACGTGGCTAAGGAGCCCGGGCGCCTGGTGTTCACCAGCGGGCCCGACTCTTCGGTCAGCAGTGAAGCCTTAAGCGCATTGGTGCGGCGCTTTTCGGGCAGGATCATACCGACGCCGGGCAAGGTGCCCAAACTGGCCATTCGCTTGGAAACGCGGCCAGGCCATCCTGGGGAGGTCGAGGAGGCCCTGGCCACGGCGATCGAGGTGTTGAGTCTGCTGAAAGGAGCCGTTTTGGGCAATGTCGCGGAGAAGAGCGGGTAGCCTAGGTCTGGCCTGCTTGTGGATTTTGGCGATCGCGGGCTGCGGAACCCAAAACCCATCGGCCTTGGCCATGGTAAACGGCCGAGCGATGACCAAGAAGGACTGGCAGACGGCGCTTGCCGCCACCAAAGTGGCCACCGGGGTGTCGTTGCCGAAAACGCCTAGCGCCGAGCGGGCTCAAGTGAGCGCCTTGGCTGCGCAGCAGGCGGTCATCGACTATGCGCTGAGCCATCATCTGGCCACGCTGGCAACAGCCCGACGCGAGGCCGTCTCCTACATTGCCAAGACGGTTAGCCCCCGATATCATGGCCATCTAGCGCCCGTGCTTACCGCCAATCATTTGACCCAGGCGGCCTTTAGCCACTATTTGACGGATCAAATGGTCTTAAAAGAGACCTTTGATCGGGTCACCCACCACGTTTCACCCGTGTCCCAAGCCGCCATCGCCCGCTACTATGCGACGCATGCAAGCCAGTTTACCTTGCCCACCACGCTAGAAGTCCGCCACATTTTGGTGAAAAGCCGGACACTAGCGCAGGCCCTCTTGCGCCAAATTCGCCAAGGTGCCAGTTTTGCCGCCTTGGCGGAGCGCTATTCCAAGGATCTTAGCTCCGCTCGGGCGGGAGGCTCGCTGGGCTATGTCGAGCGCGGCAAGGCCTCTGGCCTTTTGCCCAGCTTCTACAAGGTGATGGATTCGCTGAAGCCAGGGCATTTTGGTATAGCGCATACCAGACTTGGCTACCATATCATCGAAGTGCAGGCGGTGAAACCGGGATCGGAAGCAGCTCTTGCCAAGGTTCGCCCAGTCATAGCGGCGGAACTGATGCGAACAGATAAGGCGTCGAAGTTTGACGCTTGGGCGGCCCGAATTCAGCGTGCGGCCAAGGTGAAGATTTTCAATGCCTGAACGGGCGATCTTCTACCTTCCGGCAGAACTGGAAGAAATGCATAAACCGCGTGGGGCCTCGATATACTACTGCAAGAGGCGCCAGGCGAAGGGGGGGTCTGAAGTGAAAGCAACCGGGATCGTGCGTCGGATCGACGATTTGGGCAGGGTAGTCATTCCCAAGGAAATCCGGCGAACATTGAGGATTCGGGAGGGCGACCCGCTGGAAATCTTCGTCGACCGCGATGGCGAAGTCATCCTCAAAAAGTACTCGCCAATCGGTGAACTGGGCGACTTCGCCAAGGAGTATGCTGATTCGCTGTATGAGGCAGTCGGACATATTGCGCTGATCGCGGATCGTGACACTGTCATCGCCGTCGCTGGTGCTCCGAAGAAGGAGTTTTTAAACAAGGCAATTGGAGCCTTAGTCGAGAAGTCGATGGAAGACCGCAAGACCTTATTTTTCAGCAAAGGTGATCATCGCCCCAGGGGAAGTGTCATCGGGGATGAAGATGAAGACAAGTTTGTGACCGAGGTGATTGCACCAATCATCGCCGAGGGGGATCCGATTGGTGCGATTATTATTTGTAGCCGGGAGCCGGACGCCAAGATGAGTGAGATGGAAGTGAAGCTCGCTGAAACGGCCGCGGGGTTTTTGGCTAAACAAATGGAGCAGTAGCTCCCTTTATCTATTTTTAGATAGGCGGTACCAAGGGCCGGGGTGGATGGCGTCTCCCGGCTTTCTTGCTGGGTATGCGCTTGTGGTTCCTTCAGCCTTATCCTAAGCGCGACGAGCCGCCTAGAGCCCGATGGGCTGAGATTCGCGTGTGGCGCACGGCCAGAGCGACGGCCGACGCCACACGTGAATACCTAGAAAACGGCCGCATCCGCTTTGTACGATCGTCTCTGGACCCATATCGGACCTTCCACACCAAACGCACGACAAAAGGCGTTGCAATCGGAAGCATTTGATTATCCTCTGTACAAAAGCTGACGCGAGCCCGCTTTCAAGAATGATAACGCTCGGATTAGGGCCGAAGGGTCAAAATAATGGTCACGGTGGCTGCGAGAACCACGACGATGCTGCCCCAGGACCAATATCGCAATGCGCTCACTTCTTGGCGTAAACTGGCCATGTCTTGCTTGACGTCTTGTCGTAAGCCAACCAGGTCTTGTTTAACCTCTTGGCGTAAACTGGCCGTGTCTTGCTTGACGTCTTGCCGTAAGCTAACCAGGTCCTGTTTAACCTCTTGGCGCAAACTGGCCATATCTTGGGTCATCTCTTGACGCAAACTGGCCATGTCTTGGGTCATATCTTGGCGCAAACTGAGCAGGTCTTGCTTGAGGTCTTGGCGTAGGTTAGTCATGTCTTGCTTGGTCTCTTGGCGCAGGGCACTCACTTCTTGCCGTAGTCCGTTGATATCTTCCCGCATCACGTCTTGATTATGCTGGATGTTATCTAAACGACTAAGAATCAATTGGCTAATGCTGACTTTTTCTCCAAAATCCGTCGCAGACGATGAGGATTCTGGATTGGGTTCGACCGCCATCACCCTCACGATCCTCTCCTTCTTGCTATTGGCAGTATAGCATAGCGCGGGTCTCGATCACCGGGCGATGCCCGACACGCTACGGTAGCGGAAGCACGTTTTAGGGGCTCTTTCTCAAATTGTGGGTCGCCTATCCCACCAGATCCTCCACACGGAGGACATTGTAGGCGTTGATCAACTCGATCCCGGCGCGTCCAGCCCCGCGGCGATGTTTCATTTTAATCCGACTATTCACGCCTTCGAGTGGCCCACTACTGATGTCCGGATAGCGCAAGCTATTGGCCACGGCCTCGTAATCTTGCTGTAGCCCGGCCACGTAGGTGGCCAACGGCCCAATTTCGCTGTCGCGGTATCGCTGAATGAACGCTGTCAGGGCCGCCGGATCGACCGCGTAACAATCGCTCAAAAACTTCACGGTTGTCCGCCGCGTGCTTGAGCACTTGGCGGTATACCTCGTGGCGAGAAATTTGATCCAATCGGAGGTCGGATGGCGGTTCACAGGGCACAGGGCGAATTGCCTCCGGCATTTCCTCTCGGAGCTTGAGGATGTACTGATAGACGGCGTTTGCACTCCCCGCGAACCCTTGCGCTTGGAGGAGCGGGTGGATCGTCCGATGATTTCCACCCTGCCGCAATGCCTCAATGACCCGGTCCCGATAGGGTTCCACGATAGACTCGTGGGCCGGCCGCGCCCGCGGGAAATGACTCGAGGACCCGTTGGATCACGGCTTTGGTGGCGCCGCGCACGATGATCAACACGCGATGGGTTTCTTCATCCAAAAACACCGTGCAGGCGCTGGACTTGTCCCCCTTCCGGAGGTTGATGTCGTCCACCGCGAGCACCCGGACATTATTGCGGGCGAGGTTCGCGTCGATTTGCTTGGCCGCGGCGGATTTCACATAGCGGGCAATGGAGTCATTGCTCACCGATGCGCCCTCGGCTTTGAGGGCGTCCTCGGCCGGTTTGCACCCGCTTGCCAAGGCCCGCGCCACGCAGTGGCGCTGAAAGCGTAGCGTTTGTCGGGCGTTCCCCGATGCGGTCCTGGGGAAGGCCATTCCGTATGGCGTCTATGATCCCGTCAGCAATACCGGCTGGGTGAATGTTAGAATCGACCACGACACCGCGGACTTCGCGGTTGCCAGCATTCGATAGTAGTGGTTACGCATGGGGCAGAGCGCGTATCCCAAGGCCACCGAGATCCTGATCACCGCCGACGGCGGTGGAAGCAATGGGTATCGATTAAATGGCTTTAAGGTCGCCCTGCAACAATTCGCGGACGAA
>JAJZZI010000109.1 GCA_021797635.1 Bacillota bacterium | reverse complement strand
TCCGATCTTGAGCAGAAGTGAACCCGCGGAATACCAGAATCGCACGAAAGAAGGTCTCAGCTGTGAGAATCATGGATGCGCAATTTTATGGAGAGTGCGGGCCAGATTCTCGGCGTGTTCGAATTCCGCCGCGCGGAAGATTGCTCCTAGCGGGCTGGACGGCCGCACAATGCACGGCGCGGTTACCGTTGGTGGTGAATAATGCCCGGTTTTTCTAGGCCATTTTTGGCGCGATTTAACTGGCCGGTTTACCGAATATGTACGATGGGACCGCCGGACTTTCTGACCATTCCCATTGTGTGGACTGGTGACATCGTTCGCCTGACAGAAATTTTGACGAGTGCGGATACAGCGCTCTCGCCTGATGGCGTGCAGTAGTTAGGAGGAGCGGGTGAGTAAGCGGAGACAAGAGGTCAAAGTGATGTCTCTTGGCTTCCGGCATTTTTCGGATCGCGGCGGGTTAGGCGAACGGGGCCCTTCATTCAGCCGTACGGGTGGAGTTCCAACTTCAGATGGTCATGGCCCACGAACGAAAATCGACACCGGGGGACCCCGAAGCCGCCAAACAACACCCATGCGAGACGGCGGATCTCATGGTTCGTTGGGTTCCGTATGGAGTAGGTCTTGCACTTACTGTTCGAACTCGGGCTTCGAGATCTTCCCTCGAGCATAGCGTTCGCGTGCTACCGCCAACGGACCGTGGGGCGATTCCACAGAGCGCTGAGGGAGGCGCTTGCCTGTTCGCGAAACCAGGATTACGCCCAAGACGCCTAGGATCACGCCTCCAAGGGGGAAAATCCACCACCATGCGAATCCATTCATCATCATCGGCAAGCCATCCACATCCCTTCATCGGCCGACGGGTTTAACCCTGGGGTCCGGGCACCACGTCTCTCGTAGCATATCCGTCTAGCCCCATTGCCCACGAGAGCCATCTAATATGAATTCTACCGCGGACTCCTGCTGCCAAAAAGGTGATCCGTACAGAGGATCCCCATTGCTGCGTCTGTCACATGGAGACGGATTGTGGTAGAAGCGGCCCCAGCCGTCAATGCAGATGTTTATGATGGCAAAGAGCCAGCAGGTTTGAGGAGCCTCATCCCTATCGTGTTGGCGTAAAAAGGCGTTGGGTCTCGGCCCTGGGAATGACACCGAAGGTGAAGACTACACTGGGGCAACTAAATTGGAGGTTTCATCGCCCCATGAAATGTACGGGCGGCGTTTCAGGTTGGAAGGCAACGAGGAAGCAGCATAGGCAATCCGCCATCGAAGCGTCGTTTTCTAGAATCAGCCGCTTTTTTATTCTACGAAATGTGAGTCGCTGGTCATCTATATATATGTTATATGTATGGTTAGACAATCCGGAGCCCAGGGTATGACGTCTTCGCGATGCGATCGGGTACGGCACTCCGGAGTCCGCTTAAGGTTGAAGCCCGAGCGCGATGATTTTGAGATCGGCAATGGCGAATCTCCCTGGAGGTGTGTGGATGACCAAGATGAACCCAGAAATCCATCTCATTGGCAATGCCCATATTGATCCCGTATGGATTTGGAATTGGCGCGAGGGCATGCACGAAGTGTGGTCGACCTTTCGGTCGGCACTAGACCGCTTGCGCGAATATCCCGAAGTCTGCTTTACGGCCAGCTCGGCCGCGTATTATGCGTGGATTGAAACCGAAGACCCGAGCATGTTTGCCGAGATCAAGAAACAGGTGGCGTCGGGACGTTGGGGTATCGTCGGGGGCATGTGGGTCGAGCCCGATTGCAATTTGCCTAGCGGAGAATCCTTTTGTCGTCACACCCTGTACTCGCAGCAGTATTTTCAACGGACGTTCGGAAAAGTCGCCCAGGTGGGCTATAATATCGACTCCTTTGGCCACAACCTGGGACTTCCCCAAATTCTTGCGAAGAGCGGATTACACGCTTACGTGATGATGCGGCCCGAGGCCCAGGAAAAGACGCTTCCCGGTCCCATTTTTCGCTGGCAGGGACCCGACGGCACGGAAGTGCTCACCTTTCGTTTGATGGATAGCTATACTTCGCCGGGCACGGACCAAGAGGTTCTCCGCCAGCGCCTGGCGCGCGCACGGTCAGCCATCACCACGTTGCAACAACCGCTGATGGTGTTTTATGGCGTTGGCAATCATGGAGGAGGACCGACTCGAGCGACCCTCGACGGTCTCCAAGACCTGCGCAAGGAAGACCACGACTTGCGCTTCAGCTCACCGGACATCTATTTTGAGGCGCTGACCGCGACCGATGCCAAGGCGTTTCCCGTGGTCACCGATGATTTGCAACATCATGCCAGCGGGGCGTACGCCGTGATGCAATGGGTGAAGTCTGCCAACCAGCATGCGGAGATGGCGCTTGGCGTGAGCGAGCAACTCGACGCCGTGGCCCAGCGGCTGTGGCACACCAAGGCGCATAGCGCCGAACTGACCATGGCCTGGAAACATGTGCTGTTCAATCAGTTTCACGACATTTTAGCGGGCACCTCTTCAGAACCCGCCTATGCCAGCATCCGAAACTTCTACGGATTTTCTGAAACCGTGGCCGACGAGGTGGGTGCGCGCGCCCTCGACGCGTTGGCGCGAAAGATAGACACCCGAGCAGCGGATGAGGACGAACGGCCCGCCACGCCCATCTTACTCTACAACCCCCTATCATGGCCGGTACGCCAGGTCGTGGAGGGGGATCGCCCTGCGGAGGAAATCCGCGATGCCCAAGGCAATCGGGTGCGAAGCCAATCGGTGCCGTCAGGCGAAGGCACCATGTATGCCACCCACGCCCTATGGGTAGCGGATCTTCCTCCCCTGGGATATCGGGTGTATTGGGCAAAGGGGGGCCGAGACATCTCTCCTCCGAAGGCAGTGCCATGGAAGGGTGAAAGACTGGAAAACGCCCAGTTCCGCATCACGGTCCATCCGGATTCGGGTGTCATTGAAAGCCTTTGGGACAAACGCCAGGATCGCGAGCTGCTCGGTGCGGGGGGATGGCATCCCGTCGTGTTACACGATGATAGCGATACGTGGTCTCATGGTGTGTTCCGCTACGGCGCCCAAGAGGAACCGTGTCGGTTTGTTGGCGGGGAGTGGCTGGAATCAGGTCCTCTTCGCACCACGCTTCGCCTCCGCTACCAGTGGGGTCAAAGCCACATTGCCCAACGTATATCGCTTGTGGCCGATATGCCCATGGTTGAAATTCGGGGCATGGTGGATTGGCACGAGGGACACCGGGTGCTTAAGATGCGTCTACCCTTCAACCTTCCTGGGAAAATCCACACCCACGCTGGCGCAGCGTACGCGGTGATTCGTCGTGAGCCCACCGGCAATGAAGAACCCGCTCAACTGTGGGTCGCCTGTGAGACGGACGAGGGCTTAGGGGTCGGATGTACCACCGGAGACCGCTATAGCTACGATGTGCGGGACTCCGTCCTGCGATTGACCCTGCTAAGGAGTCCCCGGGTGGCCGATCATGGACGCCCTTGGGTAGAAGACCACACGGCCTTTTCCTTCACCGACCAAGGCCGGCATGCCTTCGCATTCCGTCTCTTTCCGTATCAGCACACCTGGGCCGAGGTCGACATGCCCCGGCGGGCACTTGAGCAGATCACGGAGTTTCCTAAGATCGTCGACACCTGCCATAGGGGCCCGCTCCCACCGATGGGGAGCGTCCTTAAGACATCGGGAGAGGGCGTCATCGTATCTAGCGTAAAACGCAGTGAAGACCAAACCGGGCTCGTCCTGCGCCTGTGGCAAAGCAGCGGGGAGGAGACGACCCTTGGCCTAGAAGGCGATTTGTTGGAGGGGCGAAAATGGTCATATGTGATGCAGCCGTTTGAACTCATCACGCTATTGGTGCCCGATGATGTTGGACTGAACGCCAGGGTGGTCGATATCACCGAACTCGCAACCCTGCAGGAGTAAACTCATCGTGGATAGGCACCATGAAGGAGGGCTGGACTGATTCCGGAGGGGCTTCTACTGGAAGATTTTTTGAGGATCTTCCAGCACATAGCCCCTCCCCCATAGTGCTAGCGCTGGCGGAAGAGCGGCAGGCGACCCCGACTATGCTCAACGAGTGCGCTGGGACCTTCTACCTTCGAGAACAATGGGAATCGCTGCTTCGATCGCTATGCAGAGGTGGACGTGGGCGTCACCACCTGCGCAACAAACCAGGACACGATGGCGGCCATGATAAGGAGACCCACATTCAACACCAGTGGCATAGCGCGCCCGACTTGAAAGAGCGTCCCGGCTAGCCAGCCCACAGGCGTACTGATGAACAGCATCAAGGCCACAACGAAACTGTTGATGCGCGCCCGCTCTGCGCTCGGAACCACGACGGACATGAGGGACTCCGTCAAGGGGCCGACCATGGCGAGAGCCAGTGCCTCACAGACCGCGGACAGAAATACGATCGCTAGCAAAGTCCCTGGCCGCGGATCCAACACTAACAACACGGCGACGCCGATAGCGTGAAGACCGAGCCCCATAAATAGGGGGGACCGGATGGAGCGCATGGTAATGCGCGGGACCACGAACAGGTAGAGTGGTAGCGTAATGAAAGACGACACCATAGGAAACACCGACAGCATGGCTGGATCCACGTGGTCCGCTCGGGTGACGAAGAGCGGCCAGAAGGTGGTCTGAACCGTGTTAAAGCTGGAAAGGAGAGCCATCAGAAGGACGCACCAGAGCAAACGGCGGTTGCGCAGGGCCGACGTCACCACGGGCCATCCTTTAACGGTCAGGGCGATCACGGACTGGCCCGCCGATTCTTCCATACGCCGTTGGCCCATCGAGCTCTCCTGGGAGAGGTAGTACTGACCGACGAAGCGCAGCGTCATCATCCCCATGGCGATGAAGTAGATGGCTCGCATGGTAGGAACCAGGGTGAAGCGGGCCATGAAGATGCCGGCGACCGGCGCCAGAAATCCGGAGACCAACCCGGTCAAGTTAATGAGAGTCCACACACGCACCAAACTAGAGGCTGCCCCATCTTCGACGATGATGCAGGCGAAGCAGTTTCCGGTCACTTGCCAGAGACTGTTGAAAATCACTGCAACCAAGAAATCGCCGTAACTATGCGCCGTGGCCCACAGTAGACAGGGGACCGTCCAGCTTAGGACTCCAAACACGAGCATCGTCCGTCGTCGGCCAAATTTGTCCGTGATGGCTCCGGATAGTAATGCCCAGACGAGTTGCATCGCGAGTGCCACACTGATGGTCGTTCCCACTTGCTGCCCGGTTAAGCCGATGGCGACCATATATACGGAGGCGAAGGGCGCAAACAATTTGTTCGGAACGGACCAAAGGGGTTCCATCACGACGAGCGCCCGTTGGTTTCCTTTGAGCGACCGCAGAGTCTGCCACAAAGGCTCGATCGATTTCAACATAAGAGGTCTCCTTTACGAGGGTAGGACATCAACTCCTTTCAAAATGAATGCAGCCGCGACATAAGAGCGACAAGGGATTGGGTGAATTCGCATACCACGACTCCGATCTGACCTCAAAGGCGAGGCCAGCTCCACTGTACCATGGGATGCTGCGGAACGCATCGTACCACAGGGCAAACTCGGTGCGCTAGCAGTGCTTGCCTCCGGCTAATCGTCGCGTAAAACTCTCGGCTAGGGCATGGAAATAGACGGCTTAGAGCACTTGGCGTTTGATGTTTCATTCGGGCTATACCATGCATGTGCCGACGGAGGAGACGCCGCTATCTGAGCCATTTCCTCAAACAACAACATGCGCGAGCGCAGGGCGTGGGTCAGCCCCGTGGCAAGAAACCTTGCCGAATAGGGGAGGTTCTTTAACGCAACGCTGCAGTCCGTCGTGGCTTCTGCGCACCCTATTTTGGAACCCAAGGAGCGGATTGCGACAAAGGGATAAATCGTCAGGGCAGCATCTTGCACTGCCCTGGCCGTTACTGAGGACCTACGACGGGGTGGGGCACATAGGGCTCTTCGAGATCGTGAACCTCTGGAGCGGAGAGGTGCACCGACAGCGCGGCTACGGCGTCGTCGAGATGGGACATCTTGGTGGCACCGACAATCGGAGAAGACACGGCGGCTTTCTCAAGCACCCAGGCCAGGGCGATTTGGGAGCGAGGCACTCCTCGCCGTTTGGCGAGTTCAGCGACGCGGTCAATAATGAGTTGGTCTCGGTCCGCCATGGCGTCATATTTGCGCCGTTGCACTTGATCGGTTTCGGATCGATGCGTTGCTTCCGTTCGATCGCGGGTCAATCGTCCTGAGGCCAGCGGACTATAGGGAATCAGCCCGATTTTTTCCTCCCGGCAAAGGGGCAGCATCTCGCGTTCTTCTTCGCGATAGAGCAGGTTAAGATGGTTTTGCATCGAGACAAAGCGGGACCAACCGTGAGCCTCGGAGACCTTGAGCGCCTTGAGAAATTGCCAGGCATACATCGCCGAAGCTCCGATGTAGCGGGCCTTGCCGGCCTTGACGACGTCATTCAGCGCTTCCATGGTCTCCTCGATCGGCGTGTCATAATCCCATCGGTGGATTTGGTAGAGGTCCACATAATCGGTGCCCAGCCGTTTAAGGCTGTGGTCAATCTCTTGAAATATGGCTTTTCGTGACAGTCCCGCCCTATTAGGACCTTCGTGCATTCGAAAATAGACCTTGGTGGCAATCACTACCTCGTCGCGATGAGCATACTCTTTGAGTGCCCGTCCAAGAATTTCTTCACTGGTGCCATCAGCGTAGACATTGGCCGTGTCGAAAAAGTTGATGCCGAGGTCTAACGCGCGTTTTATAATCGGCCGACTATTCGCTTCATCCAGCACCCACGGATGGACCCAACGGTCTGCCACGCCAAAGCTCATGCAGCCGAGACAAATCCGGGAAACGTCCAAGCCCGTATGACCAAGTTTTCCATATTCCATCAGCAGAGCCTCCCCGTGCGTTTTTGGTTGCGACTCGAAGACCGCAGACATCCGCAAAAAGCTGACGTGACGACGCTGACGTCTATTATTCTTAAAATCTTGGCAAGGTGCAAGCCTGGCTCGTAGCCAAATGAAGCTACGGGCAAACGGATCATGATGGCCCGCGCCCGTCCATGATGCAGGGCAATGACGCTGGATCAGCGAGTGGCTTCTCTTTCGAATTGCGATGAAATTTCCTCAAGCGATAGGCCTTTGGTCTCAGGAAGCCAACCGCTGACAAAAACCGTCGCCAAGACGGCTAGAATGGCAAAGAGAACCATCACCCCGCCCAGTCCGATCTGTTTCATTAACGCGGGGAAAATTTCTACGATGGCGAAGTTGGCCATCCAGTTGATAAAGGCCACCGTGGACGAGGCTCTTCCCCGTACTTCGGTTGGAAAATACTCGCCTTCGATGATCCATCCGGTACCACCGACGCCGAAGGCAAAGAAGGTGATGAAGCCAGCCAAAGCAACTAAGATCGCGATGGCGCGGGTCATTCCGCTCAAGCCTAATACCATCGCCGCGATGAGCATGAAAAAGGCCATACCGCCATATCCAAGTCTAGCCAATCCCTTGCGTCCGTACGTATCAATGCTGCGAAAGCCGATGTAGGTGGCCGCAACATTTACCGCAGCTAAACCGAGAGTGGCCTCCGTGCCCCGGACGGCCGCCATCACCGCCGTCATGTGGGCTGAGGAGAAGTACGGTAACAGGACCTTTGGACCGTAGTAAAAGGCGACGTTAATTCCCGTGATCTGCTGAAAAATCATAAAGACGCCGGCAATGACTAAGGCCCGTTTGACACCTGGGGTCAGGCGACTTCGCTTTTCGGTCTTCGGCTGATGTTGTGCGGCCTGTTGCAGTTCCGATTGCGATACTTGAATACCTAAGGTGGATAGCACGGACTGCAAGCGATCCCATCGCCCCTGTTCCATTAACCACCTCGGCGACTCTGGCATGCGCACCCGAAATAGCAATCCGATGAGTGCCGGGACCGCTCCGAGGCCCAAGATGACGCGCCAGTCCACACTATAGGCTTGGTGGGGCCAGATGGAGAAAATGATGATGGCGATGATGTAGGCGACAAGAATGCCAATGGTAATCATCCACTGCTGTAAGATGCCCAGTGTGCCCCGGCGGCCTTTAGGTGCATATTCTGCAATATACGCCGTGGCAATGGCCGAATCTGCTCCGACGGCCAGCCCGACGAGAGTTCGCGCCAAAAGGAGCATGGTGGCGTCGATCGTAAACGCTGATAGGATGGCTCCTGCCGCATAGACCGCGGCGTTTATCACCAAAAATGACTTGCGCCCAAAGCGGTCGGTGAGAGGCCCTGCCGCCATCGCCCCGAAGGCGGCACCGAGACTTGCTCCCGCCAATAAGTAGCCAAGGGCCCAGGGAGCTAAATGATAGGGTACGAAATTCAAGTCTGAGCCAATGTTGG
>JAJZZI010000221.1 GCA_021797635.1 Bacillota bacterium | reverse complement strand
GCACGAACGCGCCCTGGCCCGATGGCTGGTGGGGACTTCGGGGTGGGTCCACCAAGATGACCGCACCCTGCACATTACGTTGGTGCGGCCGGCCCGACCGCGCTGGGCGCAGGTGATCGCGGAGTTCCTCGCTGCCCTCAACGCGCAAGATCCGCGGTATCCGGCCAATCCCGCCTGCCGCTTAGTGTTTGCGCTTCAGCCCCCACGACGGCTCAAACGATCCCGGTCGCGCCCCTAAGCCGCGAGCAGGACCGCGTCGGTCAGGGCAGAGTAGGTATTCCACAAAGCGAGGTCCGTGACGCAGGAGGCCGTATCCTATCCAACTGCCACCCCGACCGAACCCTCCCACGTATCGTTCCGCGAACCAGCACAACGGACGGAATTATCACACAAATACTAACGGGGAAGTCTGAGACTATCGACTACACCACTCTCGCCCCAGGACCTGTCGGCCACACGGAATAAGCGAATACGTGCCATGGCGGGAGCCGCAGTTACACCTTTTGCAACATTAAGGACTGAAAGTGAAGAAATGGGTGGCCGTAGTCGACGGGCGGGAAGTACAAGATGCGGAAGTGTCACGCTACGGCCTTTTGAAGAGACTCGTCCGTGTGAAACGAGAAAAAGCGTTTGGGTTCACAGCCATCGCCCTCCCAGATTCCTTCCGAATCTGGCCCACCGTAGACCCCCAAATAGAACACCCCATGCCCGCGTAAGACCCGGTGGATACCGGTTAGCACCTGGGAAACATCCGCTTTGGGAACATGTAGCAGACAGTTCAGTGACCATATCGCATCAAAACTATCCGGCGGAAAGTCAATATTGTAGATATCAATTTGGCGGGCATCGAGCTGCTTGTCTCGGCCGAGACGAATCATCGCACTCGACAGATCCACAGCGGTGACAACCACGCCGTTTTCCTGGAAGAACACACTGTCCTGTCCGGTGCCTCCCCAAGTTCCAAGAGTCGGTTCAGGTGATGTTCCCGGAGAGTGGATAAAAAGAGAGCACGCTCCGCCACCTTCCAATCATCTTTGCTGAACTGATCCCGTTCCCGGGCCTGACGATCGTAAGACTGCTGAAGCTGGAGTTTCATTGTTGAGGAATCCATTGACATCCAACCTTTTATGTTTCGTTGCCAACCCTCATACGGCTCAAAACAAATAATAACAGAAGATTATGCCAGGTCGCTAATCGGCCCGAATGTGCATGATTCGGCACCTCGAGGATTGAACGAATTGGCCCACAGGGTTCATACGGAAGGGTGCTCCCTGTCGACGAAGCAGGGACCGGAAATCCCGTGTTCACGCGTCCAATACGTCGTCGCTATGACAGTCTGGAGTCAGGAGCTATCACCGCTCCCCCCGACGGACCGTCTACCGTGTCTCTCCGATAAGACTGCATCTCTTGGCGACGGCGTGGTGGATGGCGAGGCGGAACACAAACACCGTAAAACCCGCAATCGCCTGCGGGGCAAGGTTTTCATGGTGTCCCCGGCAGGATTCGAACCTGCGACGACTAGGATTAGAAGAACCACACTCGTAACTCGTGGAATTGATGCGTTAGAGTCCTCGTCCATCAACGAATTCAGAGTTTCGTTTGTCTACCTTGTCAATCCAAAAATACCCGTTCCATCCCTTCGTGGTGAAGCCGTGGTGACGGATACGATACGTGAGCACAGGGTAGTCCCGTTCATCCGCGGCCACCTCATGGCAACCCAGTCCCTCGACCTATTTTACACAAACCTCCAATTACCTTCCCTGACAATAGCGCACCGAGTAGGGCATGTGAATTTTCGTGTTCTATCCTGTTGTGGTGTCGTTGACCGGTGGGTCCCCTCTCATCGAATACCCTTCGGCGATGACCCTCGCGTTCCGGCAATCGTCCCTCACGGATGCGAAGGTAGTCTAAGTCTGATGGCACTGCATACATGCTGCTATACTCGTAGGGAAAGATGAGATGATGAGTAGCGAGCCGTATGTTCTTATCCGCAGAAAGGTTGATGGGCTAAATGTTACAACCGGTCATCGCACAGCACATGGATCGACTGCGGTCATTTTGTTCTGAAGAACACATTATCGATTGTGTGATTTTTGGTTCAGCAACGCGAGACGATTTTAGTGCGGCGAGCGATGTCGATGTCGTCGTGGCATTTGACAAAGACCAGCGAGTGACCTTTTTTCGATTAAATCGCCTTGCGGAACAGATGGCGCAGATTTTGGGTCGCCCTGTCGACCTCCATACGTGGGCAGAGATTCACCCAAAATTCCAACCGAAGATTCAACAAGAAGGAGTGTCTGTGCTTGAGCGCCCCGCGGGATGATGATGTCATCATCGAAACCATGGTTGACGCAATCACCACGATTTTCGCTTACACAGCGGACCAAACGTTGGAGACATTCTTGGCTAATCGCATGATGAAGGACGCTGTGGCCAAGAACTTAGAAGTTGTTGGTGAATCCGCCAGCCAGTTAAGCACGAGCTTAAAAGATCGGCACTCACACATCCCGTGGCATGACATGATTGGCTTGCGCCATCGCTTAGTTCACCATTATGCGGAACTGATTGGGCCGTGGTGTGGGAAACAATCCGCGTGGATTTGACGCCGCTTCTTGAGCAATTAATTGCCTTACAAGACCATGACTAAATCGATGTAAGGGTGTTCTGGATCGGCTTCATCACGATATCCAGGACCTTGTTTTTTGACCGCTTCAGATTACCACTAAATGCCATGATCTCGATCATCAGGACGGATTTTCCGACAAATACTTTAATGATGCCAATGATGCGCTATCCGGCCCCGATGTGCATGATTTGGCACCTTAAGGATCGAGAGCCTTTGCCGAGGTGGATCGGCGTGAGCTCACCTCGCTGCAATGGCCAAGAGTTCGTCGATATCACCGCGATCCCCAGACGGACCATCTACCGTGTCTCTCCGACCAGACTGCATCCATAGGCTCTGGGTGACGGCGTGGTGGATGGCGGGACGGAACACAACAACAAAGCCCGCAATTGCTTGCGGTGTCAGGCTTTCATGGTGTCCCCGGCAGGATTCGAACCTGCGACACCAGGATTAGAAGAACCGCACTCGAGCATCTATGACGTGGCTCCAATGTGCTACAGCCCTTGCACATCAACGAATTCGGAGTTTCTTGTGTCTTCCTTGTCGCTCCGAAAACATCATTTCCATCGCGTCGTGGTGACGCCGTGGTGACGAACTAGTTCGCAAACAGCAACAGTTATGCCGCCAACACATCATATTCTGACCTACCCTGGCCAATTGCCCAAGCTACCGTCGCGACATTTCCCCACTCATCTAAAGAGGTAGTGATACGATCCGACCGCGCAAAATTCCTTGCGCGTCTAGCGTGTCGTGGATTAGTCGCCGCCTATAGGTTAAGGAATTCGGCGACGGACAAGCCCGCCTGCCGAAGAATGGCTCTTACCGTCCCCTCTGGCAGCACTCCGGGATGATGGGGCACCGTCGTGCGGCGCCCGTCGAGCACGTTTCTCCAAATTTCGTGACTTCCTTTCGCCGTCCTATCGAACTCGAATCCGGCGGCTCGAAGCCTCCGAGTCACATCGCGATAGGATAAGCCGGACAGCAGGCCCATTTAATCCACCGCGACCGGCGCAATCACTTCCCCATGCCCCGAAAAAACACGTTGCAAGCTGGGCGGTAGCGGATCTCCGTGGTCGCGATAAGACTCAACCAGCCTACGTACGACGTCTTGGGCAATCTCCGTGGCCTCCGTCACAGTGCGCCCCTGCGCGACCAGTCCGGGGACCTCATCGCTCGTGACGAGATAGGCTCCCTCGGGAAGTTCCTCGACTAAAAACCGAACCAACACCTCAGACATCGCTAAATCCTCCTTCGGCACCGATCAGGGCACTAGTCTTCTTATTGGAGTATAGCACGAACCGGATTTTACCCTTCCCTAGTCGCCTGGCTCATCCCATAAATTCATTCCTTTTCCGCAAAATGATTAGCAATCGTTCGATCGCAAATTCATGCAACCAATCCGAAACAATCGGTTTCATGATACGCCTCCTGGTTCGGGGCGTCTGTCCCATGGGTCGGTCCTTCGCGCCATGCGCGGCACATTCGACCGCTGGCGAGGGCGGCGACCTGTCTCCGTCAGGGGTACCAGCCCATCCATAGCCTCGACCGGTACGGCGCCGTCCCCGAGCGCCCGATGTCCGCTCCATGACCCATTTCTCGCCCCGACCGAAGGGGGCATCTATCCGTTTCTGAATCCCCTGTGGCGGTCATGGCCGCTACTACGGAGCTCGCTTGACATGCGGGACGTCGCCCGTAACGCCGTTGTCGCTCCAGTAAAAATCGAGGTGCGGGTGCGCTCGGTGGCAAGTGCCACGCTGCCATACGCCATACGGGCGGGATGATCCTCCGGAAAGGTCGCCATCCAGTCATCCAGGGCCTTGCTTTCATGCTGCCCCGCAGCAATGAGGGCCGCATACACCGACCCCAAATGGCGGCCGGCCTCAGGGGCTTTTTCCGCAATCCCCAAGACCATCGCGGCCGTGAGCGCTTCTTGCGCTTGGGACCAAAACGGATCCCCGCGACCCGGAATTGGGTCGGACAGCACATGGGCAATATCCTACACTGCTTGACTGGCCACCGTCCAATCCCTGGCATCACGGAGCGCCTGAGATACCGACACCACAGGATTAAATCGCAATCCCAGGCGCGGTTCGCGAAAAGCTGACCTCGGGTCGCACCCTCGGCGGGACCCGAATCGCCGGGCAAAGTGCCCTGCCGTCGCCGTCGATGGAGCGGGTCCGGAAGATTGATTGCCCATAGGGGCGCTCGACCGACCGCGGTGTAGTCCAATAGAGTTATCGCAAGTCCTTGGCAGTGCCTCGTCAGGGACCTTTTTTTGTTCCCCAGGACTTCCGATAACTCTCTATTTATTATGCTGATGACGGGTCTGAACAACGGAGACCATCGGGAGATCGCGGAAGGGCACCGACCGGGGTATAATACGCAATACAGGGAGGTGCGTCCTTGATGGTGAATCGTGAGGAATTGTATCGGTTGATTGATGCGTTGCCCGACACGCAATTGCCGCAAATAAAAGCGTTATTGGAGCCTCTTGTCGATAAAAAACAGACCGCTGTCGCCGAGCTACTGGCGTTGGTGGAAACCGGTTACCCGTTGGGAACGGAGGGTCGGTCTCCCTATCGTGATCGGGACGAATTACATGAGCGTTGAATTTCTTGACACCAATGTTCTCGTGTACGCGTTCGACCGATTGGCCGGATCCCGGCATGACGCCGCCAAGGCGTTGTTTCAGAGAATCACGCGGGATGGCAATGGCGCGGTGAGCTTACAAGTGTTGCAAGAATGGGTGAACACCATTACTCGCAAAGTGCGCGAACCGCTGGCACTCGGGGACGTGACGTATTGGCTGCAAGTCTTTCTTGCTTCAAATTGGCAGATTGTGACACCCGGAGCGTCCGATCTGCTGGTGGCCGTTGATATCATGGAACGGTGGCAGTCGTCCTGGTGGGATGCCCTGATTGTGGGGATGGCACAAGCCGCGGGAGCTCAAATTCTTTGGACAGAAGATCTGAACGCGGGGCAGAATTTTGGGGAACTCACGGTGCGCAATCCGTTTCGGGATTAGTGGAGCGGTTGTTCGATGTGGGAATCCGAGTGCCATCAGGAATTTCACCAGGCTAGGGCTGCTTGCACTGGTATCGCCGAATCGGGACCGGAGCCGACGCTCGCTTTTGCTCACGAAGTCGCGCCATCCATCGCGTGGCTCGCCGAGGCTATCCGTCACCACGGCGTCGCCACGAAGCCATGGATCGGGTATTATTAGAGAGATAAGGTAGACACACGAAACGCTGAATTCGTTGATGGACAAGGATTTCAGCGCATCGGAGCAATGCGGTAGACGCACGAGTGCGGTTCTTCTAATCCCGGCGTCGCAGGTTCGAATCCTGCCGGGGACACCATGAAAGCCTTGCACCGCAAGAGATTGCGGGTCTTATTGTTTTTGTGCCCGGTCCCGCCACCCACCATGGTGTCACCAAGAGCCTATGGATGTGGTCCGGTCGGAGAGACACGGTAGACAGTTCGTCTGGGGATTGCGGGGATATCGACGAACTTGAGGCCATTGCAGCGACGTGATGGACGTGTGATGGCGGGATTTTCGCTCCACAATTTGCACAGATGCTCGCGCTAGTCCATCTCGGCAAATTGAAAATCCAGCATGTGATCCAGCCTTTTCGCATTTCCATCAGCAAAACGGGCATTGGTGATCCCGCTTGCGGGATCACCGTCGGCCATATGATCCCGCCTCAAAGCGTTAGCCACAGATCACCAGATCTGAGCGAGGGTAGGCCACCAACCGACCGAGCGTCAGGAATAGGATGCTAGGAAGAGGGCTGAACGGTGCCGTTCAGCCCCACCTTTACGGTACTGACGCCCCCGAAGCTTCTTCATTAGTATCGTTAAATATTGGGCACGCCCGCTCAATGTCCGCCACAGTCTAAGTCTGATCGCGGCCGACGTCGTGGGGGACCCGCCCAATAGACGGCCTTTCATGCCGCTATTTAGGCCGAGGTACCCATCCCCAACCGGGGGACTCGACCGCCCCCGTCATCAGTGGCATCCGGCGAGGTGGTGGTTACCGCCACCGTTGCGCGTACGCGACAAGGTTATCAAGCGTCTGGGCCGTGCCCTCATGGATGCCCCACTGGAGGAACTGCGCGAGTTGCTCCGCCGACCCGCATTGGATCTCCACCGTCATGTGCGTCAGACCAGACAACTCCTGAAGGAGTACCCGGCCCATCGCCCCCATGGTCTCAAACACCAGGCGGTTCGGAGGCGCGATCTCACGGTAAGTCCCGACAAAGGGATGCTCGGGATGCGCCCGCGTCACAAAGTTAAAGACTCCGCCGACAGTCAAGTCGATGTCACACACGGCGAGCGGGGCACCATCGGGGTCCCACCAAGATGTCACGTGCTCTGGTCGGGTCCAAGCGTCGAAAATCTGGGCGGACGACGCGGTGAAATCGCGTGTGATGCGAATCGTATGCGTGTCCCTGTCAAGGACGAGGTTGCTTTTTGGAGTTGTCATGTGTTACTGCTCCTATCGTCGAGATTTAGGTGGGCGTCTAGGTTGTTCAGGCGGTTCTCCCACTGCTGACGAAAAGGTTCTAGCCATGCGGCGATATCCTGCATCGCATGGGGCGCCAGGCGGCGGGGACGGCGCTGAGCATCGCGCTCTCCTTCGATGAGACCGGCCCTCTCCAGTACCTTGAGATGCTTCGAGATCGTCGGTTGGCTCAGCTGAAACGGTGCCATCAGCTCGGACACGCTGGCCTCCCCGTCGACCAAGCGGGTGAGAATCGCCCGTCGGGTCGGATCGCTCAGAGCGTGGAACACATTGCTCAGGTGGTCGACTTGTTGTTTATCTATTGCCATAGGTCTATATAGCCACACAGGCATGGATATGTCAAGCGGTCGCTGGCATTCGCGCGGCCGTGCCATTTCTTAACGTCAGTTGCACCCCCGTATTCAGCGGTAAATTTCGTAATTGGATCTCGCCGGTGTCGCTAAACAATGGGCCATACACTCTGATTGAAGAAACTTTGTGAGGTTAAAATAAAGTAGACATATATGATCACATACTATAGAATAGCCTTATGGAACAGGAAGAATTTCTCTCGATTGGAAAAGTTGCGAAGCGTTTAGGTGTCAGCACCCAAACCATCCGCAGGTGGCAGAGAGATGGAAAAATCCAAGAGTTACGGTCGCCCACCAATCGACGCTTATATAGCGTGCGAGAAGTCCAACGGGTTATGGCAATACGCCACGCGGCAAATGTCGTGATCTAGCAACCGTTGACGATAAAAAAATTGGCGTCAGTCGGTGTCACCGCTCTCCCCCGACGGACCGTCTACCGCGTCTCTCGGACCGTACTACATCCATGGGGTCGTGGTGACGACTTATGGGGGAGGAAAATAAAAAAGCCGCAATCGCTTGCGGTGAAAGGGTTTTGAGATGGTGTCCCCGGCAGGATTCGAACCTGCGACGCCGAGATTAGGAGACCCGTACCATGGTGTCTACGGCGTCGTTCCAATATTCTGGAGTCCTGATTTAGCAAGGGTTTCGGGGGTTGCCGGTGTCTCCGTGTCGTTACCATAATACCCTGTCCATGGCTTCTTGGTGACGGCGTGGTGACGGATAGGCTTGCAACAGAGGGCACTCGGGCTGTTGTTGTGTGATTCACCCACGGTTCGGGTGCGGGGGCTGCGGTGGATTCGGGGACTGGGGGGCGCTCGGAAGGCTCCGGACTGTCGGAGCTGGCCGATTCCCCCGAGGACGCCGCTGCCATGGCGGCCCGTCGGGGCGCCGCCAGATGCAGGAGACGTCGATAGATCG
>JAJZZI010000204.1 GCA_021797635.1 Bacillota bacterium | reverse complement strand
AAGGGCATGGGCTTCGAGCCAAAAATTCATTTGATAGCGGGTAGGGGCAGCCTGCACCGTGGCTGCAAAGGTCCATCCTGGCGGCATGAGACGGCTGCCCGCGGCTTTGGCGTCCGGTAACCACAACGGGCCTAGAATTGGAACCTGGGTGGCCGTTTTCGCGGCCACCCGCATCGCCTGGTAGACATACGGTGGAAAGGTCACTACAGAGGTCGCGGCACGTCGATGGGGCAGGAGCTTGGGAGGTTGGGACTACGCGCGGCCATCGTGCCACCGCCGATCAGGGCGAGCAGACTACTCATCCAAACGGCATGAATCCAGGAGACCGACGGCCAATGAGCGACTTCATCGAAATCCTCCTTCACAACTTCTGCAATAGGTCATTGTGGCGTCTCTTCGTTTTCCTCTTACATAACGCCGAGAGAACGTAAACGGTTTCATGGTAAAACGGTAAGGCGTAACGTATACTTCCTGGCTAGGAAATTCCAGCGTCTACCCCGTGAAGTTTAGACGGTGTTATGTTAAATGGCGGCCCCGATAGAGACGTATCGCGCCGGTTTCACCCGTTGGAAGGGAATACGCATACGCAAGGGAGAGTTAATGCTCAATGGGCTCAGATCCCTCTTCGATGAGGACCAGGGGATATAACCGCATTGGTGATGGGAAGTTGGGCTCTTCTGGTAGCGGCTACGTGGGCGTTAACCGTTTCATGGCGAGCGTCTTCCATGAAGGGTTCGCCACCGGCTCCCTAAATCCTTTGACGCCCCCCGAACATCTAAAAATTCGGTGGCGTAAGCAGTGCGGTCGTGTCCTATAAAGATTTCTGGGCCGACACGCAAAGGAGGCATCTCAACAGTTACGCCAAACGAATGACAAAAAGAATTGGGAACAGCGGGGTAGAGGCTGGTGGGGTTATTCGTGTCAGAAGCGCGGAGGCGTGGACCGCCTGTTAGCCTTCTTGCGCTAGGCGAAACCCTGGTGACTCTTGGCCAGGGTCGCGTGATAAAAAGCGTGACGACTGGCACAGGGCCGTGCACGACTTGATCCGATTCGGACTCTAGTAATTCGCCGCTCCGTAATCGCGGGCATGTTGGTATGCCGGTAGCAGTCTACCTGGGACGGAGCGAGACCGTACCGCACCGCCGAAATCAAGAATGAAGAGGACCGATGGGGCGGTCGTTTTCCATCTCAGATCCCGGCACCTGTTCCCATTTAAATATATAGATGCCGGGACCCGGTTACTTGGGCGTGGACCTTATCGTCGTCATGACTGCTTGATAAAGATGAGTCAAGAGGGTGCCGAGGAAGGCTCGCGGTACCTGGCCAGCCTGCAAAATGAAGAGTAAGCCGTGGGCGACCCAAATCACCACGTTAAGTTGCCACAAGATGAGAATGGTCGACAATAAAGCAATGCCCAGACGCGATCGCAAGCGACGCTTTGCATGCGGACGAGCAGTATCGCTCGGTCCTTCGGGATGGGTAGTCGACGACACGGATTATTCCCCCCGTTTTATGATAACAGAAATGGGAAATAATGGGAACTATAGAGGGCTAACTAATCGTTGAAATCGTCGGCGCAATTGATCAATTTCCGGAAATCGGGCTGCGCCTAAGATGACGGTGTACGCCAAGCCCGAGATTATCACCGTGAGCGCAAGCCCGAAGAAGAGGGCGATGTCGTTGGACCATTGGTCCAAGTGGAGTCCCTCGCGCAAGGATAGCGTGATGACGCCAAGCACGAGCCCGGCCAAGCCTATCTGTATTAACGTTTTTCGGAAATGGACGGCTTCTCGCTGTTTTGGCCCGAGCGCTTGCCGAGTGAGCAAAAAGGCGTTGACCCATTGAGCTCCTCCTGTCGCCAGGGCTAAGCCCTCGGCCTGCATGGGATGAACCAGAATCAGATCGCCAGCGATATTGATGAGAATGGTAATGATACTGAATCGTGCGGGATGGCGAGTGTCTTGGGCAGCAAAAAAGAGGCGCTGCATGTAATACGATAGAGCAAAGCCAGGTAGGCCGATGGCAAAGTACGCTAAGGTGCGTTGGGTCAAGGTTGTGGACCTTCCGGAAAAGGCGCCATGTTGGTAAATTAAGCGCAGGATGGGAATACGCAGCAAAAGAAACCACGCGGTCATGGGCACGATGATTAGTAGAACCAACCGAAAGCCCCGCATGGCGAGGGCGGTGAAGGTGTCATCATCGTGCTGACTATGGTGCTGGGCGAGGCGCGTATAGATGGGAGTGGCCAAGGACGAAATCAAGAGACTTATGGGCACCTGAACCAAGACGAACGAGTAGTTCAAGGCAGCCAGGCTGCCCACGACCAAAAAGCTTGCTAAGATGCGGTCCACGATTTGGCCGACGGTGCCAACCGAGCTAGAAAGAAAGAATGGGGCAGCGATCCGCCCAATGCGACGCAAAAGCGGATGACCAAAGTGCCAACGAAACTTCAGATGATAGCCAGTTCGGTTCAACGCCGGCAACAAAAGCACTAGTTGAGACAGCACCGCTGCCGAAAATCCGATGGAAACGCCAACAATACCAAAGAGACTGCCTAAAACGAAGATCGTCGTAATCCGGACGATATTGATCACCACCGGCGACAAGGCCGCAGGCATATAGTCTTCGCGACTTTGCAGGATGCCAATGGCCAGGCCAGCGAGCCCCCAAAACAAAATGGTCGGGATCATCCAACGGGTCATGACCAAAGCGTAATGGTATTCCGTGGGGGTATGAGAAAACCCTGGAGCAATAGCATGGATCAAAAAAGGGGAAAATCCTTCGCCCAGGGCAACCAGCGACAGGGAGAGCAAGATGATGACCGTGAACAGTTCTTGGATGAAGTGGTTCATCGAACGCCGCGAGTAGTGATGTTCGGCTTCTGTCAACACCGGAACAATGGTCGTTGCGATAGCTCCATTGATCGTGCTAAACAGCAAGTTGGGAACTACCGAGGCGATGAGCCAAGCGTCCGTATAAAAGGTGGTGCCAAACATCACCGCCATGGCAATCTCACGTACGAATCCGGCTATGCGGCTAATCAAGGTCGCGCCAAAAATAAGGCTGGCATTGATCCCGATACTGCGAGACCTAGTCTTGCGTCCGGTGCGGCGTACGCGGCGTGGGTTCAGCGAGGCTCCTCCTCTTAGCCCTACGGGCCTAGCCCCATTCTAATACAAGCGTTAGTGGCCTGCCACCGTGCACTCAAAGCGTGGTGTGGGTAAACATAGCCGACGATGGACCTAGCTTGTATACTTTAAAGAGGCTTCGTCACGGGATGTGAGGCAGTAAGGCGTTATCTTCGGGCATCCTGAAGGTAGGCCCTAGACGGTGGGCCCAAGTCATCGAGATAAACTCCCGGCATGGTCGGAGCGTGCTGGAGAAGGAACCCGATGGCCCTTGCTTTCGGGGAGTTTTTCAGTAAAGCGTGCGGGACAGATAGCAAAAAAGATTCGATGAGGTCACGCCTAAGTGCGTCTGGCTCGGCCCGACTAGTTGGTGTGCGATCTCTACGCCGATTCGCTTGGGAGGATTACCAGCTGAGAATAGCGCCCGGGGCGTGTCGTGATACCATGGTTTTTAGATGGGCGGGGAATTGACCAAGACATGATGAGGACGGGAGGTTTAGCGGTGGATAAACCGTCGCGCCTCGATTGGCCGACGCGCCTGCAAATGGCGCGGGACGGTGTCATGGTGCTGATTGGATTGGGTTTGGTCATGTGGATGGTAGGGATTTTCATCTCCAAGGTGACCAACGTGGTCTTGGTGGTGTGCCTCGGCCTGGTTTTCCAGCTTCTCTTAAGCCCCGTGGTAGAACGTTTGTCGCGGGTCTGGAGGCGTGGCTGGGCGGTCTTGCTGGTGGTTCTGGGTACGGTGGTCCTGGTGGTCAGCGGCGGGAGCACCTTAATAGCGGTCCTGAGTCATCAATTAGTGGGGCTGGTAGGGAAGTTGCCTCGAGACTTTTCGGTCATCTCCGGACGGGCTCCTGGGCTGTTGCAGTGGCTCAACCATTTGGGTGTCAAGATTAGCATCTCGAGTATTGAGGGTAGAGTGCTCAGTAGTGCCGGCACGGCCTCAACCTTTGTGCTCAGCCGAGTGGTTGGCTTGGTGACCCATTTGGTTGGTAGCATCGTGGAGAGCGTCATTACACTTTTTATTACCGTTTATCTGCTCATTGACGGTCAGCGGATTCATGCCGCGATTGTACGTTTGGTGCCAGCCCCTCAGCGCGAAGGCCTCTTGGCCGTGGAGCATACCCTTGGCCGTGTGGTCGGAGGATATGTGCGTGGTCAACTCTTATTATCCTCGATCGTGGGAATAGCCTTTGGTCTAGGTAGTTGGACGATTGGCCTTCCCTATCCACTGGTGATTGCTATTTTGTCAGCGGTGATGGAACTCATCCCTTTGCTAGGTCCCGTTTTGGGAGCGATTTTACCTGTGTTGCTCGCTTTGCTAAGTAGCCGTCCATGGATTATGGTGCCTGAGGTGCTGGCCCTTCTGGCGCTGGTGCACATTATTGAGTCCCAATTTCTAGGACCGCGTATTATTCGGGCGCAAGTCGGGTTGCATCCCGTACTGTCTGTGGTGGCATTAATGATTGGGGCTGACCTATGGGGCTTGTGGGGGGCGTTATTTGCCGTGCCCGCCGCTGGGATCATTGTAGCCGCCTGGGTCGCTGGCGTGCGCGTTTGGCGGGACAAGGTGGTGCTGCCTGCAGGGGCTACCACCACGAGCAGCGAAGCCGCCCTGCCCCCGGCCAACGTGGAGCAGCCTCCGCTCTAGGGCATATCCGATGATCAGTCCAATCATGGTCGGGGAGGAGGGCGAAGATGCAGACTTGTCCGGTCTGTCAAGCAGGCGTTTTGGAGGAGGTGTTGCAGCCAGAACGACGATCCGCACGGGTACGGTGCAGTAAGTACCCTCAATGTCGATTTGAAGCGCTGAGCTGGGATGTTTTGGAAGCCAAGGCGGCGAGATTTCACCATCCTGTGGCCCCCGGGTACGATTAGGCGCAAAATAGAAAGAGCCACGCGCCGTGGCGCTGGCCCCTTCGAGAATCCGATCCCTCAGCCGATTCTCCTGGCACTCCACAATCCTTAAGTGCGTCCCTCACTGGATATTTTATAATGGTTTTGAATTGTTGTCAAGCGATGATAACTTGAGCGTTTTTAGACAAAGTCGGCGACATCTGGAATCGGCGGAGGCCGTGTAGTGGCATGATGGGGTTGGCCAACCGGGCACTTGACAGCGCACGATCTAGCCAGTGAAATAGAGAGAAGCCTAGCCCAGGAGGATTGCCAACGTGTGCGCCGATCGAGATAAGGAACTGCTTAAGCTTTTACAGCAAAATGCGAAACTGTCTAATGAGACCTTGGCGGTCATGCTCGATGAAAAGGTGGAGTGGATCGAGGATCAGATTGCCTCATTCGAACGCGAGGGAATTATTCGCGGGTATTCCGCCATTGTCAATTGGGACCGCATTGATCAAGACCGGGTGACAGCCATTATTGAGGTCACGGTAATTCCCCAGCGTACGGTAGGCTTTGACGAAGTAGCTCGTCGAATTTATGGATTTCCTGAAGTAGAGGCCGTCTTGCTCATGTCGGGGACCTATGATCTCCAAGTGGTGGTGTCGGGTCATCGTATCCAGGAAGTGGCTCGCTTTGTCTCAGAGCGTTTAGCAACGATCGACTTCATTCAGTCGACGACGACGCACTTTATCTTAAAGACCTACAAAGTTGACGGTGTGGTCATGGAAGGCGACGACGACGACCACCGTCTGGTCATTAGCCCATGATGGCCTGGTCAGAGCGCCTGTCTACCCTGGCCCAAGAAATCCCACCGTCGGGGATTCGGCGATTTTTTGATTTAGCGGAAACCATGGATGACGTCATTTCTCTCGGCGTAGGCGAGCCGGATTTTGTTACGCCCTGGCACATCCGCGAAGCGGGTTTATACGCTTTGGAGCGTGGAATGACGGCGTACACGGCCAATGCGGGACTCTTCAGCCTAAGAACGGCCATTTCCGGGTACTTGAGCGAGCGCTTCGGCTTAGAGTATTCACCCGACTCCAATATCTTAGTAACGGTCGGAGGAAGTCAAGCCATTGATTTGGCCCTTCGAGTGACGGTTCGGCCTGGTGACCCCATCTTGGTGCCCGAGCCGACCTACGTTGCCTACCGTCCGTTGATTCATCTAGCCGGAGGGCAAGCGGTGAGTGTCCCTCTGCGAGCAGAAAATGGATTTCGTTTGAGCGAAGAAGATTTGTTGTCTTGCCAAAGCAGCATGGCGCGGACCTTGATTCTGTGCAATCCCAGCAATCCCACGGGCGCCGTGATTGAACGTAGGGCCTTGGAGCGGTTGGCCAAGGTGATTGAAGAGATGGACCTTTTGGTGATTGCTGACGAAATCTATGCCGAAATCCTTTATGATGCCGATTACTGCAGTATAGCTAGCGTATCGGGTATGCGCGACCGCACCGTCGTGGTGGCGGGGTTTTCTAAGGCATTTGCCATGACGGGCTGGCGGCTAGGCTACGCCGCTGGTCCGCAAGAGATTATTCAGACCATGCTTCGTGTCCATCAATATTCCATGCTCTGTGCCCCGGTGATGGCTCAAATGGCGGCGCTGGAAGCGCTAGATAAGGGCTTGACCGACGTCTCAGCCATGGTCACGGAATATGATCGCCGTCGTCGGTTAATCGTCCACGGCTTAAGGGAGTTGGGCCTGCCTACCGCAAACCCCCAAGGAGCCTTCTATGTGTTTCCCGAGATTCGTGGAACGGGACTTAGTTCCGCGGCCTTTGCCGAAGACCTCCTGCGCCAGCAAAGGGTGGCCGTGGTGCCCGGGAGCGTTTTCGGTGCCCCCGGGGAAGGATTTGTGCGATGTTCCTATGCCACCGCAATCGGCCAGTTGGAACGCGCCTTGGAACGGATCCGACAATATTTGAGGGCAGGAGGATAAAGCGAATCCTCCTGCCCGATCGTTTCACGATGTCATGAATCCCTACCAAGACAACGCGTGCCCGGGAATTTTCACCCGAAATTGGCTGATATAGCCGCGTTCTTGCTCTGTGAGGGGGACTTCTTGGTGTCGTTCTACCGAGTTCCCTTTTTCGTCCTTTTCTTCGACCGGAGCTAAGGTGTAGCAGTCATCAAGGGAATCCAAACGATCAATAAACAAAATGCCATCAAGATGGTCGAATTCATGCTGGATGATCCGGGCGGTGAAGCCCTCGTAAGTTCTTCGGATGTGATTGCCGTTTACGTCTACGCCCGTCAACTCGATGAGTTCAGCGCGTCGCGTGGGTCCGTAAATGCGTGGAACACTAAGACATCCGTCGAAGTCCTTCAACTCACCCTGTGCCCGTATGATTTTGGGATTGATGATGGCTTCAGGCGGGGAACTGTCGTCCCCGAAGGGCCGAAATATGAAGATTCTGCGCGATACTCCGATCTGCGGGGCCGCGATGCCATGCGCGGCCACCGTCTCCCAAGTATCGTTCAAATCGTTGACGACAGGCAACCAGTCCGCCCGATTCCTCGCTTTTGGAGCTCTTTTTCTTAGAAATACCTGATTTCTGGGTATCATCCAAATGTCGCGCTTCAAACACCGTGCTCCTCTCGATCAAGCTCAAGGCTATGTTATCAAAATCACTGAAAAACACCAACGTTCCGGGCTTGGGTGAGCTGGCCCTGCCCTCGCGATAAACCCCATATACCCTGTTGCTATCGTCCACAAAGGACCCACCCTACTCTGGGCATTTCGCCTTTGGTGGGCAGAACGCCTCATTGCCGCCTGAGAGTGTGCCGATCAGAAGAATTAATCCTTGAGTCATTTGCCCGGGACGAGCACTGGACGCTGGAGGCTAAACGCCTGTCATCGGGTCCGAGGACAGGTGGATCCATGATGCGCTGCGGTGGATAGTTTGCCTTGCCCGATGCCCGTCGCCATCCGTTGAGGTGTCCCGAGGCCACTTTTTTTCGGAGTAGTACGTATAGATTGCGGTCGTGGTTGACAAGATTCTAGTTAAAGGACAGGGGCTCAGGAATCGTTAGCCGTTAGCGGCAATGCCGACCCACCCCGATGGGGTCACGAAGATCCAGATTCCCGCCTGCGGAGTCGGCGTCTTACCCAAGGCAAACTCCAGGTAGGCCCAGTGCACGCCATTCCACACGCCGTAGCGATCGCCGCCCGTGTATGCGAATGCAGGAGTGTTCATGCGGTGGTATTGCTTCTCTAGCCATGCCAACATACGGGTCGAAACTCCGTGATACAGGCGAATATGCGCATTGATGTCAACCACCCCGCCCTAAAGGGCGGAGCTTGCAGGTGCCTGCCCCAAAGCAGACCCCGCGTCTGGCCGGTTGACGGCGGCCCTACGGGCAATGTTGCCCGCAGCGATGGTGTCGGCAGGCCCAGC
>JAJZZI010000057.1 GCA_021797635.1 Bacillota bacterium | reverse complement strand
TGGCCACGGCCATCGGACCGGTATCCAGCGTAACCGGAACAGCGATGCTGCATGCCATCATGGCTCGTGTGGCGGAGCGCTGGCTGGAAAAAGGGCTGACTCCGCCGGTGTACATGAGCGGGAACTTGGATGCTGGCCCGAGCTTCAATCGCGAGATGATGCAAAAATACCGCGATCTTCTTCCATTCTCGTCATGATGTTTATGGGGCTCGACGGAGGGGGAACGAAAGTCGAATGTGCCCTCGTCACCGACCAGGGGGAACTGGTGGGCCGCACCCTAGGTGGCGCGGTGAATACCAATTTTTCTCCGGTCGACGCCGTAATGGCGTCTTTTCAGCAAGTCATCCGCCAGGCCCTGCATCAGGCGGGTTCGGACGGGTCAGACGTGGCCGCGGTCGTGGTGGGGAGCCCGACTAAACGGGAGGTATTGGGCGAGATCCTGACTCGGTGCCTGCCCAGGGCTCAGCGATTATGCCTGGGAGAGGGATGCCTGGCGTTAGCCGCGGGCGATGTGATGGGGCAGGGGGTTTCCGTAATTTCGGGTACGGGATCGCTAGCGTATGGCCAAAGTCACCAGGGATTTCAAGTGTCGGTAGGCGGTTGGGGCTCCTTGCTAGGCGACGAGGGAAGTGGGTATGCGATTGGGGTAGAGGCCCTTCGTGCAGTCTGTCGCGCGGCGGATGGCAGGATTCCGGCCACCGGACTTTGCGAATGCGTCAAGGCATGGGCCGGGGTGGGCCGAATTCGGGAATTATCCCGGGTCGTGTATGGTCCTCCCATGGCATCTCGAACAGAAATTGCCGCTCTGGCGCGCCTGGTCTCTGACGTCGCTGAAGCGGGCGACCGGGTAGCCGAAGGGATCCTGGATACGGCCGGGCGGCAATTGGCCGACCAGGCGCATACGGTCATTCGGCGCCTCAGCTTGCAAGATGTACGCGGCCTGCACGTGGTGGCTGCGGGCGGGGTGCTGCGGAATAGTCGCTTCGTGTACCAGGCCTTTTCCGAGGGCCTTCGAGTGTTTGGCGCGACCGCCCATGTCCATCACGCCTTGGTGTCGCCGGCGCTGGGGGCGGCCGCCATTGCCCTGGAGCGACGGGGATTTCATGGAGAACGCTTGCGCTTGATGGCGGCGCAATCTGGCACCCACCAGGCATGAAACGGCATCTAGATGACCATGAAAAATGGGCATTTACGCACGAACGCTTTCGTGAAGATGAGGTTAACCTTTGACGGCCCAGGTGGAGATTTTCAACGCGGTTTTGGAGAAGGATGGGCTATCGGGGACGTCAAAACGCGCACGGAGTTGGGTATGCTGGTAGATGTCACCTTTCACCTACGCGAAGACGCCGCGGACGCTGAGTTGACCGATCTGCTGGAAATGAGCTGCGCAAACTCAAGGCGCAATCAATGGGAATGGAAGGGCGGTTGGCCCGTTAGGGCTTGTTTTTAACCGCGAAGCTTCGGGAAGGATTGGAGGTATAGGCGATGGAAGAATCTGCGTTCCGGAAGGCATTAACTACGCTGGAGTTTCTAAGTCAAGATGAACGTGTGCGGCAACTGTATGAGGATCGGCAGAAGGCGCTAATGACCTACCAGGCGGAGGTCGAGGCAGCGAGAGACGAAGGCAGAGAAGAGGGACGACAAGAGAGTCGCATCGCAATCGCCCGCAAGATGCTAGCGGAGGGAATGGACGTCGGACGAATTGCCGAGTTCGTCGAATTGCTCGTCCAGGATGTGGAAGCGATGGGGCGAGACATGAACCAACAATAAGGATCTTCGACATTCGGACGATGGTATCGAGATAACCTGCTCATGACCTAAAGGGGAGGCGCAAAGCTCTGGCTAGCCCCATAGCCTGCTGAGTGGATCGGGAGGCCTTGCTCGCGGGCTTTGAATCTGGGGATCGGGTGGGACGGTCGCTTGTCACATTTTCCTCTGAAAGGGGGTTCTGCTTAAGGCGAAAATAGGTCCTTTGTGTCTAGCAGCCGACCTTCACGGGGGCGGTCGTCCTCGAGACCTGGGCACAAGATCTCATCGACCAGCTGCATGCGATCAGACGCTAGGTTCGTGAGACCATGCTTTGGGACAGCGCGCCGTGCCCGACGATCAGCGGACGAGGCTGCAGACCGAATACGATCGCGTCGTGGCGGGAGGCATGCAAGCGCCCACCGGAACTCTGAAGCGAAGCCAAGTGAAGCAACCCAAAGCCCGCAACCTATTGGAACGACGGAACGATCACGCCATCGCAGCCTGGTTTAAGTTCGCCTTGAGGGCGCCCTACACCAGCAACCGGGTCGAACAGGACATCACATGATCAAGGTTCACCAAAAAGTGGTCGGCACGTCGTTATGTCCTCGACCGGACCCAGATCCCGTGTAATGTCTCAAGTGACCCCGAATCCCCTGTCGGAGCAGTGGCCGCTCTTCGGCATGCGCCTCCAGCTGAGTAGACTTGTTCATATGAATATCGACAGATAATGCCTTCCGCCGTATACTCAGCTTAACCTGCCAAACTGACCGCGAAGAACAGAACTTTATTGCAGCCCTCATCCTTGGATTTAGTGGACGCCACCTGCCGCCAGCATAAACTGGGCCAGTCTTGGAGGTGTTGGAAATGACGGATATGCGGATAGTCGAACGCAAAGCGATGCAAAAGGATGGCGACGAAGCAAGTCAGAAACGCGCTAGCGCTTTTGCGGAAACGTTTCTACTCAAAGGAAGGCCCTGGGAAGAAGTGGCTGACGTGGTGGGAGGATCGCTGGATCCAATCCGAAACCTCGGAGCGCATTGGGATCGAGTCTAAAAGGCTCGCACTACCTGGACTGTGGAGGGATGAGTAATGAGCGAGATGATGCGAGATGTGGAACGCGATTTCTTGAGCAATGCTTGGATGGAGGAATGGAAAGAAGGATGGAAAGAAGGATGGAAAGAAGGATGGAACGAGGGAATTCAGAAGAGCGCTGTGGCCATTGCGGAGGCGTTACTACGTGAGGGCATGGTTCCAGAAGAAGTTGGTCGAGCAACGTGTTTATCGCAGGATCAAATTCAGGAAATCGCAGCTCATTTGCATGGACTCTAGAGATCGCTTCGCGCAAGGTGACGGCAACGCTCTACTGCGCGTAGTAACAGAACCCGCTATCGCCTAAAAGCTAAATGTGTCAAGCGCGTTATGGAGACTTAATAGCGTTGCTAAGCTGCAAACAAGGGGCCGGTCGCTAATGCTTCCCCCACCGGCCCCATCCAGTGGGACATTGGGCATTGGTACAGCATGCGCTATCTATCCCCTTGGCCGGGCAGAACGCGAAGTGCTGGGCGGCCGGGACTAAAAGCACGGGAATCCCCTTAGCCAATCGGTGCGGCGCCGAAGGTCAGGGTAGATTCCAATGGGCTTTACGAGCTATCGCCTGCACGGCAGACTCGTGCTTGGTCTTAGAAAACGTCTCAGGAGACCAGCCTTCTCCGACCCATTCAAGAAGTTCAGAGCTCGCTTGGTCCGTCGGATGAGAGATTGCATGTAAGAGACTGTAGTAGCCGGGAATGCCTCCAATATCCTCCGGAGGGCAGGCGCGGGCCCCGTCCTCCAGGGAGGGAACGACTTCTCCATCATCCAGAGGGCGGATGGCCTGAACTCGAATCACGTGTTCCCAACTATCACCAAAGTCGTAGAGATAGATCAGCGTATCTCCTACTAGCCTGACCACCTCATTCAGACGACGACGGCTGGCATTTTTTGTTCCTAAATCGACGTCGGGATTGCCATAGTTGCCTTTGGACGTTTCGAATTCATAGAGATGCCTGCCATCCCAACCCATGGCTGCCACAAGTGCTGCATGGAGGTGTGACAATTTAATATTGGCAGGGACGGTCATCCTGCGCCAAATGCGGGGCTCAATATCGGTTAGGCTGATGTCCAGCACATAGACTTCGGGTTGGAGAGCTTCCCTAGGTTCGAGACTTTGTGGCAGGAGGTCCGCCAACGTCGTGCGCAAATCCGAAGGGATAACCAGCATCTTTTCACGACGTTGTCCAATTTGCATGCGACCGACGAAAAGCAGACCATGGAGTCTGAGCCGTCCAATGGGGGAGGTCGGGGGGCTCGACTCCCAAAAATAGCCGTCTTCCTCCTCGTTGCCATACTTTCGCGAGACGTTTTGGTATTTGATGATGCCGTCATGGGCAAGCACCATGGATAAGATGGCCTGCTCGTCAGGGGAAAGCGCCTGTACCCGAGGAGCCAGCGAGGCCACATCGGTTATGGACTCCACCAGGGCCTGCACCTTATCGCGTTTCACCCCACGGTTGGCAATCCTGTACAGTTTCAGCGTCGGCACCAGCCAAGTCTGGGGATAGCGGTTTAGGCCGGCGCTGAGCGAGATCTTGGCGCTAATGGTTTGCTGGTCGACCTTCTCGTAAAAGTCATATTCCATCCGGGCCATAAAGGGTCGAGAATCGATAATCAACCCATTGAACATTCCTTCCCCCAATCTCGGCTTTCTAGGCACGGAACTACCCTCCCTGTCAAGATTCGTCCCCAATCGTCTTTTTATGGGCCGATCTCCCAAGAACGCGCAAGGAAATCGAAGATGCCAGCACGGGGTACGTCGTGTTTCGATTGTATCTCTTTCGCGGATGTCGCACCAGGTCGACCCCTTCACGAGGTTTGTCTGCCATCATTATCAAGGGGTGATACACTAGTTAGGAGACGCCAATGGGTTTCGTTGCTTGGCGGTGCCCCCACGGTGCAAGGAGTGCCTGAAGTTCACTGGGACGTATACCATGGGCGACAGAACGAAAAATCCATCGAGCTGATGCAGGCTCGAGATGACCCCAAAGATTGGTGTCACGCGTAGCAGGATCGCTGTTTTCACACGGCCCGGACGAGAAAAATTAACGATAAATGAGCGGTAATTCTTAGGCGTACGATGGAGGCTAGACGATGGGAGAAGTAATTGAACGGACCGGTGAACTCATCCGAGATCCCGAGGCCTGGAGCGACGCCTTTGATGAAGTGCCTGTGGAAGACCGGCTTGACTTTCTTGTTGAGACTTTCAAATATCCCTTGGACGACGAATTTCTTCAGGCTGTTGATATGGGCGGGATTCTTATCGACCTTGAGCCAGCGGTATTGCCTCAACCCTTTGCGGATCTCGTACGTACGATTCGCGACCGCGCACCGGCCTTGCACGGTCGCGAGATACCGTATCTTGAAGGGTCGGTCTTGGCTTGGGAGTTGTTTTGCCGTGAGGGCCATCGTCTTGAGAAGACGTGCCAATACCTTTTGCAGGTGGCAGCTACGCATCCCAGTTGGTTTCTAAGGGCATTTCGATGGTTGAAGTTCTATGGCGAGATCACGTTGGGCGAGGCCTTAGCGAAGCAGGCCTTTGAGTTGATGCACTCGGCCGTGGATCTTATCGGTGAGCCGGAGCGGGAATTAGCGGATTTTCTCCTGATCCACCATGCTCAAAGCGTATATCGTGCGGTACGGGAAAAAAGAGAACCCGATTTAGCTTCGATGCAAGCCTTGGAAGAGCAGGTTTATGGTGGCACCTCCCACTATCTCGCCGAAGGGATTCTCGATTACTGGGGAGGATCCGCGGCGCCGGATCCGGTAGACTGGAACGTACCATCGGAACGAGACGCAGCCTTCGCGAAGATTAGTTGGAGCTTTGTCGCAGATGTTTACGATCGTTTCGATATTCCCTTTGTGATAGGGTTCGCGATCATTGATGGGTTTTTGGGCATGTTGCGCCGCCGCTCGTCGTTCGAACCGGAAAACTTCTTTCTGCTTACCGAGGAAATGACCAGCTCTAGTGGGGAGGCCCTCTTAGAACCCTTTGACCGTGACGCCGCGATCACCGCAGCGACTATCTGGGGTATTCCGTATGTCGCCGAATTCTTGGTGGGGAGCGGCTGGATCGATGAGACTACCGAGACGAGTCTCTTGGAAGTGACCCGGACCCTTCAAGCCGGGTTCATGCGGCAGAACGCCGCCAATCTATGGCGGTACGACTTTGTTCATCGTTGGCGTTCGGCGGACAATATGGACCCGCAATCAGCGACCGAAGAAGCCTGTCAATTTGAAAGAAGCGCCTTCGATGTCGGTCTGAGAAAAGAGTACATGCAAGAAATCGAGAAAATGAGTTGGTTTCAAAAGCAATGGTTTGAAGAGATCACGCGTCGCTCGCGAGGAACCAAGGCCCGCGATGAAGCGGCGCTTTCCCTTGGGAGGGGGGAGAATCGCCCATCTCAAGCGCAACGTGCCTTACGACCAAAGAAAAACAGTAAAAAGAAGGTGAAACCCCGTAAGAAGCACAAACGTTGAATGACGATCCGAAAAGGGAAGCTTGCTGTCTATCCAAGCATCCCCTATGTTTTGGCTAAGCAGGTTCTTTATGTGGTTTGCTTTGTAGGGGGGCGACACCACCATCCCCTGACGCATCGCGAGGAGCGGTGCCCTCATAACGCGCCAAGATCACAGGGGAAAGGGCCGATATCGCCATTATGGTGTGGAAAATTTTCTCACGTACGGCATCTCGAAGGATCTAGCTTGACGCAACCGCCAGGGACTGGCAATTTGCGGACTCCGACCTGGCCAGTTCAAAAGATAACGGCTAGAACTCTTCCGGAAAACTCGTGGCGGCTATTGTGCCGATCGGGGTGCATCGTGGCTGAGCAGGCCGATGTCACGATGGCAATCGGCAGGTTTTGGGTTAAGCCGCGGTATACAAGCGCGAGCGGGATCACACGGTGTGAGCCAGAACCCTGTCAGGAAAAGGTAAGAAGCGGTAAGCTAAAGCAAGAGTCGCGGCTATCGAAATAATGAGATTACGGTGGTATCTTTTGGCTTTCCAAGGAAAGTAGCGATGGGCCGAGCAAAAGGGGGATAGGCCTGTGAAATGGTGCTCGCACGGTTATGTTTTTCAGCAACTTGACGCATTAGAACCGGCCAACGGCTGGCTGAACCAACCTGACGTGCTGAGGAAGCAAATGGCTGAGGATGGGTATCTCTATTTGACGGATTTCCTAGATCCTGAGGACGTGCTAAAGGCACGGACCGAGCTGCTGCATAAGCTTTTCGAGCACGGCTTCATCGATCCTGCGTTTCCTTTGCAAGATGCCGTAAGTCTCGGACGGAAACGATTGCCCTTAAACGGGAAATCGCCACTATCCGAGACGCTAAGGACGTTGCCAGCACTACTGGCGCTAAGTCAGCATCCCAAACTGATGGGGTTTTTTGAGGCCTTCTTAGGAGCTCCGATCTTAAACTACGACTACCTTTGGCTTCGTGCTGCCCGTATCGGAGAAGCAACGGGCTGTCACTATGACCATGTCTATATGGGAAGGGGGACCGACCAACTTTATACAAGCTGGATTCCATTGGGCGACGTGCCTCGCGTGGAAGGTCCATTGGCGATTCTGGCGGGATCGAACCACTTTAATTTCTTAATTCAAACGTATGGGCAGTTGGATGTCGATCGCGACAAAGACAAACTGGATCCGACGCTGCACGGATGGCTGACCCTAAATCCGAACGAGCCATGCCATCAATATGGGGGGCGGTGGTTAACCAGTGATTTCCATCTGGGCGACGTTCTCATCTTCACCATGTATACCTTGCATTGTTCCTTGGACAATCGATCACCCGAAAATCGTGTGCGTCTGAGTATTGATATTCGCAAACAACTCGCATCGGAGGGAGCCGATCCCCGGTGGGTGGGTGAAAACGTCGTGGGCCACGACGGATGACCGCGACACAGCGTGAGGAGCGTTGACTACTGAGGCGGCTTGGGTCATGTGGGTACGTCCTCAAGTCGTCCTGGGACGACTTAGAGGAAAGCATCCGTCGCACGTAAGCGGAATCTAACCATGGTTTGACCCGGGAGAACTTCGAGCGAAATGGGAAATCCTCGGAGCGACGGACGATTCCTTGCCCCAACGCGAACGGGGCATACGACCTGCCTTCGCCTACCGTTCAGCGAGGGTCGACGCCAGGCCAGGGGGGACAGCACTGCAGGCGGCGGCTCTCAGATTGTCTGCTAGACGGGGTTGCCGGGTAGCACCACCGAGACGTCCCCAGGTAAGGGGCTGGGGCACGAAAAACGCAGAGAAAGAGAGGCGGCGTAGCCATGTCCTATGCGGTTGATTTTAGCCAGGTGTCTACGGTCGGTCTCGTGTCGTCACCGGTCGCAGAGGCGCTAGCGGGTTTGCGTGCGAATGAAGCCCGTTATTTTATGAACAAATACCAGCATGTCTTTACCGTTGTAGCCGCCAACGAAAGCCAGAAGACCTTGGATTACGTCCGCAACATTTTGTATACCGAGCGTGGCCTGGAGTTTGCCGCAAACCCTTTAGAAACTTCGCAGTTTCAAGTGGAGAACTTGAAATTCGCCTACGTGTTCTATGAGGACGGTCTTGTAGTCAACGGATGATCGGAAGAAGCG
>JAJZZI010000171.1 GCA_021797635.1 Bacillota bacterium | reverse complement strand
AGTACATTAAAATGTACCCTACCGCAATAATGACACAAATTGTGACCAAGATACTGAAAAGCCGCTTGACCATATACCGTGCCGTGTCCATCCGGATTGCCACCTCCCCTTTTCTTAAAAGTTGGGCCGAATAGATCGGCCCAACTTAGTTCGTACACCTACCGTACTACTTCAAGTTCATATATTGCAACTGGTAGAAGTTGCCCCAGGCCCATGGATTAGCGATAACTCCGTGAAGGTTAGGCTTTTCCAGGTAAATCTGCTCGTTGTAGTTCAAGGGAATCATGTAACCGGACTTAATCACGGCGTTGCCCATATCCGCGGCCAGCTGAGCGGCGGTCTTGCTGCTGCCCGTGTTATTGAGTTCGGATTCCCACATACGCATCTGGGCTTCTAGCGTCGGCTCATGTTGATCAACGTAGACCTGAGCGTTTAGACCAAGCGAGCTCCCACCTGCGCCATTGGCGTACGATCCGACCCACTTCCAAAAAGCCACCCAGGCGGCGTGTTTGGCGGCATTGGTCTTGGCCGCTTTGTAGCTGGACTCAAACTGGGCCAAGGAGGCGGAAAGCGGGGTCGACCCAGGCGGGTTTAAGGCTGCTCGGTAGAGCGGTGGCTGCTTGGCCGTCCAGGCATTCAAGTAGGCGATATCCTTCTTGGCCGAAGCGATAATCGGCAGCCATTGCGAGTAGGACACGCCCATGTTGTTGTTGGTCGGGCTTCCCCAGAGCTTGACGTCGTGGGGATCATAGGCCGAAAAGTACCAATTGGTTCCCGCATATTGGCGAAATGCCTGTGAACCGATGGTGCCGGAGAAACCCTCTGAAATCCACTGGTTGGCTTGAATCGCCCACTGCAAGGTCTGGTTCCAGTTCATCACCTCAACCCCGACGACGTATCCTGGCTTCACGCCGGCGGTCAAGCCGCCCCAGTTCATCGCACCAAACTGGGTGGCGTTGGTCGGCTCAATCTTGAAGTTGAGGTTCAAGTTGCTCTTGAGTTCTTGCGCCAACGCCTCGCCCATCAAGACTGAAGTAGGGCTATTGGTCGTGGTCTGGGTGTAGATGTAGAGTTGGGGAATGCCCCTGCCGTTGGGATGGCCCGCCTTCGCTAGGAGTTTTCGCGCCAGCGCCACGTTGTAGCTGTACGGGTTGTGCTCCAACTTATAGGTAACAAACCCTGGGAATGAGTAGATATTAGTCACGCCCACCATGTTGTTGAGCACGGGGTTAGCAATGGGCTTGCGGTTAATCGCCAAGGCAATGGCCTCGCGCACGAGCTGATTGTTCAGCGCCGAAGGCATGGTCGAGTGGTCCCAGTTAAAGGCGTTAATCGTGGCCGTCGGCGCCTTGTGCACCTGACCTTTGAAGTGAGCCAAGGCATATTTGTAGTCGGAGGCGGTGCCGATCAAGGCGGCATCCAGCTTGTTAGCCAGGTAGTCTTCGACGGGCACGGTCGGGCCAGGAATCAAGTTGATCTGGCGCACGTTGCCCACGTTGTAGCCTGGACCACCGACGTAGTGGGGGTTTCGGGTCAAGACGAGCTCGCCATTAGGCACGAAGGAATGGACGACATAGGGCCCATCGCCAACAAAATACTGAGGCATGAACCAGTTGGAGGGATGTCGTTCGACGGCAGGCGGATAGAGCGGCATCGACGCCGACAGGGCTAAGAGGCCTTTGATGTTGGTCGCTCCGCTCAAGGTCACCTTCAACTCAAAGTTGTTGACCACCTTAATCCCGACCTTGTTGGCCGGAACCGCGCCTGCATGATAGGCATACCCGTTCAAAATGTTGTTGGTCACACCCGACCAGACGGCACCATTCGAGTCATTTGGTGCCAAAAGACGCATCCAGGCGTAATAGAAGTCTTGCGCGGTGACGGGATGGCCATTGGACCATTTAGCGTTATGCCGCAAATAGATGGTCCATACTCGGCCTCCTTGAGACGGAACCGCCTTGCTCGCTATCTTCGGAACGATCTGGTTCTTGGTGTTGTACCCATACAGTCCCTCAAATAGCGTCCCCTGGTCCAGCAAAATATTGCCGCTCCAGTCAATGGTGTCTAGCGTCGCCAAGTTTCCGGCGGGATAGGGTACCGTCACCACGCTCGAGGCGGCATTGGCAATGGGCGTAAGCCCGGTCAACAAGCTGGCTCCGCACATTGCTGCGCTGGCCAAAGCGGCCGTTCCGACCGCCATCATCTTGCGGTTCATGTTCATCGTTCTCCTCCTTAGGGAGCTACACATGGTCTCACGCGTTAGAGCAAGACTCGAATCATTTATTTAAATTGAGTTGAGTGTAGTGCACAAACGTTTTTGTGCAATCCAGCTTGTCCATCTTGATTGCACGCAGTCCGCCTGCTGCCAATCGGCGAGGCATCCCCCCCTCACGGCATCGGTATCGTTTCCGTTCGGGTTGAGTCGTTAATTTCTCCACATGAAGCGAAAATTCCTGCTAATTCTGCCCATACTCCCAAATTCCTTGACGAGGCCTGCCCTCACCCTGATCATGGCGTTGGACAAGGCTTTTCACGGTTACCGCTCCGAAACCGATGCCTATTTAATGCGCGCCTTGAAAAAATTCCCGAGATTTCCTATGCGGGCAAGCGAAATGTAATCCCAGAACTACCCAGGCTGGGAGTAAGCCAAAGCCCCTCTTGCCCGACCTCGGCATCTGCGCCTTGCAACGCCAAAGGCATGGCCGACATCCCATGAAAGCAGAGCGACCAACGGCTCTTGGTTGGTCCGATCTGCTCCACAACGACCGACATATGCTGGTTACGGTACTCAACTCGCGCCTTTAGCACCGTCGTTCCCTCCAGATTGGGCACTCGCGTCTCCGCCGCTCGCCCCTCATCGAGCGAGAAAATATGAAGAGCTACGTCCTGGTCAAACGCATAGTCAGGCCGTTCCGAAATGCTCCCCATGGCCAAGATGGCATTGGGACGCACAAAAAGCGGCAGACTAAAGTAATCAAAACGGCCTTTCCGCCACCCTCCGCCGGATAAGACTTCACCATTAAGCAGGTGGGTCCACTGGCCCTCGGGCAAGTAAAAGTCGACCTCCCCCTCTTCCGAAAACACCGGTGCTACTAAAAGCGCATCTCCCAGCATGTATTGGCGATCCAAGCCATCTGAGCCGCGATCCTGCGGAAACTCAAAGTGCATCGCCCGCATCACCGGATGTCCCCACTGCTGGGCCTCGACGGCCTTTTGATACAGATAGGGCATGAGGCGATTTTTTAACTGAGCAAAGTAGCGGAGGACATCGACGGCCTCTTGGTCAAACAACCAAGGCACTCGATAGGAAGAATTGCCGTGTAAGCGGCTATGCGTCGATAACAGCCCAAATTGAATCCATCGCTTGTAAAGATCCGCAGTTGGGGTGCCCTCAAAGCCCCCAATGTCATGACTCCAAAATCCGAAGCCAGACAGGCCCAAGGACAAGCCTCCACGAAGGCTTTCGGCCATCGAAGCATAACTTGCATGGCAGTCTCCGCCCCAGTGCACAGGAAATTTCTGTCCTCCCACCGTTGCTGATCGGGCAAAAACCACCGCCTCCTGGGGACGCCCTTGCTGGAGCGCCTCAAACACGGCTTGGTTGTATAGGTAAGGATAATAGTTGTGCATCTTTGACGGATCTGACCCATCGGCATATTGCACGTCCAGGGGAATGCGCTCGCCAAAGTCCGTCTTGAAGGCGTCGACTCCCATGGCGATTAGGCCCTTCAGCTTGCTTTGAAACCAACGTTTAGCCTCGGGGTTGGTAAAGTCTATGATACCCATCCCCGGTTGCCATAAATCCCACTGCCAGACGCGACCATCTGGCCGTTTGAGAAGATAACCAAGATCGCGCGCCTCATCAAACAAGGCGGCACGCTGGCCGATATAGGGGTTAATCCAAACGGAAAGCTTCAAGCCTCTTGCGTGAAGCCGCTGCAACATACCCTCAGGGTCGGGATATGCCCGTTCGTCCCACGTAAAGTTGCACCATTCATATTCCTTCATCCAAAAGCAATCAAAGTGAAAGACGCTTAACGGAATTTGACGATCGGCCATCCCATCGATAAAGCTAACCGCCGTCTTCTCGTCGTAATCCGTCGTAAAAGACGTGGTCAGCCAAAGACCAAATGACCAGGCAGGAGGCAGCGCCGGCCTCCCGGTTAGGGCCGTATAGCGCTGTAAAATTTCTTTAGGCGAAGGGCCATTAATCACGTAGTATTCAAGAGCCTCAGCCTCTACGCTGAACTGCACGGCGGAGACCTTTTCCGATCCCACTTCAAATGACACGCGTTCGGGATGATTCACCAGCACTCCATAGCCACGACTGGTAAGGTAAAACGGAATATTCTTGTAGGACTGTTCTGTGTTCGTGCCGCCGTCTTCGTTCCAACTGTCCACCGTTTGGCCATTCTTCACAAAGGCGGTAAAGCGCTCGCCCAGACCGTAAACGGATTCGCCCACACCAAGTCCCAGTTGCTCCCTGAGAAAGCTCTGGCCGCCATCCTGAACAATGTATGCCATGGCTCCGGACGCGCTCTCGGTCAGGAATCGCTCACCGTCGAAGAAGCTCATGCGCCAAGGCTGTTCTTTCGATATGCGTGCGCTTAGACTCCCACTCTTCAACGCGATGCACGACGCATCGTCATCGATCGACGTGGCCACCGCATCATCTGCCATCGAAAATTCAGGACCCAGGGCATTCCCTCCCCTAAAATGCTCCACCCGAACGCGAATCACCCCCTCTATCGGAGAGCCCAGACGAATGGTGAATAGGGGGCCCCCTAGGGTAGCGCCGCGAGATTGGGATGGGTTGTGGCTGACATAGAGCGTGAGCCCACCATCCTCCACGCTTGCCTGATGAAGACGCCGAGGAGAATAAATGGTCATCCCATCGCGGGCAAGCCACTGGCCATTACTAAACTTCACCACTGTCACCTCAAATTGGATAATTGGCCAAAAGCTTAAACGCCGTTGACAACATAAATGCGCACCGTTTGACCTTGGTGCCAGGATTCGCACTCGTATTCGAGAAACTCGACACGATTCCTTCCCCACTGGACACATTTTATCGAAAGTTTTTCATTAAAACTTAGGTTTAATTTCCCCGCTGACGAGCGAAAATTTTGAAGGGGTTGCGACTTTAAGGTCGAACTCTATCTTTACGGGCGGATTCATGCAAGGCACCGTGCCGCACCTGGCACGCACCATAAGCTTCGTAGAACTTTGCATTCTCGGCCGAAAACGTTTCCGGTGTGATCTGAGAAGGGATATCTATGGCCACTATTAAAGAGATTGCCCTCCGTGCGGGAGTCTCGGTCGCAACCGTATCGCGAGCGCTCAATGATTACCCGGATGTTAGTGCGACCACTAGGGCGCGCATCTTGGAGTTGGCGGAAGAGCTCCGCTACTATCCCAATGCCTCCGCCCAACATCTGGTCACAAGCAAGACTTATACGGTAGGCGTGTTTTTTTCGCCCGCAGACGGAAGTGGCCTGCGCCATCCTTTCGTTGGCCATGTTCTTACCGTCTTTTCGGCGGAAATCGGGCGCCAAGGGTACGACCTGCTCTGGTTGACTAATCGCAAACGTCCGTTTGACCATCTGGCCATCATGGAACGCATTCAACATCGTTCTGTCGACGGACTCCTGCTCATCGGTCAGCCTGAGGGGCCCTTGGATGAAATTCTCGCAGCGGACATCCCCGTCGTGGCCATCGACTTCGTCGTCTCCGGCCATCGCGTCGGAAGCGTTACTTCGGACAATCGGAGGGCAATGCAAGACCTCGTTCAAACTCTTGCCCAAGCCGGCTATAGCCGCCTCGGATGTCTTCACGGTCCCCTCGCCATTCCGCCAGCGATGGAGCGGCTGCAGGGTTTTTACGCCGGCATGACCGCTAGTCGCTTGCCTATCCGTACAGAATGGGTAGCGTACGCCGATTTCACGGTCGCCGACGGCTATTCCGCGACCCGGGCCATGCTGGCACTTCCCAACCGTCCAGAGGTTATTCTTTGCGCTTCGGACATGACCGCGATCGGAGCCCTCGAAGCCATTCGCGAAGCGTCGCTACGCGTTCCCGAGGACATCGGCGTGGTGGGATTCGACGATGTCGAAGCGGCCACACAGGTGTTTCCCAAGTTGTCCACGATCCGCCAACCCAAAGAACAAATGGGCAAACTGGCGGCGGAGATTCTCTACTCGATGATGTTATCGCCTGCGCGAGATACCCCCCTTCACTATGTCTTGCCCACCGAATTGGTGCTAAGGGGAACGACTCGAACCCTTGTTTCGACCACGGCTGGCATCCGGCAGCCCGTCGACTCGCTTCCCCGCAAGGAGTCGGATACAATTTAGCTAGGACCAAAGGAGAGCGCAGGCTTGCGATATGCGGAGGTGGATAATTCGTGGATATTGTTAAAGTAACGCCTCGCGGTTATTGCTACGGGGTGGTGGACGCCATTACCTTAGCCAAACGCGTGGCTTCAGATCCTAACGTGCCCCGACCTATTTTCGTTTTAGGCCAAATCGTGCATAACCGTCATGTGGTCAACCAGTTGTCCGAACTAGGCATTGTCACCTTGGACGGGGCATCCCGACTCGATTTATTGGAACAGGTGCCCGTTGGATCAACCATCATCTTTACCGCCCATGGAGTCGCGCCAGCGGTGAAAGAACGCGCCCAGGCACGTGGCTTAAACGTCTACGACGCCACCTGTCCCGATGTGACCCGAACCCATGAGCTCATCCAGCAAAAGATTGCCCAAGGACGTTTTATATTATATATCGGCACGCCAGGACATCCTGAGCCTGAGGGAGCTACCGGCGAGGCACCATCGAACCGCATTGCCCTCATTGCCTCGCGCGAAGACGCGATGTCGGTCGAAGTGCCAACGGGCATGACTGTGGCCGTCATGACCCAGACGACTCTCAGCCAATGGGACACCCAGGCCATCATCGCGGCCATCCAATCCCGATTTCCCGATGCAGAGATTTTTAATGAAATCTGCATGGCTACCCAATCACGGCAAGAAGCGGCCGTCAACGCTGCCCAAGATGTGGATTTGGTTGTCGTCGTGGGCGACCGGCGAAGCAATAATTCCAACCGCCTGGTCGAAGTCTCTGAACTCATTGGAAAAACCCGAGCCATCCGTGTCGAAAGCGCTGAAGATCTGAAACCAGAGTGGTTTGTGAACGTAAAACGGGTGGCGATTACCTCAGGCTCGTCAACGCCCACCGAAATTACCCGCAGTGTGATCCAACAAATTAGTCAGTGGGCTTCGGTGCATTCGTCTACCATCGCCTCTTCCTCGTGACGTTCGCGATATGCGATGGCGAAGGCGTCGTCACCCTCCATGGTTCTAGTGACCAGCTCACCGCCAGAGAGTCGGCGAAAGTTGCCTTGTTTTAGGGTCGACCGGGGAGCCTTCAGAGCTCAGCAAAGGGCGGTCCAGATTTTATGATTGATCGCTCTCCTTGGGGCGATTTCGACGCCTACGGCCCTCTGCTTGACGTCCAGGGAATGATGCAGCCGGTGTTCCGACAGGCTTTTGGGGTCCCAGCAGAGGGCATTGGTGAGCTATGGCGGCGTAAATATCACGAATACACTTTGATGCGTACGGTCATCGATCGATACGTAGATTATTGGCAAGTGGCAACCGATGCGCTCGTCTACGCTGCTCGCCATCATGGACACGAGCTGTCGGCAGATGACTGCACCGCCATCCTGGCGCACTATTATCACGTCCGTTCATTCGGGGACACAAAGCACGGGTTGACGCTGCTGAGCGCCTATAAAAAGGCGCTGGTATCGAACGGAAATGCCTCCATGATTTCGTCGATGCTTCAGGTCGCCGAGCTCAACGACGCCTTTGATGGCCTCGTGAGTTCCGACCAAGCGGGGACGTTTAAGCCGCATGCGCGGATGTATGCTCTAGGGTTGGAGAGGCTCAAGGTGCCAGTCGAACATGCCGTCTTTGTGTCGTCCAATTCATGGGACGTCATCGGTGCGCAGGAATTTGGTCTAAAGGGTATATGGCTTAGGCGAACAGCGGGGCTCTGGGAAGAATTAGGCGCCGCGCCGAACGATGTGATCGGCGGTCTCGACAAGCTGTCTCCTCTATTGGCAACCATCACCTAAGCGATTTCGCCCCCCGGACCATGCGTTGTACGGAGGCTAGGCATCACGGGGCGGGAACCACTTAGTGGTTATTATGGGGAACGAAGGCAATCCTCGGTTCACTTGCCCTTTCCTTTTAGGCGCTGCATCGGCAGTCCATACGCTTAGTTGATATGCGCTTGCCGCTTAGGGTGTTGCTAAAAGAAGGGAAGACACAAAAACCCGCCTCGAGGAACTCGAAGCGGGGGTCGAGCAAAGGCTTGTCGGCATGGCCTGGGCCTCCCAAGGGCCTGCGCCCTCAGTACCACCAGCGTAGGCAAGGGGGACTACCGTGTTCGGAATGGGAACGGGTCGATCCTCACCGC
>JAJZZI010000120.1 GCA_021797635.1 Bacillota bacterium | reverse complement strand
GGTTGAGATTCATCAACCGGAAGTTTTGCTCGATAATGGCTTTTAGATCCCCCCGGTAGGGTGGAGTGTTAGACACCCGAATGGCCAACGCATTGACCAATTGGTCGGCGTTGTAGCCCTCCAGTTCACCCCGGTCCGCCAAGATGGCTTCCGGCAGGTGTTGCGCCGGCCACCAGGTGGTATCCTCCATCCCAAATTGGGCGCAAAATCCCGTTTTGTCACTCGCCGCATTCTCCAATGCCAACATTGCGCCTAACCAACTTGGACCTTCCAGAGCAACCGACAGTCCGACAATCATGCGGCTAAAAACGTCTTCCACCATATACACCACGGGTCGACCGATTACGCGGTTACGATCCCAGCGGCTCACCAAATACACGTCGGCGATGGTGGCATCGATCTGATATAGAGACCCAGGACCTTGAGCCATCTGGGTAGAATCCCCCGTGATAGGCCGTCGGCTTAAGGCGTATCGTCGTTCACCCAGACGCCGCTTTTGGGAAGTTTCCCAGTCCCGTTCCTTTTCGTACCAATAGCGAAATTGCCTTAAGGTCGGCAGTTCCGTGGCAGGCGGTAACTTAGGAACAAGCGTCTCACCGTGTTGTTCATATCCCTGATGAAATAAACGCTCCAGCATGAGTTGATACGCCTCGGTAAACGACCGTTCTTTGCCTGTTTCATAAAACAAGCGGATTCCCCGTCGAAATTTTTCACGAACCATGTCATCAACATTGATACCCGCGTCACTTGTCATGGTCCGTGTACGCCGCGCTGGCCGTCCTCGTTTGCGTTCTCCTGAACTCTTTGTCTTTCCACGGCCTCCACGGCGATCAAAATCCGGTACCAAGGCATTCTTGGTTTGCCCTCCGCGCCAATATTTACGAAGGTAATTGTAGATGGTGGGTTTACTGATCCCCGTGCGCTCAATCGCGTCGTTAATCAAGATCCCTCGGGTCTTAGCCTGAAAAATAGCTTCTTCACCGTCCCGTTGTACAAGCGGCTGGATCACGCCCCAGGCTTGATCGCGTTGACGTCGTTGCCTATCCGAAAGGGTATCCTCCGGACGCATACCAATAAGATACGGGTCTACGGATAACACACGGACTATTCCCTGATTGATGGCACCCTCCAAATCCTGAATGCGCCGCCAAACCGGCATCGCCTGGGGATCCCGGAGGTCAAAAAGGTACGCATCGGTATAGGTGGGAGCAATCCACAGCAGACGTTCCGTTACCGGATCCCCGTTCTCATCCAGCCATTCGATGACTTGGTTGACCATCCAGTTCACGAAACATCCACCTCCGATTCCGGGACCACATGGTGTAGCAACACCAACGGTTCTACCAAATGGATGGGATCGAGCAAGTTTACACGCCATGTGCGTGTGGCGAGTAGATAACGAGTCACCGAAAGGCTTGTCCCAGGTTCTAGACCCAATCGGTCATCTACGGCATTCGCGGTAGTGGAAAGGGGTTCGCACCTAAGAAGTTCCTGCTCCAGTCCCCTGCGCACCCGATAGATCTCTGAATCAGTTAAGGGGCTCAGCACATTAGAAAAGCGATAGGGGTAGAGCCATTCCAAGTTCTTGACAAGAGTTGCCGGCAGATCCTGCTCAGTCACAATATGCCAAGGAACCTTGCGTTTTTCCCAATATTGGCGCTCAAGTTCGAGCTTTTCCAATACACGTGAATTACTTAGATCGTTAGAAGGCTTGATGCTGAGAACTTGTTCGGCGAGTGTATCCCCTTGTTTGACCGTAATAAGAAAGTCCGATGTAAGCACGATAGGATTTTGGGTTTTAGGATCCCGTGGATGTTTGATTCCCAAAGATTCCGCTAAAGCAAAGGTTTCTTCGAGCGGCAAAAGCGGATACTGCTCGCGAATATCGGTAACCCGTTCCGACCAATCCAGAATCAAAAAACATCGATGTTCCAATTGACTCAGAAGATGATGAACCCGACCGGTTTTTACCCCCTTGACACGACTGGCCAAACCTTGGGATGGAACATCTTGCACCAAAAGCCACGGCTTATAATCCACTCCACGCCCGATGCCCCGGCCTTCTTTTACACGCCGATCAACGGTGTCGGATGTATTCTCGCGTTTGCGTTTGGCCATAGAGGTCTCCTTTTCTCCAACCAACCACATATAACAAAAGCACAGTTGAAACACCCAAAACACTTGTTTCAACTGTGCCATGTTTTCCCACTACAGTCAAGCTATTTTTTGTCCAGTTAAGATAATTATTGTTCAGTTAACGTAATTTTTGTCACTGAACAACACCGCCATCCGCCCATCATGATTTACTCCACGGTAACACTCTTGGCCAGGTTCCTTGGCTTATCAACGTCTTCGCCGCGAGCAACCGCCGTCCAGTAGGCCAGCAACTGAAGCGGCATGGCGGCCAAGACAGGCGACAACCAAGGCGAAGGAGGATGCACCTCCGCCATGGCATCTTGGCCCCAAGCACTACGCTGCGACTGATCGATGACGGCAAACACCTTGGCACCCCGGGCCTTCACCTCTTCCACATTAGAACGCAGTTTGACCGCTAAATCGGGTTGCGTCGAGACCGCGACTACCGGAACGTCTTCCGTAATCAGGGCGAGAGTACCGTGTTTCATCTCGCCGGCAGGATACGCTTCCGCATGAATGTAGCTAATCTCTTTCATTTTGAGTTGGCCTTCCATCGCCAAGGCATAATCCATTCCGCGTCCAATGTAAAACATTTGGTTGGAGGCTGCTAAAAGTTCCGAGTAATCGCGCACGCTGTCCGACTGAGCCAACCACGCTTCACCCAGCGCCGGCAAGAGCCCCAGTTGAGCCACCAAGTCTGGTCTCGCACGATTTCTCGCTTGGGCCAGGGCGAGTGCTAACAGGCTGATCATGAGGATTTGAGTGGTATACGCCTTGGTTGATGCCACGGCAATTTCAGGACCTGCATACGTATAGCCGGCCGCATCGGCGTCGCGCGCCAGCGTCGACCCCACCGAGTTCGTGATGGCGTAGGTATAAACCCCCCGTTCCCGGGCGAGGTGCAAAGAGGCTAAGGTATCGGCCGTTTCCCCTGACTGAGAGACGGCCAACACCAAAGTGTCGGGCGTCAAAAGCGGGCGTCGATAGCGAAATTCTGAGGCCACATCCACGTCCACGGGGATGCCCGCCAAGTTTTCCAAAAGGACCTTACCTACCAGACCGGCATGATAGGCCGTGCCCGCTGCCACAATTTGGACCCTTTGCCAGCGCGTGAGTTCGGACGTGCGAAGCCCCATCGCCTCGACTTCAATGGACTGATTTTGAATCCGGCCTAACAGGCAATCGGCCCAGGCTTCTGGCTGTTCCATGATTTCCTTCAGCATAAAGTGGGAGTAGCCACCTCGTTCGGCTTGGCGCACATCCCAATTAACCGTCATCGGTTCTCGCTCAATTTCGGCGCCCGTGCTATCAAAAATGGTCACATCATCGGCGGTGACTGCCGCCATGTCCCCGTTTTCCAGCACCAGCGCCCGATTGGTTGCATCCAAAAAAGCGCTGAAATCTGAGGCAATATAGTTGGCTCGATGGGCCAGACCAATGATTAAAGGACTCGCCCGTCGCACCGCCACGACCACGTCGGGCCGGTCGGCAACGACGGCCAGAAACGCATAGGCTCCGTCCAGCCGTGTTTCCGTTTGACGCGCGGCGGATAGCAAGTCGTCCGTGGCGCCATACTCCTCTAACAGATGCGGAATGACTTCGCTATCGGTCTCAGAGACAAAGCGATGGCCCTTGGCGGCCAATTCCGCTCGAAGCTCTACGTAGTTTTCCACGATGCCGTTATGCACGACGGCAATCTTGCCCCTGCAGTCGACGTGCGGGTGGGCGTTCTCATCCGTGGGCGCCCCGTGCGTCGCCCAACGGGTATGGGCTATGCCACAGGGGGACCCAGCAGGCAGTAGATCCAAACGCGTCTCCAGCATCGCCACTTTGCCCGGAGACTTCGCCGTCGCCACCTGCCCTGAAGCTATCAAGGCCACGCCAGCGGAGTCATATCCCCGATATTCCAAGCGCTTGAGCCCCCTCATTAAGATGGGCAACGCATCTTGATCGCCGATATAACCAACAATGCCGCACATGGTCGATCCCCCTTTTGGCACATCCATACGCAGACCTTGACGAAAAGTTGCGCTTACACCGAGGCTTGCGACGCGTCCAGAGCCGATTCTACCGCGGCCACCAGCCTATCGATCCACGCTTCGGCCTGGTCATGCGAACGGCCTTCAATCATAATTCGGAGCAGGGGTTCGGTGCCTGACGGGCGAATCAAGACACGGCCCTCATGCCCCAAATCCTGCTCGGCTTGCTCGACCACGTCCAAGAGTCCCGGCAACTCCTCCCACGCACCAGACAGCGGAGCCACCAGCGGTACATTTTTCAATATCTGGGGATAACGTTCAATCGGGCGCACCAGTTCAGAAAGCGAGGCTCGACGGCGATGCATCACTTCCAGCAAGCAAAGCCCCGTCAAGAGGCCATCACCGGTCTCCGCCCACTGCTGCACAATGATATGTCCAGACTGCTCTCCGCCCAGCACCGCGCCACCTTCGCGCATAGCTTGCGCCACAAAGCGGTCGCCGACGGGAGTTCTGAGCAATTCAATGCCTTCCCGTTCGAGTGCCCGCTCCAGGCCCAAGTTCGACATTATCGTGGCGACGACTACGTTATGGGCCAACCTCTCCTGTTGCTGCAACTCCCTGGCCAAGGCATACAAGATGCCGTCACCGTCCACGACCTCACCCGTCTCATCCACAGCGATCAAGCGATCGGCATCACCATCAAAGGCCATGCCTAAGTCCGCCTTAAGCTTCACCACGGTTCGCTGCAATAACGCCGGATGGGTTGCGCCACAGCGCTGATTGATAAGCTCACCCAGGGGTTCCCCATGAAGGGCCGTCACCTTGACCCCTAGATGTTCCAAGACGGGCACCGCCGTACTAATCGCGGCACCGTGGGCTAAATCCACTACCACGTGTAGCGGGTCCGTAAGTCCCCAAAACACTTCGCTTAAGTAACGACGGTAGCGGTGCACGGCTTCATTCTCCACATGATGAATGGCCCCGATCTGCCTGGGCAGGCTCATCAAGCTCGCCGACGTCGCCATGATCTCCTCCACCGCACCTTCGCGCGCCGGATCCCACTTGCGACCTAAGTCGTCGAGGAGCTTGATCCCGTTATATTCGGGAGGGTTGTGCGACGCCGAAATCATCACGCCCGCGTCGGCGCCCATGGCTTTGATCAGGTAGGCGAGGGCTGGCGTAGGCACCACACCGCACATCCATACCCTCACTCCCATGGCCGTCAAGCCCGACGCCACGGACGCTTCTAACATGCCGCTTGACACCCGGGTATCGCGCCCAATCAAGGCTTGACTACCTGGGCCAAGCACCCGGCCCGCAGCCTTGCCGACGGCCAACGCCATTTCCGCCGACAACTCCTGGTTGGCGACGCCCCGGACGCCGTCGGTGCCAAACAATGCCATGCATTAGCCTCCTAGCATCAAGAAGTCAAAGATACTTGCTATTATAGGGTCTTTCACATTTTTGGTCACTGTCTCAGGTCAAGGCGCCTTGGGCCCCACATTCACGGTAACCTCCACTAAATTGCTTCCCGAGACGGGAGAAATCCCCGATGGCAATTGCACCGGCAGCGCCCCGCTAACGGGGCCGGTCACCCCAGTGACGTCGACGGGCGATGTATATACCGATGACAGCTTGTGCAGGGCACTAGAGGGCCCGGTCACGGTCAAATGCGTAGGATCCACGACAATCGACGAAATCGCGTAGCCACTAGCCGGATGTCCGCTCACCCTCGCGATGACCCCGACGGAAACCTGCGGAGGCTTCTTGCGAATTGAGGATGCCACCGACACCATAGGAGGGTTGACCTCGATGTGGGGCACGGGAGTTCCCGCCGCGTTCTCCGCCACCAAGAGACTTTGGTCCTCGAAGTCGGCGGTATGGCCGCTCACGGGCACCGAGGCCACCACTCGCTTCACTTGGCTAACATCTTGCATGGGTCCGGATATGGAAGCTTCCTCCACCGAGGGAATCATTTTGGTAATTTCATATTTCGCCGCGACGCTCCCCTTGGGGACTACGGTGACGGCAAACCGACGAGAACCAATCTGATCCAAGGTCACGGTCACTTGCGCCGGGGAAATGCTCACCGTTCTGGTTCCCGAGGGCACGGCGGCCCCCAAGCGGAGCGTGTAGACCCCTGCTCGGGTGACGCCACTCAGATTCACGAAGGCGGTCACGGTATCGCCCTTGGCCCCGCTCAGCGCCTTGGAAGGGCCTTGCAACTCCACATTCACCGTGGTCGGCTTTAAGGTGATGACGGTAAGATTGCTCTTTTTAGGAAGGCTCCACTGCACGGGCACTGGCACCATAGCTTGCTTTTGAACGGTATGATGGGCCACATCCGTGACCTGTAGCCAAAGAAAGATGGCCACCAGCACGGACAAGACCTTTAATACGGTGTCGTTTTCCAGCAGACGATCCATCATGATTCGGTCCCTCGATGCCAAATTTTAAAGTTTGGAAGGGTGCGTGGACGGGCCAAGTTTCGGGTCAAGATTTCGCGTAGCGTGCGATCCTCCAAGCGGCGCTGCAAGCGGCCAGAAATGGCCAGCGAGATCCATCCTGTCTCCTCCGAGACGGCCACGACCACGGCATCCGACTGCTCACTGATGCCTAAGGCCGCTCGATGGCGACTACCTAGTTCACTTCCTGGTTGCGCGCTTTCGGTCAGCGGCAAAAAGGCCGCCGCCGCGACCACGCGGTCGCCCCGAACGATACACGCCCCATCGTGAAGCGGTGTATTAGGCACGAAAATGTTTTCCAAAAGGGCACTGGAAACTTTGGCATCGATCGGCGTTCCCGTGGCCACGTACTCGTTCAGACCCGTTGTGCGTTCCAAAACAATCAACGCCCCGGTTCGAGAGCGCGACAAATGGTCGCTGGCCCTTGCCACTTCGTCCACCACTTGGCCAAAGTCGACCTCCTCGTGCTGTCGGAAAATCGACTCCGGGGAAAAAAATCGTCCCTGGCCGATCGTCTCCAGTGCTCGCCGTAGCTCTGGCTGAAACACGATAGGAATGGCCACGACCAGCATGACCTGGATCTCTTGCAGCACATAGTGGGTGGCGCTCAAATGCAGCCATTTCGACACGGGTACCGCAATGAGCACCGCCACAATGCCTTTAACCAGCTGTACCGCCCGCGTTCCTCGAATCAGCAAAAACAGCCGATAAAAGCCGTAGGCCACGATAAGAATATCGATAATGGCCCACATAGCGGAAGACCAGGTTAGACTGTCAATAAACTGAAACACCAAATCCCACCCTTTTTTGGTGCAACTCCGCCGCGCCTCTTTTTAGGGTACCATACCCAAGGAAAAAGCCGAACTGCTAAGACCCCATTGCTTCATGGTTATATTATGGACCATTTGCCAAGCCTTCGCCCCGCTTCTCATCAAACATTTAATCATGGTGGAATATGCTAGACTTACGATGAGGTGAGAAATGGCCCAAGCAAACGTACTTTACGAGCCACGCCTTGGCATATCGGCCACCGTGGGCCGAATTTTATCCGTGATTTGGCTATTCGTGACCATGGTGACGGCCCTTTGGTGGAACCACATTTGGAGCCGGCCAGGCCCGGACCGGGCGCCCCTCCGGGATGCCCTCTATCGGCGGCAGGCGATACGCTTTCGCAAGACCGCAGAGTCCCTGGGCGGTCTTTTAATTAAAGTCGGCCAGTTTCTCTCCAGTCGAGTCGACCTCTTGCCTAAATCCTTCGTGGAAGAGATCCAGCTCTTACAGGATCGCGTGACCCCGGCGCCATGGGACGGCATCGCCCGAACTCTCAGCCAAGACTTGGGCCCACTCGAAGAACGCTTCTTCTCCTTTGACAAAAATCCTATCGCCTCGGCTTCCTTGGGCCAAGTATACCGGGCGGTCTTACCCGACGGCCAAGAAGTCGCCGTCAAAGTACGGCGCCCCGGAATCGAAGCTCGCGTCGGCGCCGACTTAAGGGCGCTATCTGCCATTGTGGCCTTGACCGTCCGTTTCTCGCGATTTGGACGCACCTTTGATCTGTACACCGTGTTGCGCGAGTTTCGTCAAAGCATTGCCGACGAATTGGACTACCTCGCCGAGGCCGCCAATACGGAAAAAATCCGCGACGTCTTGAAAGAGTACCACACCGTCACCGTCCCCCGCACCTTTCCGCGCTGGTCGTCGACCCGGGTACTCACCATGGAATTTAAATCCGGCATTAAAATCAACCAGATTGACCAACTTCAAGCCAGAGGCATCGATCCTTCCCGCATCGCCGAAGATTTGATCGCCATCTATTTGCATATGGTCATGGAAGAGGGCGTCTACCACGCGGATCCCCATCCGGGAAACATTTGGGTCGATGCCCAAGGAAACCTGATTTTATTCGACTATGGCATGGTTGGCCAACTTAATATCGGGTTCAAGCGCCAGTTAAGAAAGTTGTTCATTGCCGTCTCCCGCCACAACGCCAAAGATCTCTTAGAAAGCATGGACGCCCTGGGGATGGTTCTGCCTAAGGCCGACCGCGTTCAGCTGCGCCAGCGCCTCGCCTACATGTTTGATCGCTACTACGCCGAGACTCTCCAGCAGTTAGCTAACCTCGATGTGCCCCGGCTCCTGCGGGACTTCGAAGCCCTTTTACAGGATGATGCCATCCAAGTGCCCGGGCAACTCGCGTTTTTGGGGCGAGCCATCGCCCTCTTGGTCGGTTTAGCGACCAGCTTGGATCCCAACATCAACCTGGTCCGTCTCTTCGCCCCTTACGCACGGCGTTTCGTCACCGAAGACCAGGGCGGCATGGCCGGGTTTGCGGCCAATCGGGTCCGCTCCCTGGCCCTTGACGCGGTCGAGCTGCCCAGCCTGACCAGCCGCGTGCTGCGTCGCATCGACGACGGTGATTTAGATGGACAAATCCGATGGTCGGAGGGAAGCCAGGAGCTCCGACGCTTGCGCCGGTCCATCGACTCCTTAGGCCATTCGCTCTACGTCCTCGCCCTACTCTTTTCGGCCGTCTTACTGCTTGGCCAGCATCGCTCCCAGCTGGCCACCGCCGCCCTGGCTCTGGCCGCACTAACCGCTCTTATTACCTGGATTCGACGCCGCCGCGAGCGCTAATGGGCCATTTTTACGACACAGGGCTCTCAAGGTCGTCGTGTTCCGTGACAAAATAGGCCATGGCCTGTAGTTCCAACGTCAAATCAAGATTTTGCACCAGCACCCGGTCTTGGTCGGTGAGAATGGGACTTGGAGCGAAGTTTAAAATCGCCCCAATACCCGCCTCGGCCAACCGCTCTGCGACCTTCTCAGCCGCTTCCGCCGGTACGGTAAGGACGGCCAGACGAATCTTGCGTTCCGTGACGATCGATTCCAAGTGCTGAATATCCTCTACCACCATACTGCCAATCGCGCTACCCACCACCTGCGGGCTATTATCCAGAACCGCCGCAAACTGCACGTCGCTGACCCCACTTTGCGTGTATCGGAGGAGCGCCGTGCCCAGGTGACCTGCCCCCACCAGAACCGCTTTGACGTTCTTGTCCAACCCCAGAATATGACGAATTTGATGGCCCAGCTGGCTCACGTCGTAGCCCACTCCGCGCGTGCCAAACGCCCCGAAATAGGCCAGATCCTTGCGCACTTGCTCCGAAGAATAACCCGTGCGCTCGCCCAAGGCCACCGACGTGGTTCGGGTCTCTTTTTGATTCTCCAGCACCCGGAGATAGGCCGGCAAGCGCCGAATTGTGCTTTCCGGAATTCGCCTCATGTTCGCTCTACGCTGCACCACATCGTTTCATCTCCATCGCCAAGTGGGTTCAATAGTTACGGTCTACCACAAACTGCGCCAACTCCTCCAAAGAATTGCGGCTCGCTCCCCGCGGCAAACCGGCCAAGGCAGCCATTGCCGAATCCTTGAGGCCAATCGCTCGGTTCTTGGCATACTCAAGGGCCCCGCTGGCCTTAAGCATTTGGCGGATTCTGGCCATTGGCCGTTCTTTGGCCTGGGCAATGTAGGCTTGGAGTTCATCTGCCCACTGCGCTTGTTGCAACGCGTATATCAGAGGCAACGTATAGACCCCTTGGGCGATGTCTTCCCCCACCGATTTTCCCAGTTGCATGCTGTCTTCGGACCAGTCCAACACATCATCAATCACTTGAAAGGCCATTCCCATATCATGGCCAAACCGAGCCAAGAGGTCCTCCGCGCTGCGGTCCAGTCCGGCGGCCATCGCCCCGAGTCGACAACTGGCCTCAATAAAACGGGCCGTCTTGGCCTCGATGCGCGCAAAGTATTCCGATTCGGAGGCCACCCGGCCCTGATCCAGTTGCTGTTGAATCTCCCCCGAACACATGACGCCAACCACTTCCGCCGCCTCGTTGACCACCCGCGGATCATTCACGCTGGCAAACAATTGGAACGCTTTGGCAAATAAAAAGTCCCCCGCCAACACGGCCACCGGATCGCCAAATCGGTCGCGCGCGGACGCCACCCCGCGCCGAAGGGCCGCATCATCAATAATATCATCGTGAACCAGGGTGGCCATGTGAATCAACTCTACGGCCGTAGCCACTCGGGTTAGACGCTCACTGTGCTCGCCTGCAAAGGACCCACACAGCAGCACGAGTGCCGGCCTGAGCCGTTTACCACTGGCCTCCAGCAAGTGGTCCGACACCTCTGCCATTAAGAGATTGTCCCGTTTTAACGCATCCGCCAACATCAAGTCAACCTCACGCATTGCCGGCTCGACCAAGCTTAGTACCGCCACTATATCTCCTTTCGGCCCACGGGCATCAAGAGCCCTAGGCAGTTGTTAACCGCCCGTGAGCCAGTAAAAGTTGGCGGATTGACTTACGATATGCACCAAGGGAGCCGGGTAGACACCGATGCCAATGGTGCCCACTACCGCCACGCCGAGCACCACCGCTCCGGCCACCGACCATCGCAAGTGCTGTACCTTAGCCGACACTTCCGTGCGTTGAAACAGCATTTGAAGGGGTCTCAGGTAGGCAAAGAGCCCTACTAAGGTTCCCACCACGATGCCTACGGCAAGGCCTGGTTGGCTCGCGAACAAGGCGGCTTGCAGTAGGAAAAATTTACCGACAAATCCTCCCGTGAGCGGGATGCCGGCGAAGGAAAGCATGCCCACGATGAGCACCGCCGCCAGCCATGGCCGACGATAGGCCATCCCTCTCAAGTCGCTGAGGGTCACCTCGTCGCCCTGTCCTTCGATGAGGCGCAGCACCCCAAACACGGCCATGGCGGCTAAGCCATAGGGCAAGAGATAAAACATCATGGCATTGGCGCCGTCCACGCTGTGGGTGGCTATGCCGACCAGCAAGAATCCCGCATGGCCAATCCCCGAATAGCCGAGCAGCCGTTTTAGATTCAGTTGCGGCACGGCGAGCAAATTGCCTACGATCATGGTTAACACCGCCAGATACCCGATGAGCGTGCCCCAGGACCCATCTTGGCCGTAAAAGCCAAAGGCAAGCAGGCGCAGCAAGATAATTGCGGCCCCCACCTTGGTGCCAAAGGCCATCAAGTGGGTCACGGGCGTCGGCGAACCCTCGTAGACATCGGGAACCCACATATGAAAAGGGACAATGGCTAACTTAAAGGCGATTCCCACCAAGACCAAGCCCAACCCGGACCATAGGAGCCAGGTGTTGGCCGCCGTAATCGCAGGATAGACCACAAAGGTGAGGCTCGAGGTGGCTCCGTAGAGAAGCGCCATGCCAAACAATAAAATTCCCGAGGAGAAGGCCCCTAATAGCAGGTACTTTAGTGCCGCCTCGCCCCCAGCTCGCGTGCGAGTGCTGGCGGCAAGAATATAGAGGGGAAGAGACAAGAGCTCGATACCTACGAATACGACCATCAGATTGGCGGCCGTGCCCAGCGTCATCATGCCCAGAACGGAAATCGCCATGAGGGGCGGCAATTCGGCACCGAAGCGGTCCGCATTCCAGGCTAAAAGCAGGCTGGATGCCCCGGCCAAGAGCACGAATTCCGTCACCAGGATGCTGTACTTGTCAATCGCCATGGTGTCAGACATAATCAACTTCGCAGTGACACCCCACATCGAGGCGGCATCCACCCCCGCCGCCAGCATCGCGAGCAGGACAATCCATGATCCTAAGTTTTTAGCGTTGGGCAGCATGGCGACGGCCAAGAGCGCCAGCAGTGCACCTCCTGCCAACAGCACTTCAGGAATCAAATAGCCCATCAGTTTTTTCCTCCCCGGTCGGCCACAAAGTGGACGGCATGGAACAGCGAGGGCACGGCCTGGCTGGTAATGCCCGCAGGCCATACCCCGATGACCACAATCAATAGGGCCATGGGCACAAGCCAAGCCACCTGGCCCCGACTAAGGTCCGCCACCGCCGGCGCATTAGGACGTCCCTGCATAATCCCTTGAAACAGCCGTAACATATACCATGCCGCCACCACCAGCACGAACCCAGCAATCCCTGCAAACACCACTTCATGAGCCACGAGTCCTTGGATAATCATGTATTCCCCGGCAAAGCCAGGCAGCCCCGGGAGCCCGAGCGCCGCTAAAGCGAAGAAGAGAAAATAGGTGGCTAGCCGCGGAGCACCTTGGTTCAACCCCATGACGCCGTTGAATTCTCGATGACCTATTCGTTCCTCGACCACGCCTAGTATCAAGAACAGTCCTCCGACCATAAGCCCGTGGGCCACCATCAGGAACGTCGCTCCCACAATGCCTGCGGCGGTCAGCGAAAAGATACCCAAGGCAATCATCGACAAATGGGAAAGCGAAGCATAGGCGGTGACCATCTTCATGTCGCGCTGGCGTACGGCCATGAAGGCTCCATAGACCAATCCCACGGCAACCCAAATCAATAAGCCAGTTTGATAGCGAGCCAGCTCCGGCGCAAAGATGGGCAACATCACCCGGAGAAATCCGAAGACACCTGCTTTGGATAGCACTCCCGCCACCAGCGAGGTGATCGGAGGTGGAGCTTCACCATAGGCGTCGGGCATCCAACCATGAAACGGCCACAAGGGTGCCTTGATGGCAAAAGCCAGAGCGAAACTCCCAAAGATCCACGGTTGCGCAGCCGGCGAAATGGCCAGATGAGTGAGACTGGCAATTTCAAAGCTAAAATGTCCCGTGTTCTGCTGGTAGATGACCGCCACCGCCACGACCCCGATAAGCATGAAGAGGCTGCCAAACAGGTTCATGATAAGCCACTTCAAGGCGGCCAGTCGCCCCCGGGCTCCCGACCACCCGGTCAACAAGAAGAACACGGGAATCAGGACGAGCTCCCAAAATACATAGAACAGAAATAAGTCGACGGCACCGAAGAGGCCCATCGAGGCAAATTCCAGGAACAAGACCCAAAAGAAATAGGTTCTGCCGTAATCCGCTTTGGAGGCGAAGATGGCCACCAAGCTCATCACGGCGGTGAGTCCTAACAAGAATAAGGCAAGTCCGTCAGCGGTCAGGTGAAAGCGAATCCCCCAGGCGGGTATCCAACTTAGGTCCAACGTAGCTCTGGGGCCCACCAGGAAGGCGATAAAGGCCAACACTTCAATACCCGCGATCACCTCCGCTGTGACCTTGGCCACCCCATTAGACACGGCCAAGGTCACGAAGGCGCCGACGAGCGGAATTCCTAAAAGAAAAATCCACAGCATGTCCAATTCCCCTCCCCGCTAGACCCTGGTCAAACAGTAGGCCAAAATGACGCCTAAGCCAACCATGATCGATAAGCCGTAGCGCCTTACGTAACCGGATTGCACCGGGCGCAGGTCTTCCGCCCAAAGCCAGATGCCGTTCGCCACTCCCACCACCGCTGCCAAAATGCCCTGGTCAATGCGGTCGCGAAACCACGTACCGACGACTTGAATCGGCAAGATGGCCACGTTACGCCATCCGGTATCCACACCATAGGCGGCCAACATCCATTTGCCAGGCCAGGTCGAAATGCCCGCCTTAGCCGCAGTGCGCTTCAGCACATAGAGCCAGTACGCAATGAAAAAGGCCAAAACGGCGAGACCCACGGTAATCACCGTGCCAAACACCGGTCCTGCCTCCAAGGCGGCATGGCTAGCCCCTGGGTACATCCGAAACACGGGTGCAAGCCAGCCATTCAGCCACGATCCGAAGAATCCGCCAATGACGGCCAAGATCCCCAATATCACGACCGGCACCGTCATCACGGCGGGCGCCTCATGGGCGTGGTCGTAAAGCTTCTTGTTCCGCGGAGCCCCAAAGAAAGTGAGGAGAAACAAGCGAAACATGTAAAAACTCGTCATTCCGGCGGTAATCACCCCGACGATCCATAAAAGGCCATGGCCCGAATTAAACACCTGACCTAAAATCGCCTCTTTGCTGTAGAATCCGGCAAAGGGCGGTATCCCTGAAATGGCTAGGGTTGCGGCCAAAAAGCTCGCCGTCGTCCAAGGCATCTTTTTATACAGTCCACCCATTTGGTTCAAATCTTGCTCGCCGCCAAGGGCATGAATCACCGAACCGGCAGCCAAGAATAGGCACGCTTTAAAAAACGCATGGGTCATGAAATGGAACACGCCCGCAGTGTAGGCTCCAACCCCCAGCGCTAAGAACATGTACCCTAACTGACTCAGTGTCGAATAGGCAAGAACCTTCTTGATGTCCTGCTGGAAGAAGGCACTGCTGGCAGCGTAGATGGCCGTAAACGCCCCGATCGCGGCAATGGCATAGGCCACGTCGGGGGCTAACCTCAAGAGCGGATAGAGGCGCGCCATGAGATACACGCCCGCGGTGACCATCGTCGCCGCGTGGATGAGCGCCGAGACCGGGGTGGGGCCTTCCATGGCGTCCACTAGCCAGCCGTTGAGGGGAAACTGCGCCGACTTAGCCATTGCCCCAATGAATAATAACACCGCGGTCCACTCGAAGTAGGCGGTGTTGGGCGTCGCATGGGCAAACGTGCTAAAGAGCCCCGCATAGGTGACGGTATGAAAGCGAAAGTACAAGAGGGCCAATCCAATCAAAATGGCAACGTCGCCGATGGTGTTCATGACGAAGGCTTTTTTGGCCGCCTGTACCGCGGAGGGACGCTGATACCAAAATCCGATCAACAGGTATGAAGCCAGACCGACTAAGCCCCAACCGATCAGCAACACCAGCAGGTTTCCCGCCAAGACCAGGAGCAGCATCGAAAAGATGAAGAAGTTCAGGTAGCCGAAAAACCGTCCACGGTCGGGATCATCGTGCATATAGCCATTCGAGTATATATGGATGAGCGCCCCCACCCCGGTAATGACCAACAGCCAAATTCCCGACAAGGGGTCCAGATAGATATTCCACGCAATCTTCGGTCCGAACCCAGTCGCCCAGTTGAAGAGCGTACCACTTATCACGCGGTGCCCTGCCGCAAGCTCGGCCAAATGGACATCGGCGAGCACGGCCAGCACAAAACTCGCGACCAGCAGCACACTCGCCCAAATTCCGGCATAACGCTTGGGAGCGAGGCTTTTAAACGCCCCAATAGTGACCGCGCCAAATAGTGGCAAGAGTAAAATTTCCGTCAAGCCTTGCATTCCTTCGACGCCCTTTCTGTGCCGTTTAGCCCTTCAGTTTGGAGACCTCATCGATATCCAAACGATGACGGCGATGATAGACCGCGACAATGATGGCGAGGCCAATACCCACCTCGGCGGCCGCCGTACCGATAATCAAGAAAGCCATAACCTGCCCGCTCATATCGTGGTAGTTCCGGGCAAACGCAATAAACGCCAGGGCTGCCGCATTCCACATCATTTCAGCGGACATAAACATGATTAAGGGATTTTTGCGCACCAGCACCCCAATCGCGCCAATCATAAACAGCAATACCGCTAGTGCCACCACATACTGCACGGATATCATGGTCGACTCTCCCCCTCGCCGTCGCTGACGCTCACTCCGTGAGGCAACGGTCGCGACCGGGGCGCTTTAGTCCCTTCGGTCCGATTTAACACGAGTACGCCGATGGCGCCCGTCAAAAGCATTAAGGCGACTCCGGCTAACAGGAGAAAGTAGGGACCCCATAGCTCCTGGCCAATGGGATGCAATCCGCCAAATGAGGAAGACAGGGACGTGGCGAGTTTGGTCGGATGGTGCGTGGCGATCACCACGGCCAACCCTACCCCAACGACTAAGCCGGTGATCACCGAAGCCCACCTTTGTCCAGATAGCAGGTCTTTCGTCTCAGTCTCTTCTTTGCCTGCGGTGAGCAAGGTCACGACGAACAAAAAGAGCACCATGATCGCGCCTGCATAGACGATAACTTGGGCAACGGCCAGAAATTCAGCTTGCAGGATTAAATAGATCATGGCCAGCCCCAGGGTCACCCCGACTAAGGCCAGGGCACTGTGCACCGGTTGGCGCACGACAATCACCGCCACCGCCGCCGCCAACATGATGATTCCAATAATGAAAATGCCTACCATAGAACCTTGAGCCCCCTCATCTGCGCACTGGCGGCGACAGCAGTTCTTCTTTGTCGGCGATCATATCCAACCGGTTGTAAGCCGCCAACTCATTGAACGGCGTAAGACGAACCGCGTTCGTCGGACACGCCTCCTCGCACATGCCGCAAAAAATGCATCGAATCAAGTCCACTTCGTAGTCGACCGAATAACGATTGGTCCAAGATACCGGCTTTTCGGTGGGCGCCTCGGCCGCCACCACGCGAATCGCCTGGGCCGGGCACACGGCTTCGCACAGCCCACAACCTACACAGAGCTCGTGACCATCTTCATCACGGGCCAGCATGTGTTTTCCGCGAAAGCGCGGCGAATACTCTCGCCGTTTCTCCGGATAGGCTATGGTGTCTCGGGGCTCCGTCAGCGCCTTAAAGGTGGTCCCCAGCCCTTTGGCAAGTGCCTTAACTCCCTCTAGCATGTCGAACCCTCCCTCCTCACTCTTTCCCGCATCATCCGTATTACAACACGCCACTAACAAAGGCTGCTGTCCCTAAAAAGTAGATGAAGGCCACGGGAAGCAGAATCTTCCAGCCAAACGACATCAGTTTGTCATAGCGGAAGCGGGGCAAAGTGGCCCGGATCCAGACAAAGACGAAAATCGCGATAAGCACTTTAATGAAATACCAGATAATCGGAGGCAAAAAGCTTGGTCCTAACCAACCGCCAAAAAACAAGGTCACAATCAACCCGGATTGGGTGATCATGTTGATATACTCGGCCACGTAGTATAGGGCGAAGCGCATTCCCGAATACTCCGTATGATATCCGGCCACCAACTCCGATTCCGCCTCGGGCAGGTCAAAAGGGGTGCGATTGGTTTCGGCGATGGCCGTTATGGTGAAGACCAAAAACGGAATGATCTGGGGCAACCAAAACCAGCCATGCGTCTTTTGTGCCAACACGATGCCCTCGAGATTGGCGGTGTGTGCCATCAAGAGCACTCCCATGACCGAAAGCCCCATCGCCAGCTCATAGGAGATGATTTGCGCCGTCGCTCGGATTCCACCCAAAAGCGAGTACTTATTTTGCGAAGCCCATCCCCCCAGCACCAGCCCGTAAACCCCAAGCGAGCTAAGCGCGAAAATAATCAACAAGCCGATGCTAGGATTGGCGATATCGAGGCTGATGGTGAGCCCAAATAAGTGGATGGGTGCCCCGAAGGGGATCACCGCATCGACGGACAACGCGGCGAAGGCTGCAATCACGGGAGCCAAACGGTAGACTAAGGGGTCCGCTCCGGCTGGCATCAGGTCTTCCTTGAGCATCATCTTTAGGGCGTCGGCGATCGGTTGCAGCATTCCGCCTGGGCCCACCCGGTTGGGGCCGAGCCGCAATTGGAAAAACCCTAATAGGCGCCTTTCCAACAACATGACGTAGGCAAATCCGCCCATTAAAATTCCCACTAATAGCAGTACCTTGACCACTAACACAATGATCTGCAAGATCATCCGAGTGAAACCTCCTCAAGGCGGACCGCCTTGACCGACGCGCCCTCGCCCAATTGATTAAGCGGGCTGCCGTGGATACCGTAGGGCAGAGCCAAAATACCGTCCGGAATCCGCCGATCTGGGGCCACCATCACCGATATCTTGCCCATCGTGCCCTCAAGCTGAAGTTCTCCACCTTGCTCGCTAAAACCTAAACGTGCCGCATCTTGAGGCGAGATGCGACCTGGAAAGCGCGGCACTCTCGGGGCCAGGATCTCCGAGGGCATGCCACCTTCCATGACCAGGCTAAATCCTACCACGCGGAGGCTTCCCGGCGGCGTGCCCGGCGAAGGCTCAGGCACGGTTACCGGTCTAAGCTCCGGCAAGGATTCACGGGGCACGAAGTCCCCCGAATCGTCGTCAAAGGGATCCCATTCGGATTCCAAGACGAAACTCTTCTTGAGCGCATGCGCCCAGCTGTTTAAATAGGTTCGCAGGGGACGCGCCTGCCCTGGGGGCTGCACCGTGGCCATAGCCACTTGCATGCGTCCTTCCATATTGGTATACGTGCCGTACACCTCACTCCACCCTGCCCCAGGCACCACCGCATGGTAAAGTTGCACCTCTTCCGGCAAAAAGAGCCCGACCTGCACCACATGGTCCACGCGCTCTAAGGCTCGACGCGCCTGCTCACGGTCGGGATAATCGCGGAGCAAGTCGGCTCCCACGACAAACAGCACGGAAATCTTGCCCTGGGCGGCATCGTCGATGATGGTTTGCAAGCTGGCAAAATGGGCGGGAATCCCGGCCCGTTCCCATCCTCGCCAGTTTGATGGACCAAAGGTGGGCAACACCTCGGTCGCATCCTCACGGGCAGCGCGAAGGGCGAGCAACACCGACTCCATTTCCGGCTCCTTGCCATCCCACAACAAAACCAGGTGTTCACTCTCCAGCAATGTGCGACCGAGCGCTTGAATCTCTTCAGGCGTCACCGGATTCAAAAGACTCGGCACATAGGTACCTAGTTGCGAAGCTAAATGCTCCACCGCTTGGGACTTGGTCCCCGCCTGTGCCAAGGCATAGGCCAAAAACGCGGCCTGGTGTTGAGGTTTTACGGTGAAGTTTTTAGCTCCATGGAAATCCCGAGTGAGTTCATAGGCCCCGACACCCATCACCTTTAGGCCCGGATTGGCGCGCTGGCGCTCCCGCACCTTCAGGTGGACCACCGGCACCGCATCGTACGGATCGCCTCCGATATACACGACCACGTCCGCGCGCTCTATGTCCTGAAAGGACCCGTTTAGTCCACTGGGCAGATACCCCTCGACCGTGCGTACCATGGCCGTCCGCGAACCCGGGAGAACTTCTTGCGAAAAACGCGCAACTTGATAGGCCTCTTCCATCGTCTGCTGGCCTCCAACCAAAAAGGCCACCGACTCCGGCCCTCGGTCGGTCAACGCCGCATCCAGCCATCGTCCTACCGTACGCGTAGACTCGGCGGCGGACATTTCTCTTCCTTCGACGAGGGCATTCAGCAGGCGCTTTTCGACGTAGCCAAAGTCGTAACCAAAGCGCCCCCTATCACACAACCATCCCCAGTTTCGGCCCGCCACGGGACGCCCTTCCACTCGAATGACATGGCCCTCCCGGGAAGTGACCGAGGTCGTGCAACCGACGGGGCAGTGGGGACAAACCGACTCCTCGCGCTCCAAGTTCCACGGGCGCGCCTTATAGCGGTAGGGAATGGAGAGCAGAGCCCCGACGGGGCAGAGATCGATGACATTGCCGGAGAACTGGCTATCCATCGGTTGGTGGCTCACCGTGGCCACGACGGTATCCACACCGCGCCCCTCTAACAAGAGCTGCTCCTCGCCGACGTACTCACCCATGAAGCGAACACAGCGCTGACAAAGCACGCAGCGTTCTTGGTCGATAATAATAAAGTCATTGATGGGAGCATCTTTTAATTTGTGAATCTTGGGCTCGTCGTAACGACCGGCCGGAGCGCCGTATTGAAACGTGTAGTCCTGCAAAAAGCACTCTCCGCCCTTGTCACAGACGGGACAGTCTAAGGGATGGTTGATCAGCAAAAACTCGAGGACACCCTTTCGCCCCTTATCGACGGCGGCGCCTCGGGTGTGCACCACCATTCCTTCCTGCACGGCGGTGGTGCATCCGGTTACCAGCTTCGGCATCTTTTCCACCTGAACCAAACAGATGCGGCAGGCCCCCAAGGGTCCCAGAGCCTGGTGGTAGCAGTAAATCGGTACGTCTATGCCTAATTGCGCCGCCGCGTCCACGATCATCGTGCCTTCGGGCACGGTGATCTCGCGATCGTCAATGGTTAACCGTATCATAAAGCCTCGCTCCCATCGGACAGCTGTGTTCGGTTACGTGGGCCTCAAATTCATCTTCAAAATACTTCATCGCGCTCACTACCACTCCGAGCGACGCATCCCCCAAGGGGCAAAAGCACTTGCCCGCGATATTATCAGCCATGTCTCGAATGAGGTCTAGATCGCGGGGATTGCCGGCGCCCGCTTCCATGCGCTCGAGCACATCGGTCATCCAAAAGGTGCCTTCGCGACAGGGCGTACACTTTCCGCAGGATTCTTCCCGGTAAAAACGCACCAGGCGAGCCGAGACCGCCACCATACACGTCTGGTCGTCAATGACAATGCAGCCGCCCGATCCCAACATCGAACCCGCCGCTAAAATAGCCTCATAATCGACCGGGGTATCCAGCTTGTCGGCCGTTAAGACGGGCACCGAACTCCCCCCGGGGATAATGGCCTTGACCTGGCGGCCACCCTTAATCCCTCCGGCGTAGTCCTCAATGAGACTGCGAAGGGGCGTAGACAGGGGGATTTCGTAGTTTCCCGGCCGATTGACATGGCCACTGACGGACATCACTTTAAGCCCCGGGCTCTTTTCCGTGCCCATCGTGCGATACCACTCGGGGCCATTTTCGACAAGCGGAGGAAGATTGCAGATGGTCTCGACATTGTTCACGACCGTAGGCATGCCGTAAAGTCCCGCCACCGCTGGAAAGGGAGGTTTCAAGCGGGGATTGCCTCGCTTGCCTTCAAGCGACTCCAAAAGTGCAGACTCTTCTCCACAGATATAGGCTCCCGCTCCTCGGTAGACCTTGATGTCAAGGGAAAATCCGCTGTCTAAGATGTTCTCACCAAGATACCCGTGCTGATAGGCTTCAGCCACGGCTCGTTTGAGTTGCGCCGCGCCGTACAAGAACTCTCCGCGGCAATACACGTAGGCTTCGCGCGCTCCCGTCGCATAGCTGGAAATAATCATGCCCTCGATGAGCTGATGCGGGTTCTTTTCGATCAATTCGCGGTCTTTAAAGGTTCCCGGCTCGGCTTCGTCCGAATTCACCACCAGATACCGCGGCCGACCATCATTAGGCAAAAATGACCATTTCATGCCCGTCGGAAATCCGGCTCCACCACGACCACGCAATCCCGAGGCCTTGACCATTTCCACCAGGGCCTTGGGGTCGTACTCTTTCAGTGCCTTTCGTAGGGGTTGATACCCTTGATTGGCTTCGTAAACATCAATCTGATCAATGTCAGCAATCACTTGATTGCGAAGCAGATACGGGCCTTGACTCATGAATTCACCTCCTTGGCCAAAAGGGCGTCGGCCGACTCCACCGGAGCCACAAAGCGCAAATTGACTTGTGCCACTGGCGCAAGATCGCAAGCCGCGAGGCATTCCGCTTCCAGCAGAGTCACCTCCCCATCCTGAGTGGTCTGACCTTCTTGAATCCCCAGTTTTCCTTCAAGATGATGCATCAACTGATCAGACCCATTCAAAGCGCAGCTCAGTCCTACGCAGACGTGGATGACTCGTTTGCCCACCGGCTTTTGAAAGTAAAGACTATAAAACGAGACCACCGATTCGACATAGGGCACCGGCAATTGCAACAGCTCGGCGACATCATTGATGGTGTTCTCGGAAAGATACCCTTCTTCGGTTTGAATCCGATGAAGCAACGGCAATAGCGCCGAGTTCGCCTTAGGAAACTCAGCCTTCGCCTCATTAGCCCACACTTGCCACTTGGGTTTCATTTGTCGACATCCCCCAACATGATATCGATACTACCAATCGCCGTAATGACATCGGCCACCAGCCCGTCTTTGCACATAATCGGCAGTGTCTGCAAATTGTAAAACGATGGCGTACGGGCGCGCCATCGATATGGACGAGGTCCTCCGTCGGACACCAAGTAAAATCCCATTTCCCCCCGCGGCCCTTCCACGCCTTGATAGACTTCGCCGGGAGGCACGGGAAATCCCTGAGTCACCAATTTAAACTGATGAATTAGTGCCTCCATATCCCCATAAATTTGCTCCCTCGGGGGTAACGCGACTTTGCGATCACTGGTCATGTAGACGCCGTGAGGCTCAATCTTGGTGAGACATTGCTCTAAGATCTTCGCACTTTCGTACATTTCATCCACCCTTACCCAAAGCCTCGCGTAGGCATCCGCCTCCGTGCGCACGGGTACGGAAAAATCGAACTCATCGTAACAAGAATAGGGCTCGGCCTTTCGCAAGTCTAAGCCGAGTCCCGTCGCCCTAAGGTTGGGACCGGTCACGGACCAAGCCAGGGCCTCTTCCTGACTTAGGCGGGCAATGCCGATGAGCCGTTCGTTAATCAGGGGGTTACCCTCGAAAAGGGTGCGATAAGACTTCATCCAACGGGGAAAGTCTTTGAGAAAGGCTCCTAACTTTTCCATGAAGCCGTCCGGCAAATCATAAGCTAGACCGCCCACTCGGAAATAGCTGGGATTCATCCGTACCCCGGATGCCGCTTCAATCATATCCAAAATAACTTCTCGCTCGCGCATGGTGTAGAAGAAGAGACTCATGGCCCCTAAGTCCATCACATGGGTCCCCAGCCAGACCAAGTGACTGGCTAGCCGAGTTAATTCCGAGAACAACACGCGGATGCGTTGAGCACGCTTGGGCACTTCAATCCCCATCAATTTTTCGACGGCCAGCACATAGGCTAAATTGTTGGTCATGGGGGCTAGGTAATCTAAGCGGTCGGTAAGGGTGTTACATTGCTGATAGCTTAAACTTTCCGCAGTTTTTTCAAACCCGGTGTGAAGGTAGCCTATCACCGGCTGTGCATCGACCACACGTTCTCCATCCAACTCTAAGCGCACGCGCAACACGCCGTGGGTCGAGGGGTGCTGCGGCCCTAAGTTGATCACCATGGTATCGTTGGTTAAGCTTTCTTCTTCGAGGTCCTGGCCTTCCAATGCTGGTGCCACTCGGTCATCGCTAAGCATATCCTTCCTCCTCTCCCGTTCGTTCTAGTCCGTGCGCTTTCCCGTCGTCGGATAGTCTTTCCTGAGCGGATGTCCCTCCCAATCCTCAGGTAGGTAGATGCGACTCAAGGCGGGATGTCCTTCGAAGACAATCCCGTACAAATCGTACGCCTCGCGCTCAGGCCAGTTGGCGCCTGGCCACAGGCGGGTCACGCTCGGGTGAGGTTGCCCTTCCTCTACCTTAACCTTCACGCGAAGGCGAATTGAATCCTGGGGACGATAGAGGTGATAGACCAGTTCGAAGCGCGGACGTGCAGGAAAATAATCCACCACCAGAACATCCAAGAGCAATGGAAACTTTTCCTCGCTTTTGAGATATTCTAAGACGGCCAAGGCCACATCTTTGGGCACCATGAAGGTCGGCTGATCGGGAGCGGATGCTTTCGACACCTTCCCCGGAAATTGCGCCTCAAGCCGATCCGCTATAGCATCCATGTCATGATTCAAGCGCCTTCGCCCCCGCCCTCTCAAGTTCCAGTTCTTTATACTTCGGCGGCACTCCTTGGACAATCTTTTCCTGCAATTTCAAAATCCCAAACATTAGGGCCTCGGGATTTGGCGGGCATCCCGGCACATACACGTCTACCGGCACGACATGGTCGACACCTTGAATGATCGCATAATTGTCAAAAACGCCTCCGGACGATGCGCAAGCCCCCATGGAAATCACCCACTTAGGCTCAGGCATCTGCTCCCAGATGGTTCTCAGCACGGGAGCCATCTTCTGGCTGACTCGCCCCGCCACAATCATGAGATCCGCTTGTCGAGGAGACGCCCGAAACACCTCTGAACCAAATCGCGCCAAGTCATAGCGCGAATTGGTCACGCTCATCATCTCGATGGCACAGCAAGCTAGGCCAAATGTGGCTGGCCAAATCGACGATTTTTGCGCCCAACGCCCCATCTTCTCGATGGTCGTAAGCAAGATCGACTGCTCCACCTGTTTCTGTTCCTGTACTAGTGCCACTGAAATCCCCCCTTGCGCCAGACATAAAGAAAGGCGACAACCACGATCGCGAAAAATGCCAGACCATTGTAAAAGCCATGGGCTTTTAGCACGTGAAGGCTCGTCGCCCAAGGATATAAGGCCATGATCACCACATCGAAAATCATGAACAGCATGGCAACTCGATAGAACCGCACGGAAAAATAGCCCACGGGCGCTTCAGGCACAATTCCTGATTCGTAGGTGACTTTCTTTAGCCCGCCCGGTGCCTTGGGGCCCATGATGTCCGATGCAAAGGACATTTGCAACACCACTAACAACGACACGATTAAGTAGATCAGCAAGGCGACATACTGGTTCGTGACGGCACACCTCCTTTCGGATTAGAATGACCATCGCCTGTCAATTCATCCCCGGCCGCAGCGGCTCAATTGTTCCACCATTCACATGTTCAATTATAGCGTTCTTTCGCCAAAACGTCGATTCGTATGCCGTGTACCATTCTATCAATTCCCGCCTGCTAATCAAGGGCTGAGTGGCCAGGGTGGCTTTGAGATTTCGGCCACTCAGCCGGAAAACTCGACTAGTCCCAGTGGTCAGAAAAAAGGCCCGACCCCTGCTGCTGCACGATGCGCAGTAGGCGTCGCATACGGTGGTTCACGGCGGACTTGGAAAGGGGCGGGTTCATGGCCTGACCGATTTCTCGAAGCGACCAATCCGGATGGGCCAGACGAATCTTAGCCACCAGCAAAAGACCGCCTGACAGCGATTCCCATCCAGGTGTCTTCGACAGATCGCTCAATAGGCGCGCTTGTTCCACTCCAGATTCGACCGTGCGCACTAAGTTTGCCGTTTCGGAGTTGACCAAACGATTGACTTGATTCTTGACGGATCGCACCACGCGCAAGCTTTCCATTTGCAGTAGCGACTGATGGGCTCCCATTTCCGCCAGCAGACGCAATATGCCTTCTTGGCCCTTGACATACACGGTGATCCCGCCGTGGTGGGGCATGGTGCCAGCCTTGACTCGTATCTTTTTCAGCATACCTACCACGTCTTCAGCTTGGCTTTGGGCGATGCGAAACTCCACGTGCGGCCCACGCTCGGGGCTGTTCATATAGCCGTGGGTCAAGAAGCAACCTCTAAGGAAGGGACCGGGTTTTAGCGGATAGTCCAGGCAGAATCGGTCCACGGCGCCTTCAACCGACAACACATAACTAATTCGGCGTTCGCGACGCTTGAGCTCGACGCTGGTCGAAAGCTTCAACGCCCTGGCGATCCGGTAGGCGCGTCGGACGGCCAGGGGCGAGGCCAGCCCCCACTCGAATCCCGTCGCGGCAAAGGGCTGACCCACTCCCATGCCCAGTAACTCCGACCAAAGGTCTGAGGCCGACTGCAAGGGCCGATGGCTTAGCTCTTCGGCCACTTGACGGGAAAAGCTCCAAGCCTTCATGACTTTCGCTCGCGCAGGCGGGAATCAAGCCAGAGCGAATCAAAGAAGTGTCCTTCAGACCACTTGGGATGGAACTGGTTTAAGGTCTTCAGCAAGCTTCTCGCCAGTTTCTCAGGATCATGACGAGCCACCCCATCTTCGAGCAGCAAGTCGTCATGGACAAGGTGCGGTCCCTTGCCCTTTTTACTGGGGCTTCGCGCGGTGACGGGCTCTGCCCCTTCCTCAAGATAACGAGAGGCAATCGAGGCGGGCACTTTACGGTCGTTGATTAAGACCACATCGATGACATTTGGGCCCAAGATTCGAGTGATGGCATCCACGTGGTCCTCTAAGCTAAAATGACTTGTTTCTCCCGGCTGAGTCATGACGTTGGCCACATAGACGACCAAAGCGCGACTTTTTTGAATCTCCAAGGCCACTTCTTGAACCAGCAAGTTGGGAATGACCGAGGTATATAGGCTTCCCGGTCCGAGCACGATCAAATCCGCCGCGCGGATGGCTTCAATCGTTTCCTGAAGCGGACGCGCATTCTTGGGCTCCATCCATACTCGCTGAATCCGAGAGGGACTGCGCCCGATTTGGCTCTCGCCGATCACGATGCGCCCGTCGTTTAGTTCAGCCTTGAGCTCGACCTGGTCTAACGTCGCTGGCAACACTCGACCGCGCACCGCCAGCACGTGGCTAGAGGCCCTTAGGCCGCTGACAAAATCCCCCGCCGCCTCTTCCATGGCGGCCAAAAAGAGATTTCCGAAGGAATGCCCGGCCAACTCCCCCTCTTCGAAACGATATTGAAATAGGCGTTCCATGAGGGGCTCGGTGTCTGCCAAAGCCACCATGCAATTACGGATGTCACCAGGCGGAAGAATGCCAAGCGACCCTCTCAGACGGCCCGAACTGCCGCCGTTATCCGCCACCGTCACCACCGCGGTCAAGTTCCCCGTGTACTCCTTTAACCCTCGGAGCACCGCCGGCAACCCCGTCCCTCCGCCGAGCGCCACCACTTTCGGGCCACGCGCCAAGTGACGCGAGTAAAATCGGCTAGTCCAGCGGCTAGATCCCACGCCTTCGTTCACCGATCGCCAAAGTTTCCACGAGCCAAACGCCACTAAAGCCAGGCCTACGCCGACAATGCCGCTGAATAGTAGATGATGCAGGAGTTCAAAGCGGATTCGACGCGTGGCTAACGCCACTCCAATGCCAAATCCCACTAGGAAAAAGCCTAGGGCTACGACGGCTAAATATCGTTTGACGCGCACCCCTGGATAGAGCAGTCGACGGATACTCCCCTTGCCGGCCGTTTTAGCCGCGCTCGACATCACGATGCTCCACAGAAACCTGCAGTCCCGATTCTTGCAGGTGCTTGGCCAAGTGGTTGGCAAAGACGACCGAGCGATGCTGACCTCCCGTACAGCCAATCGCCAAGGTGACTTGAGGCTTCCCTTCTTGTTGGTACTGGGGAACGAGAAAATCAAGCAAATCCATAAATCGCGAAAGCGTTTCCAAGGCGACCGAGGAGCCAAAGACAAATTGTTCCACCTCAGCATCGTTGCCGGTCTTCTCACGCAAACTCTCCACGTAGTGAGGATTGGTGATGAAGCGCACATCCAAGACAAGATCCGAGTCCTTGGGCAAGCCATGCTTAAAGCCAAACGAGACGATGCGAAATCTCACTCGATTGCCGGGCTGATCCAGCCGAAATATCTCAGAAATTCGCTTGCGAAGCTGCCTTGGACCAAGATGGGAGGTGTCGATGACCACATCTGCCTTGCCGCGAATTTCCATCATGGCGCTACGTTCATGACTCAGGGCCTCAACCAGACCCAAGTTTTCCGTTTCCAACGGGTGGCGGCGGCGCGACAGTTGATAGCGTTGGATGAGAGTCTCTTCGTCGGCCTCGAGGAACAAGGTCTGATGGACCACGTGGCCTGCGCTTAAGTTTTCTAGGCTTGACTGCCAGTCTCCAAAAAAGGCTTCCCCGCGCATATCGATAACGAGCGCTGCGCCGCGAAGTTCCGGGCCTTTTTGAATCAGTTCGGCAAACTTTTGGACCAGGTCAGGTGGCAAGTTGTCTACACAAAAATATCCCAGATCCTCAAAGGCACGCATTGCTTCCGTACGCCCTGCCCCCGATAGCCCGGTGATGATGACTAAACGGCACATCTACATCCCCCCCTCACTTTTCGTCGCTACCTCATCATACCAGTCTCAGCACCTGACCATGTCTCTCTTCGTCCCCTCACTGGGGAAAACTCGAAATGACCGCCAGAAATCGACACCGAGCGCCATATGGGCTCGAATCCGCACGATAGGTCACTTCCGGTCGGCATAGGAATTTTACAAGATGATGTAGAATAGAAATAGCTATAACAGGTTTCACTACCAAGGAGGGTCCTTGATGGCAGCAGCTCATCCGCCTGAATTCTCGCCCCGAGAACGTCGTCACCGATCCCAGTCGCCCGATCGCGGTTCGAGAAGTCGCAGTGAGCGGGACCGTGAAAAGCGAGAGCATCGCTCGGAACGATGGTTTTCGGCGTTATTTGTGGTAGTCATTGTCTTCACCCTAGCCTACCTTGTGGCCAGAAGCCCTGTCGCTCAGCTCATCACTCATGGGTGACCCTGGGCCTCAACTAGCGCTCGCCCGCTACGCATTTCTTCAGGGCAAGCCGGGAAATGCTTTCTTGGCGTTTCGGGTCGTTTGCCAAGGAACCGCCCAAGCCGATCCGCGAAGTATTCAAGCATAGGCCAGATCCTAATGAGAATACCACGGGAACGATCTAAATGATGGGTTCACGCCAAGTCGTATAGGCGGAGTTGAGGCATAGTGCGAACCGATTCATCATCGGCCAGATACCTAGCCCCGTCCTTCCTTTGGAACGCCCAACAGGGGCGTGATTCACCGTTATGTGTCCGACGGAGAAGTGGCACGAATCCGAACTCGCGTCCTTTAAGGCGCTCGAGAGCGGAATCGATTCCCCGTGGACGCGCCACGGCACCTGCGCGGCGAGAGCGACCTCGGCTCAGGTTCGCGGATGGTCGAGCCCAGGCGGCCCCAAGCCGCCATCTAACGCTAATAGCCAAGCGGACGACAAAGGCAGAAGGGATTGAGATTAAGAGGCTTCAGCCGCCAAGCCTTAAATGGACATGTTCCTACCGTTTAGCCACAAGCTCAAGACCAGGCCATTCCAATGGAACGTGTGGGACCTACGGGTTTAGCGTTAATTAGTTTAGGCATCACGAACTTCCGTGTCACAAAGACATCCGAAGCGATATCAGCTCATCGGGCTAGAATTGGCTGATTGACACACCGCCATCATTCGCCCGAAAGTTCTCCAGGCACCCCAATGCCTATGCTAGTCAGTGAATGCTTGGGGTACACTCCTAGGGCTCTTCGACGAGCCGATGGGAACTCAATTTCGCTAAACCAAGGACATCATGCCTCATCCATAAACACGAAGCGGGTCAAGGGCAAGCGGGAAGAGGCCAAGATGCGTTCTACAGCACCCCAAGGGGTTGCTCACCTGGCGGCGCGGCAGTTCGCCAAATAAACGGTTGTTCCATAGTGCGAAAGTCCTAAAAGGCCGAGCCTATTTGTCGAAAAGATCGGCAACGGCCAGCGACACACCGGGGAAGAGCGTGCTGGCGACGATCTCGCTCCGACGAAAAGGCCCTGCCACCTGGTAGCCATCCGGAGTCAGGCGGTAGATGGCCAGGGTCTGCATGTCGGGATCCACGATCCAATATTCTGCGATCCGAAAACGCCGGTAAACCTGTGCCTTAATCCCGAGATCGCGCGCGCGCGTGCTAGAGGACAACACCTCGACCACCAGATCAGGCGCCCCCTGAACGTTCGTATCGGTAATAATATTGAGCCGCTCCGAACGGATGAAGAGCACGTCGGGTTCGACAACATTGTATTGGTCCAGCACCACGTCAAAGGGAGCCAAGTACACTTGCCCCTGTTCCGCCTCCTCCAAACGGCAAAACCACAGATGCAACCTCTGAACGATACGTTGATGCTGGCGATTCGGTGACGGACTCACCGCCAAGTCTCCTTCCAGAATTTCGTAGCGCTTACCGTCATCGGGCGCTCCCACCAAATCGGCCACCGTAAAGCGCGAGCGGATGAGATCCACCAAGGAACACCTCCTTGATTACATTATACCTCGGGCAATGGTCTTAAGCATCGGAGTCCCTGTTGTCCGGGACCTCCTCAACACTCAAAATCCTTCCACTTCGCCGAAGACTTAAGGTATGGGCGCATGGAGGCGGGATACCCTCACTTCCGATTCCTTGGTATTACCCAGAGGTTTTCTCCAGCGCATGATGAAACGGAGACCCGGTTTGCGACCAGTAGATTTCTTCACCGTCTGTCCGCAAGATGACGATTAGATGGGCGTTCCGCGCAAAGTTCCATCTGCCCGGTGAGCTAAGCGGAGGTGACCAAGGGCACCGGTCAAGTCTGACCAGACAGGAGATCCACCTCTTCGGCGATGAGGTATTCCGTGGCGTAAAGCACCAGCCCTATACACCAGGCATGCGAAAGACCCAGGAGTTTTCCCTTGGCCTGAGCCCAATCGGTTTGATAGTAACGCTCGCTGATCATCCCCTTCAGGGCGTTGAAGTCGCCATCCCGGCGAGCAATCATTTGCAGAAAGCAGGCAAGGTTGTCACGCGTGCGCTGCGCATAGTGATCGTCTTGGGCATGCCGAGCTAGACGCAGCATCTCCGGCAATGCAATGAGGCCATAACTATGTAGATGATTATTGGCGGGAGAGGCCAAGTCCGCGCCGCGCGTGCGAAAGTCATAAATCCCGAGCAGGGTTTGCGGGGAGAACTCCAGATTGTCGGCAAAGCGAAACGTCATCGTCCAATTGGCGCTCATTTTGGCCAACTCCAACCACCTGCGCTCCCCCGTGGCCTCAAATAGGGCGACATACGCTATGATCGCGTTATATCCGTCCTCGGACGTCGGACAAAGGTCGACGTCCTCGGGAGCTCCAAAGAGATACCCGTCTTTCACTGACTGCGCATAGTAATCGCCTGCGCGGACCGCACGCTCCATCCACCTCTGGGTTCCCTCGTGGCGATCGACTTCGAGCAGCAGGGGAATCCAAATGAGGCCTCCCGACCCATCCCAACGCAACACCTGTCCTTTCGCGTCGTGAGGGTCGTAGTAGGTTCCAAAGCTGCCGTCTCGTCGCTGAATCTTCGTCAAATACTCTAGGTGAGAAAATATCAGCCGTTCCCAAGCAGGATGATCTCTTCCTGATTTACGCTCCACCACTAGCGCGCGAAAGAGAAACCATACCGCCTCACCCAGCGTCCGAGTATGCACGGCCCCCGTGTCGTTCGTCCATCCCGGACCAAATCCCCCTTCTTTAGTCCACTCCCCCCACAAGATTCCTGCTGGCGCCAGTCCTTCGACAATATGATCCATCACAGCCCGGGCAGCATCGGCATACGCCGCCTGGTTCACACGAATACCATGGACCAGTAAAGCATAGGCATGCGCAGCGCCGCTCACCCAGCCAACGTGCATGTGTCGACGGTCGCCGTCATAGCCTTCCCGATCAAAGGCAACCGTTTCGTACAGGGCGCGATCCTCGGCATGATAGTGCCATTGGTACAGTCCGTAGGCGGCTAACTCGGCGGCCTCCTCCACACCCATCCATGGGGATAGGGCCGCGCCGGGCGCCATCTGTTGGTATAAGAAGCGAACAAAGGGGTCGTAGGCGTGAGCATGAGATTCGCCGTGGAATTTCCATAAGATGAGATCGATCTGGTCGCCTCGGTTCATGGTGAAGGTCGCACGTTCCGGTTCCGGTGGGCGGACGTTGGTGGTATAGGCTACGGGCTCTTCGATATAAGGAAAGTTCAGTCCAATCCACGCCTGCTTTACCGTCTCATCGTACCCAAAGGCGACGCCGGAGAGGTGGCCGTGAAGTTGTGCGCGTGTGGCCAAGCCCTTGACCCCACCTTGCTCAAAGGGCCAAGCCATCACCGCTGGAACCGGTAGTCGGTCGCTGCGAAAAGCCCAGGAACTCGAGGTAAAAAGATCGTCATCGACGCCTCGATGGGCAGCGAAGCGGGGGTATCGTCTCGCGCTTACCTTCTCTCGATTGTTTCCGTAAAACATGCCCGGAACCAACCACTTCGGCGGGCTCTCGGCCGCGAAGCGCCACTCAACAAAGATGCCCACAGCGGCGGCCGTGTCCCCTTGATACTGGACCCTTAGATGGTATCTATCGATTCCGCTCGCCGCCACTTGGCCCTCAAACGTCGCCTGCCAATTTTTACACGCTCCGCTGACTAGCTTTAGACCGTCAGAGGCTAAAAGAAGGATCCGGTGCCCATCGGATCCTTCTTGCACACCCACACTTATGCTCTCATTCATGACGGCCCTGCCGCCTTCCACCTGCCGACACCAGCCTCCCGCTTTGCCCAAACAGGAAATAGCGCATCGCCTCTGCCGCCCCCCCTTGGTCCACCGTGGTGGTCACATAGTTGGCCGAAAGCTTCACCTCGGCATGACTTTGCCCCATGGCGACGCCGATGCCTGCCCATGCTAACATGTCCATATCATTTTCATTATCGCCTATCGCCATGATTTGGCTAGGGCGAAGTGCAAGGCGTGAGGCCACTTCGGCCAGGGCTTTTCCCTTGCCCACGCCTCTGGCCACCATCTCGAGATAATCCGACTGCGATTTAAACAGACGCACGGGATAGCCTGCCATGTGCTCTTCAGCCGCCGATCGAAAGGCGTCCACCACGGGCGGATCGGCCTGCAACAAGATCTTTAAGGGAGCCTCTGGCCAATCCGTCAACGCTTTGGCATCGCGGACGGAGACGGGAACATGATTGGTTTTAACATAGTCACGAACCCGCTCGGCGTCCCGGGAAACCCAAAGCTCGGCACCGACGTACACCTGGACTAAAAGGTTGTGGGCGAGCGCCAAGGCAATGAGACGTCGGGCCGCCTCCTCATGGACCGCGTGCCTAATCCACACCTGGTTTTCAGGCATCGCCACCACTTCCGCGCCGTTATAGGCAATCATCGGCCCGGCGCTGATGCCTAAACTTAGCCGAAACCCTTCGGCCGACTGGGCCATGCGTCCGGTAGCCAGAATGACTTTAATGCCGTTCTGTTGGGCCTTTCCAATGGCTTCCTCCAGGCCTGGGCTAATTCGCCCGCCATGACAAAGACTGGTACCATCTAAATCCAATGCCACCAAACTAATCATCGTCGCACAATCCAATGCATAACCCCCGATATGGCCGCCAACACCACTGCTCCCAGCACGGCTGCGACAAACCCAGCCACATGAAAGCCGGGCACCAGCCGCGAAACCAGCCAAAGCATCAGGCCATTGATAATCCAGCCGAATAGACCAAACGTGACTAAGGTAAACGGTATTGCCACCAAACGCAAGATGGGACGAATAAAGGTGTTGACCAGGCCCAAGACCAACGCCGCCACAATAATGCTGACCGTGGAGTTGGCTTGAATGCCCATGCCCAAATGGGCGATGACCGCCAACCCCATGGCGGTGATGGCCCATACCCATAAGATTCGCATCATGACGATCCCCCCTTCGTGGTTGACAGCTCGGCCTTCTGGCTGGCACCGGCCCCAGGTTCCGAAAAGCCTTGGGCGCTTAAGTAGGACAATACCGTTTCGGCAGCCTTCACCGTCATCCCTGGAAGCTTGGCGAGTTCTGGCACGGTCGCCAGCGCCAAGGCCTCCGGCCGGGCATAGTGCGCCACCAATTGCCGCTTGCGTTTGGGGCCGATGCCCGGGATGTCGTCGAGCACCGACTTTAAATTGCGCTTGGTACGGAGCTGACGATGAAAAGTAATGGCGAAGCGGTGGGCCTCATCACGAATCTGCTGCACGAGCTTTAAAGCCGCCGAGTCACGATCTAAAATAATCGGTTCCGGTCGATCCGGTTCGAACAACCACTCATGCTGTTTAGCCAGACCGAACACGGGAATATCGCCGCATCCCGCCTCTTGCATCGCCCTTAGCGCATAACCGAGTTGGCCCTTGCCTCCATCAATAATAATAAGGTCGGGGCGAACGGCGAACCGCGACTTCCCTGGGACTTCCGCCACCTTCTCCACATGACGAAAGCGGCGACTAATCACCTCCGCCATCGACGCAAAATCGTTGGGCCCCTCGACGGTCCGGATTTTGAACCGCCGGTACTGACTCTTATCCGGTCTTCCCTGCGTAAAGACCACCATGGAGGCCACCGATTCCGTCCCCTGGGTGTTGGAGATATCATAGCATTCCATACGCTCAGGCGGCGCCAAAAGCCCCAGGGCATGCTGAAGCCCTAGGAGTCCCTCGTCTCGATCGCGCTCCCGAGTCTCGATCCGCCGGCGCGCTTCGTCACGGGACCACTCGGCGTTTTGTCCCACCATGGCCAACAGCCGTTGTTTTTCGCCTCGACGAGGCACCTCGATTTTCACGCTAAACCCCCGCGCTTTGGCTAACCACGTTTTGAGCGCCTCGTCTTCGTTGGGTGCCACAGGTACCAGCACCAGTGGTGGAATATCACGCGGACGTCCATAATACTGGATCAAAAACGCCCGGGCCAATTCTCCCTCATCCGCTGGGTCCACTCCGGTCAAGGTAAATGCATCGCGCCCGGTGACCCGGCCCCTTCGGACGGTGAAAACTTGTACGAAGGCATCGCCGGCGTCCACCGCCCAATGAATGGCATCGAGGTCGCGGCCCACCGTAGACGATACCTTCTGCTCTCGGGTAATTTCTTGCACCGCTAAGATTTGGTCGCGGAGTTGGCCAGCCCGTTCAAAGTTCAAGCGATCCGCCGCCTCTTCCATCTTCTCTTTGAGATCGCGGACCACGGCGTCCGTCCGCCCTTCCAAGAACCACTCCACTTCGCGCATCATCGCGCGATACTCTTCTTGGCTGACCATAGCCTGACATGGGGCCTGACAGCGATTAATGAAGTGTTCTAAACAGGGTCGGGATTGATTCTTAAACTTTTGGTTAGTGCAGTTGCGTATGGGAAATATCCGTCTCAGTAGACGGATGGTATCGTGGACCGACTGGGCATGAGTATAAGGACCGAAGTACCGGCTGCCTTCTTGCCCCGATCGTCTGGCGATAAGAAGTCGAGGAAAGGGTTCTTCCCAAGTAAGCCGCAAGTAGGGATAAGCCTTGTCATCCTTCAATCGAATGTTATAGCGCGGCTGCCGAGCCTTAATTAACGTGGCCTCGAGAATCAGCGCCTCGACTTCCGTGTCGGTCGTGATCACCTCAAAGTCGGCCACGTGCCGCATCATCGCAGCTACCTTGGGGGCTAGTCGAGATGGATCCTGAAAGTAGCTTTTCACCCGATTCCTGAGATTGACCGCCTTGCCTACATAAATCACGACACCCGCGGCGTCCTTCATCAGGTAGACTCCGGGCCCGTCCCGAAGCCTCTTGGCAGCCTCTTTTAGCGGTTCTGCCTGGGCATCATCCACCACGGCACCTCCTCTTCGGCCAACCCGCTAGCGGATGGCTGGCTGGCTTCGCCGATCCAAATAGTGCGCGAGATACTGTCCGGTAAACGATTCAGACACCGTGGCCACCTGCTCTGGTGGCCCCACCGCGACCACGCGGCCACCGCCATCTCCTCCCTCAGGACCGAGGTCGACAATCCAATCCGCCGTCTTTATCACATCGAGATTGTGCTCAATCACCAGCACCGTGTCCCCTTGGCTAACCAGTCGCTCGAGCACGCCCAGCAAGTGACGCACGTCGGCAGCGTGAAGGCCCGTGGTGGGTTCATCCAAAATGTACAAGGTGCGGCCTTCGGAACGCCGCGAAAGCTCGGTCGCCAGTTTTACCCGCTGCGCCTCTCCGCCAGACAACGTGGTCGCGGGTTGTCCCAAATGGACATAGCCTAGTCCCACCTCGGCCAGTGTTTTGAGCTTTCGTTGGAGCCGGGAATGATGGCGAAAGAACTCCAGACCTTCATCCACGGTCATCTCCAAGACGTCGGCAATGTTCTTTCCCCGGTAGTGAACCTCCAAGGTCTCTCGGTTGTAACGGCGTCCTTTGCAGACCTCGCAAGGCACGTATACATCAGGCAAAAAGTGCATCTCAATCTTTAAAATGCCGTCCCCTCGGCAGGCCTCGCACCGCCCGCCCATTAAGTTAAAAGAAAACCGACCGGGACGATATCCGCGCACCGCGGCTTCATTGGTCTGGCTAAAGATTTCGCGAATCAAGTCAAACGATCCCGTGTAGGTGGCGGGATTCGAACGCGGCGTGCGTCCGATCGGACTTTGATCAATGGCGATGACCTTATCCAGCCATTCTTTGCCTGACATCGCCCGGTGCATTCCTACCTTACGGCTCCGTGCGCCATTCAAATCGAGTTCGAGGCGGTGGCGGATGATATCGTTTACCAGGGTCGACTTGCCCGATCCCGAGACGCCCGTGACCACCACAAATAAACCTAAGGGAATTTCCACGGTAATTTCTTGAAGGTTGTGCTCGGTGGCTCCTTGCACCCGAAGCCAGCGTTCACCTGGAGCCCGTCGACTGCTCGGCAGGGCGATCGCTTCCTTGCCCGACAAGAAGTTCCCCGTCAAGCTGTGGTTCATGCGCATCACTTCTTCTGGGCTACCCGCGGCGACGATCTGCCCCCCGTACACTCCAGGGCCAGGGCCAATATCAATCAAATAATCGGCAGCCAACATCGTCTCTTCGTCGTGCTCGACCACAATTAAGGTATTACCCAAGTCGCGCAGTCTTTTCATCGTACGAATCAGTTTGGCGTTGTCGCGTTGATGAAGCCCGATCGAAGGCTCATCGAGAATATAAAGCACCCCTACCAGAGACGATCCGATTTGGGTAGCCAAACGAATGCGCTGGGCCTCCCCGCCAGAAAGCGAACCGGCTTGGCGAGATAGGGTGAGGTAGCCGAGACCCACGTCGACGAGAAAGCCCAAGCGCTCACTAATTTCCTTCAAAATTGGCTCGGCGACGCGCCGCTCTCGCTCCGACCAACGCGTTTGGGCAAGGACCCCCTGAAGATCCACGACCGCCAGATCCGTAAGGTCGGCGATGGAGCGGTCGGCGATGGTCACCGCCAGAACCTCGGGGGCCAAGCGTTTTCCGTGGCAGGCGTGGCAGGGACGCGAAGTCATGTATTCTTCCACGTCCTGTTTGACGCCCTCGCTACCCGACTCGCGATAGCGCCGTTCCAAAATGGGAATCACGCCCTGATAGCGCATGGTGCCATCCCGTCGGGCAAACCCACCTTCATACTCAAAAGGCACGGGCTCTGGATATCCATGAAGAATCACATCTTTGGCCGCTTCGGAAAGGTCTTGATAAGGTGTGTCGCCATCGATGCCGGCCACTTCCAGCACCCGTTCCAGGAGATCTGAATAAAAGCGGCTGGATGCTCGGAAAAACGGGGCCACCGCCCCCTCACGCACCGCCAAGGCCGGATTCGGAACAATCAGGGCCGGATCCAGTTCTAACTTATATCCAAGTCCGGTGCACGCCGGGCACGCGCCATAAGGGGCGTTGAAAGAAAACATGCGCGGGGAAAGCTCTTCTAGGGCGATCCCACAGGAAGCACATCCCAAGTCCCGAGAAAAGAGCTCTGCGGGTCCCTCGGGCTCTCCCACCTCGACGGCTCCCCCCGAAAGATTCAGGGCGTGCTCCAACGATTCAGCCAAGCGCGATGATACTCCCGGACGCACGACGACGCGATCCACAACCGCCGATATGGTGTGTTTTTGGTTCTTCGATAAGGCGGGCAGCGTTTCTAACTCGACGAGTTCGCCGTCAACGCGGGCACGGCTGTATCCTTCTCGCCGCAGTTCACTTACCACTTTCTCATGGGCGCCTTTACGCCCCCGGATTAAGGGTGCACGGATTTCAAGCCGCGTTCCCTCGGGTCGGGCCATCACCCGATCTACCATTTGTTCAATCGTTTGCCGACGAATGAGTTGCCCGCATTTGGGACAATGTGGCGTTCCAGCGCGGGCATAGAGGAGCCTCAGGTAATCGTAGATCTCGGTGACCGTGCCTACCGTACTGCGTGGATTATGGCTGGTCGTCTTCTGATCGATGGATATCGCCGGAGACAACCCTTCGATGCTGTCTACGTCAGGCTTATCCATTTGCCCAAGAAACTGACGGGCATAAGACGATAGCGACTCGACATAGCGTCGTTGGCCTTCGGCATAAATGGTATCAAAGGCTAACGACGACTTTCCCGAACCCGAGACCCCGGTGACCACGACTAAGCGATCCCGGGGAATGTCAATATCAATGCCCTTCAGATTATGCTGGCGGGCGCCGCGCACCCGAATCATGGTGTCAGCCACGCTTCTTTGCTCCTCCCGTAGCCACCGCCGGCTTTTCGGCCTCTAGTTCGATTAACAGGTCGCGAAGCGCCGCTGCCCTCTCGAATTCCCAGTTGCGGCTAGCGTCTTTCATCTCCTTACGCAGGCGGTTGGCCATGCGCACGCGTTCTCGAGCACTAAGCTCCTTGAGGGGTTTGTCTTCAATATGCTGCTCTTCCACAGCTTTAGTGGCTTGGATGACGTCCCTCACCGCCGTCTTCACCGTCGTTGGCGTAATGTTGTGCTCGCGGTTATAGGCGGATTGGATGCTTCGTCGCCGACTCGTTTCTTCAATGGCTCCCTTCATCGAGTCGGTGATTCGATCGGCATACATAATAACGGCACCTTCTGCATTTCTGGCTGCCCGACCGATGGTTTGAACCAATGAGGTGATGGATCGTAAATAGCCCTCCTTATCCGCGTCTAAAATCGCGACCAAACCCACCTCGGGCAAGTCCAGGCCTTCGCGCAAGAGATTAATCCCGACCAATACATCGAACTCGCCCAGCCGCAGGTCGCGCAAAATGGCCATGCGTTCCAGGGTGTCGACATCGGAGTGTAAGTAGCGCACCTTGACGCCCGCTTCACGAAAGTACTCGGTCAAGTCTTCGGCCATCTTCTTGGTCAGAGTGGTCACCAGCACCCGCTGATCGCGCTGGGTGCGATCTCGTATCTCGCCCAGCAAGTCGTCAATCTGCGCAGCCGTGGGACGCACGCTAATTTCCGGATCCAAGAGGCCCGTGGGACGAACAATCTGTTCGACCACCGTCCCGCCAACTCCTAGCTCATAGGGTCCGGGGGTCGCGGAGACGTACAGCACGCGATCAATGCGACGGTCGAATTCTTCGAAGGTGAGTGGCCGGTTGTCAAACGCTGAGGGCAAGCGAAATCCATGATCCACAAGGCTCTCCTTGCGGGATCGATCACCTGCGTACATCCCTCGAATCTGTGGGGCACCCACGTGGGACTCGTCGATAATGGTCAAAAACGCGGAAGGAAAATAATCCAACAGCGTATAAGGTGGCTCTCCCGGCTGGCGTCCGGTAAAATGCCTCGAATAATTTTCAATTCCCGAGCAAAAGCCCACTTCCTGGAGCATTTCCAGATCATAACGCGTGCGTTGTTCGAGTCTTTGGGCTTCCAGATCCTTTCCCAGTCGCTTTAACTCCGCTAGCCGCGCCTCCAGCTCAGCTTCAATCGAAGCAAGAGCAGGCTTTAGCCGCTCTCGATCCATCACGTAATGGGAGGCGGGGTAGATGGCAACATGCTCTCGTTCTCCGACGACTTCCCCGGTCAGGGCATCAAATTCACGAATCCGTTCAATTTCGTCCCCGAACAACTCCACCCGAATCGCTTGCTCACTCTGGTTAGCGGGAAAGATTTCAATCACGTCACCGCGAGCGCGAAAGGTGCCCCGCACAAAATTGTGGTCATTACGATGATATTGCGTCTCGACCAACTTTTGCAAGATTGCCCGTCGTTCCCGTACTTGACCCCGTCGTAAGGAGAGTACCAGTTCGCGATAGTCTATGGGCGATCCAAGACCATAAATGCAGGAAACGCTAGCTACGATGATGACGTCATCTCGCTCCAGCAACGACGAAGTCGCCGAATGGCGCAGCTTATCGATTTCATCATTAATCTGAGCGTCTTTCTCGATGTACAGATCTGTCTGAGCAATATATGCTTCAGGCTGATAATAGTCGTAGTAGCTGACGAAATATTCGACGGCGTTCTCTGGGAAAAAGGCCTTAAGCTCCCCCGCCAATTGCGCCGCCAGGGTCTTGTTGGGCGCCATCACCAACGTGGGCTGATTCAATTGAGCGATCACGTTAGCCATCGTGAAGGTCTTGCCCGACCCCGTGACTCCGAGGAGTACGGCTTTTTTCTCGTGCCCTTTAAAGGCAGACACCAACTGCTCGATGGCTTGGGGCTGGTCGCCGGTCGGTTGATAGGGACTCACCAGTTTAAATAGGCTCACCACGGCCCTCCCAATATGGTATCCCGATCGCCACCAAAAAATTAGCCGACTGCTACGCTGAGGTCTATGTCAGTCTCAGTATAGCACCTTGCCGATATGCGAACAAATCATCACACGCGCAGGAATCGACGCACGGCCACTAAACTGCCCAGCGCTCCAATGAACAATCCCGTCGCCACGGTCACCCAGACCGTATGCTGCAAGACTAACGATAATGGGGCGACCGGCCAGAAGGGCATCGCAGTGACGGCGGCGTGGATGGCCCATCGGTACCCGTAGTTCACCGACACATCAGCGGTAGCCGCTCCGACCAGTCCTAGCACCACCCCTTCCATGACAAATGGCCAGCGGATGAACCAGTCCGTAGCCCCTACGAGCTTCATGACCCCGATCTCGCGCCGGCGGGCAAACACGGCTAGGCGAATCGTGTTAGAGACAATAGACAACGTAGCCAACGCCAATAGGGCCTCAATCCCCCAGCCCACCACGCGCACCACTTGGGTGAGGCGATTAATTCTCTTGGCGACCACTCCCTCGTACACCACGCTCTGGATGAGAGGACTGGCCCGAAATTTGCGTACCACCTGGGCAATCTGCGTCGGTTTGCGAGTATACACATCAAATCCGTCAAATAGCGGGTTCGATTGGTCAATGAGTTGCAACAAATCTTTTTGGTCCGGAAACTCCGACTGCAACTGGTGGGCAGCCTGAGCCTTAGTAAAAAACGAGATCTGGCGCACCTCAGGCCAATGCTTGGCCTGATTCATTAGTTTCAACTCGCGGGGGCGCGGAACATGCTGATGAATAAAGACCCGCACTTCCACCTCGCTCTCCAAGACGCCGGCGACATGGTTGAGATTGACACTTAACACAATGAAAAAGGCCAGAACAAATAAGGAGATCGCCACCGTACTCACGGAGGCAAGCGTCATCCATCCATTTCTCCACAGGCCATATCCCGTCTCTCGGCCAAAATACCATAGGGTCTTAGGCTTCATGGCCGTAGGCTCCTTTAAGCTCATCGCGGACGACACGCCCGTGATCAATCGCGATCACGCGGCGCTGCACTTGATTCACCAAGTCGCGAGCATGAGTAGCCATGATGACGGTAGCGCCACGCCGGTTGATCTCCAAGAACAGACGCATAATGTCTGAGGCCGTATCCGGGTCCAGGTTGCCGGTGGGCTCGTCGGCGATGAGATAGACGGGGTTATTGATTAAGGCTCGAGCGATACCCACGCGCTGCTGCTCGCCTCCCGATAGTTGGTGGGGAAAGGAATCCTTGCGCCGGGCCAGACCCACTAATTCCAACACAGCGGGCACCCGCTTTTGGATCTCGCGGCTGCTCGCGCCCAGCACCTCCATGGCAAAGGCAACATTTTGATAGACGGTTCGCTGAGGAAGAAGCTTCACGTCTTGAAAGACCACGCCCAACTGTCGCCTTAGCCGAGGCACTTGACTACGGCGCATTCGGGTCAGATGAAACTGGTCGATATAGACGTCTCCGCTGCTTGGCAATTCTTCACGGTACAAAAGGCGAATGAGACTAGACTTGCCGGAACCGCTGGGTCCCACCACAAAAACAAACTCGCCTCGTCTTATCACCAAGTTGACGCCGGACAGCGCTACATGGCCGTTACCGTAACGCTTGTCCACTTGTTCTAAACGGATCATGATAACCTCCATGGACTCTAGCTCGAGTTCTGCACGATCGGATCACATGTGGACCACCTCGCGACAACACCTACCTGCGTACTTCGACAACGCCCAAGAAGATCCCTCTAAAGCGGGTTATCCATCGAAGAATCCATCTTGCAACCCCTTAGGCTTCGCCTAGGGGCGAGCACTTTGGGTTATAATGAGTCCCCCCTCCATGACCATGGGTCATATGGCGTCGTCGCCGAATCCAAAGCCATCGCTCGGGCCTTCGTGCCTGAACGCTGAGGCCGGCCCAGAGCATACGATGGCTGCATGGAGGAAGTCAGTGCCCGTATGGTATGCTGACTTATGACTAGGGCTCGATCACAGATCGTACTAAACGTAACCGCTAATCCCCTTGCCATGCAAATCCCGGCTAAAGATCACGAAGGAGGCAGAACATGGCGCCTGCAGCGACAGCCCCATCAAGGCCCAAGCAAACCCGATCTCCGGAAATCGCACCATGAAAGAGCTTACCGCCAAGCGCTCGGTCTGCCCCTTTGACTGTCCGGACACGTGCGGTCTTACGGTGTATCAAGAGGGCGGAAAAATCGTCAAAATCACCGGTGATCCTCTCCATCCCGTGACCCGAGGTGCCATTTGCCATAAGGTTCGGGATTTGGGCGAACGGGTCTACCATCGGGATCGACTGATGCATCCCCTCCGCAGGCTGGGCGAGAAGGGATCCTTCCAGTTCGAACCGATCAGT